>CAYYTT010000043.1:0-25011 GCA_964474635.1 uncultured Alphaproteobacteria bacterium | reverse complement strand
TCCACCGCGGCGGGATGGTCCGATCGGCCCGCCGAAGCAAGGGCCATGGTCACAAACGAGGTGAGCGGGGCAGCCTCGAGGTAGCCTCCGGAGGCGGGTTGAATATCGTGAAGAATCCGCGATACCCGTGGCCAGGTGACCTGCCTTACCCAGAAAACGGGATTGAGCGGGAAGGGAGGAGCCAACTCGAACCGCGCCCGGCCGATCGCGATGAGGGCGGGAAGTGCATAGCTGACCACCGGCAGGTTGAGGGCAGCGAACCAACGCCGGGGGCAAGCGGCAGTGCGGGGCAGGACGGTTGATCCTCAAGAGCCCTGTCTCTGGCGAGCCGGGCCGCACGACGCCAGATCCAGCGGCGAATATGTGCCGCGGCCAATAAGGTGCTGCCCACGATTGTGAGCGCTGTCTCAAAGTCATGCAGTGGCTCAAAAAAGGCGGCCGCGAGCATCAGGCTCAGTGATACCGCCGCGAGTACGGTGAATTCATAGCGACCGCTCTGCCCACGATCATTCAGCACCGCGATTACCGGAATGGGTAGCGCCAGGATAACCAGCACCTGGTGTATCCATTCTGCCTCCGCCAAGGCACCCAAGACCGGCAGAGACAGCGACAACACGGGAAGGGCCAGACAATGGATCAGGCAGAGCGCCGAGAGGGTGATGGCTGTCGCATCGAGGGGCGTTTGTACGCGCAACATTGAGGGGCTCACGGCGTGCGAGTGGCCGCGTCCCCTTGCCAGGGCTCTGGTGACGCGATGGATCGCTTGTTCAGGCACAGCAAGAAACGTGTCTCACCCGTGCCGGCAATAGGTGGGGAACGGTGGACAATCCCGTTTCCGGACTCGGCACAATGCCCCTTGAAGAACGCTACGTCATGGGTGCGCAGCCGTTCCAGCGGCCCCTGATACTCTTTCTGGTCCCGCAACGCCTGGTCCGCATGGGAATTTTCCACCCATTCAGTCGCAGGCCCAAGATAGGTCGTCAGCAGCCGCGCTTCGACAAAATCCCTGTGGAATTTCCAGCAGGCATTATGGGTGACCGGTTCCAACCGGACATCGACGCAATCAACGTCCGTGATGCGTGAAAACACAGCAACCAGAGCCTCGATGTCGTCCATCAGGAGAGTGCGGATGTCGTCCTTGGGTACCCCCAGGGCATCGAAATGAGGTTCGAGCGCCATGCGGGTTTGGGACGGGCGCACGAGGAGACGCAGATCGGGCAGAGTTGCCGGCGCAAGCCGCTCCAGCCAGGTCCTCAGGCAAAGCGGCTCGGGACGCCGCCAGATCACAAGATCAGTGTCAGGATTGCCAATGGCGGCAAGGCCATCAATATCGTCACACAGTTCAATGCCAGGGTGTTGAAGCAACGTTCCAACGTCACGCCCGTCAAGAGGAGAAGGGGAAGGCCTGTTCATACTTCATCCCCTCGTTTCCATGCCGGGAACGGATCTTTCAGTTTTTTCCATGCCTTGACGTCCATAACCTCGCCATTCCCGACGAGACAGCCGTCAAGGCGCCGACGGATCGCTTCCCCGTCCATATCTGTACCGATAAAGACGATTTCCTGACGGCGGTCGCCATGGACCGGGTCCCAATTTTGTTTCAAGCGCTCACGCCATTCCGGTTCGGTAGGCCAATACTCCTTGCGTACATTGGACCACCAGAACCCTTGTCCTTCATGGCGGATCAGTGCTCCGGCCTGGCTCAAGCCGCCGACCCATTCAGGTCGCGTCGCAAGCCAAAAAATGCCCTTGGCACGAATGACCCCAGGCCAGTCGGAGTTGAGAAAGGCGTTGAACTTGAAGGGGTGGAATGGACGGCGCGCCCGATAGACAAAACTGCGCACGCCGTATTCTTCCGTCTCTGGAGTATGGTCGGCGGCGCCATAGAGCTCCTTGAACCAAAGCGGGTGCTCCTCGGCCTTTTCGTGGTCGAACAGGCCCGTGTTCAAGACCTTGTCCAAAGGCGCGCGCGACATGGTCGTTTCGATCACCTCCGCGTCGGCATTGAGCGAGCGGATGATCTTACGCGCGGCATCGACTTGTTCCGGTGTCGCCGCGTCAATCTTGTTCAGGATGACAATGTCGGCAAATTCGATTTGCTCCACCAACAGATTGACGAGGGCGCGATTATCGTCCTCTCCCAGCGCTTCCCCCCGGTCGATGAGGAAATCGGTGGAGGCGTAATCGCGCAGAAGGTTCACCGCATCGACGACGGTCACCATTGTGTCCAGCCGCGATACGTCGAGCAGGCTCTCCCCATCTTCGGTACGGAAATTAAAGGTTGCTGCGACCGGAAGCGGCTCGGAAATCCCAGTGGATTCGATGAGCAAATAGTCAAATTGGCCGTCCTCGGCAAGGCGGCGCACTTCTTTCAGCAAGTCGTCCCGGAGAGTGCAGCAAATGCAGCCATTGGTCATTTCGACCAGGTTCTCTTCCGTGCGGCTCAGATTTGCGCCCCCGTCCCGGATTAAATCGGCATCAATATTAATTTCACTCATGTCATTGACGATGACCGCGACCCTTTTGCCTTCGCGGTTGTTCAGTATGTGATTCATCAAAGTGGTCTTGCCGGCGCCCAAAAAGCCCGAGAGCACGGTGACCGGAAGTTTCCGAGGGTGCACAGCTTCGATCGTATCCACGGTTCAAGGCTCCCTTGATGGCCAGCATCGACAGGCGACGCGGTGAACAGCTTCGCTTCCACCGTCCTAAACAGACAGAACGTTTCGCCGGTCGGTGGATGGAAGCATGGCGCCCCAGCCGTCATGCTCCAACGTTATAACATAGCAAGTGGGCGCACAATCCAAAGGGAAGGGGTCAAAACCAGGAGCTGGTGGTTGGGCCATGTGCGATGGCATCGTTGTTGCCGGAGCAAAAGGGCGCAAAGCCGTTTTGCAAACGCCGTTTGACCCAGGGCGCCGTTTGACCCAGGGCGCCGTTTGACCTCGCGTGGGCTTTTTGGCACAGCGCCGGCCGCTTCGGGTCCACATCGACACTACGCGCTCTGGCTGATCTGAGAGGACACCGAGCCGTGGTCGGATGGTTTGGTCTGGGCCGACCACGGCGCCCCTTCCGGGCGCGGTGCTCCGTGTTGTATGTGGTCAAAAATGCCAGTGAGATAACGGCCGGCCGCCACGCGGTGCAGAGTGTCCGCCCAGGTCGCAATGGCCACGCGCCGCCGCGCGCCGGGGCGGCCCCCATCCAGTTCCCGCGCGATGAGCGCCTGGAGTGATGTCCCGTCCCCCTTTGGAAAAACGCCGCCGCGCAAAGGCTCCTGGAGTAGATCGCTTGCCCCGCAGGCATCCGATGCAATGGCTGGAACACCGACCATGAGGGCCTCGTTGACGACGCTGCCCCAGCCGTCATAGGTGCTCGGAAGAACAAGTAAGTCCTGCCGAGCGAGACGCTCCAGCGCGGCTGTCCGCGTTACCATACCGTCGAATTGCACACGCTCGGCCAGACCGGTCGTATGGGCAAGGCTCATGAGCGCTTCACGCTCCGGACCGTCTCCAACAAGGCACAGACGCCACGATCGCTCTTTAAGGGCCGCCAAAGCGGTCATTAGGGTGTGGACGGATTTATGGGGGCTCAGTGCGCCAATGAAGATGATCCGGTGCTCCGCGCCGGCCTTCCCTTCGCTGTCGGTCGAGGCGGACAAGGTCTGGTCCATGGGGGCTGGAAAATAACCGTATGGGAACAGTTTGTGTGTCGGCCAGCCGCCGCGGCGATAAAAGTCCATGCCGGTATGTCCCGCCACCAGCATGAAGCTGATCCGGTGGCCGAACCGCCGGCCCAGGAGGCGGTATTTCGCGCGCACCAGGGGCGTTTTCCACCCCATGATATTGCCCTTTTCCAGAAAGCTGCCCCAAAGGAGATCGCGCTTGAGAAAAAGGGGGAGGGGATCGACGGCGTAGCCCTGGGACTGGAGGCCCGTGTGGACGTGAATTCTGTTCCGCGCCGCCGGATCGCAAAGATCGTCGATGGTGCGGGCATCCGGATCGACGATCTGCTCGCAACCGGGAATGTGCGCCGGGTCCCAGCCCATACTGGCGCGCTTTTGAGACATGGCCGTCTTGGCGATCCAAGTCACCGTGGTTCCGGGCTCGCGCATCAAGGCGCGCACTTCGCCTTCCCGGTGGGGGCTGAAGATGTTCTGCCACAGAACGATGTGACGCATGGATCCTATCCTTGCATTGGGCGCCCCCGGGTTGCGGGCCAGGATGCGCGCCCGCTCAGGCCTTGCCGCCGCCCGGGGGCGCATCGCCCTTGCGATAGGGGGCCATGGCTTCGAGCGCCGCCATGTCCTCCTCCACCGCGTCGCGTTCGGCCGTCAGATAACGGTCGATGGCATCCCGGAAGGATGGGTCCGCGATCCAGTGCGCCGAATAGGTCGGCCGGGGCACATAGCCCCGCGCGATTTTGTGCGCTCCCTGGGCCCCCGCCTCGACCCGTTTGAGACCCCGCTCGATGGCGAAATCGATGGCCTGGTAATAACACGCTTCGAAGTGCAAAAACCGGTGATCTTCGATGCAGCCCCAGTGCCGGCCATAGAGGGCGTCGCCGCCAATGAAGTTGAGGGCCCCCGCAATGGCCTTGCCGTCGCGATAACACATGACGAGCAAAACACGCTCCGCCATGGCCTCGCCGATCATGCTGAAAAAGGAGCGTTTCAGGTAGGGCGTGCCCCATTTGCGCGCCCCGGTGTCCGTGTAAAAAGCGAAAAAAGCGTCCCAGTCCGCTTCCGTGATGTCGGACCCCGTCAGCCAGCGGATGGTCAGGCCTTCCGACAGGGCAGCCTCGCGTTCCTTGCGCAGGTTCTTGCGCTTGCGCGAGGCAAGACTGTCCAGAAACCCCTCGAAACTGTCATAGCCCTGATTTTCCCACCAGAATTGCTGGTCCTGCCGGCGCAGGAAGCTCATATCGCCAAGCAGTGTCCAGTCTGTCTGGGTGGGGAAGGTCACATGGAGCGAGGAAACATTCAGCTTGCGAGCCGCGGCGATGGCGCCCTGCGCCAGTGCTTCGCGGGCTGGCGCGCGCGTCTTGCCCGGCCGCGCCAGAAGGCGCCGGCCCGTCACGGGCGTGAACGGAACCGCCGATTGCAGTTTGGGGTAATACTGACCGCCGGCCCGGTGATAGGCATTCGCCCAGGCATGATCAAAGACATATTCACCGTAGGAATGGCCCTTCAGATAAAGGGGCATCACGGCTTGAATGGCACCCGGATCGTCCGCGCCTGGACCATTGGCGTAGACCAGATGCACGGGCGCCCAGCCTTCCTCGGCGCTCGCCGATCCCGACCGTTCCAAGGCCTTCAAAAAGGCATGGGAGACAAAAGGATCAAAGGCCTCGCCCGGCGGATTGGCGCAGGCATCCCAATCGCGTTCGGGAATGTCGGTGATCGAGCCGACAAGCTGGATTTCGATGCCGTCCGGGGCGCCGGCTTGCGATGTCCTTGCTCCGTCCACCGGAGTATCTGGCTCCGCCATCGTGTCAGAGAAGCTCAAAGACGCCGTCGACCTCGACGGCGACATTAAAGGGCAGCGCGGGCGCGCCGACGGCAAACCGCGCATGGGCGCCGTGGGGCGCAAGCGCCTCGGCAATCAGATCCGAGGCCCCGTTCATCACGGCAGGATGCTGATCGAAATCCGGGGTGCAATTGACGAAGCCGCCCAGTTTCAGGCAGCGCACCCGGTCGAGATCACCGCCGGCAGCCGCTTTGGCCTGGGCAAGGAGGTTGAGGGCGCACAGGCGGGCGGCGGCCTGGCCGTCTTCGAGTGTGAAGGCCTCCCCAACCTTGCCGCGGTATTGAAGACCCTCGGGCCCGACCGGCACTTGTCCTGAGACGAACACGAGCGATCCGGCCAGGGTATACGGAACATAATTCGCCGCCGGTGCGGCCGCCTTGGGCAGCGTCACGCCCAGGGCGCGAAGCTGATCCTCGACACGGCTGGTCATGGGCATGCCTCCAGGGTGGTCGCGAACATGCCGCCACTCTAGGCAAGGCCGTCGTCTTGGAAAAGGGAGCGTTGCGCCGCGCGGACAAGAGAATGTCTACGGTGTCCCCCATTGCGCGCGTCAGCGCCGCGGGCACCCAGTCCGGCGTGCCTTCGCCCGGTACATGGCCCCATCGGCCTGATCGAGCAGAGTGGTCGGGGCCGCGCCGGCCTCGATCGGGCAGGTGCCGAGGCTCACCTTGATGGCGATGCTGGTATCCGCGTCGATGGCGAGATGCACCGCGTCAAGGGCATGCATGATCTGAGCCGCGCGGCTCTCCACGTCGCCGGCGCTGCTCCCTTCCACGATGATGGTGAATTCATCGCCGCCGAGGCGTGCCGCCGTGATGGGCCCATGCCCGCGAATGCAGGCCGCGACGGCCTGAAGCGCAAGATCGCCGACCCGGTGGCCGTGACGGTCGTTGATGGTTTTGAAACCGTCCAGGTCTCCATAAAGCAGAAGGCCGTGATGGCGGGTGTGGTTCGCGCGGGCAACTGCGCGTTCGAGCGCCGCCATGAGACCGCGGCGATTGAGAAGGCCGGTCAGCGGATCGGTGCGGGACTGGGCCTCCAGGTCCGCGATTCGGGCCCGCTGTTCGGCGATCGTCCGGTCCGCGGCGGCGGCATAGGCGAGAACGCGCGAGAGTAGGCCCGTAAGCCGCTGGGCCTCCTGGTTCGCCGGATCGGTCTCGTCATCCAGCAGCGCCGCCGGGACAGTGCCGAGAATCGCCTCGGCCAGCGCTTTGAGCGTTGCGCCGTCCGCGGCACTGGGGACGAAACGGGGGGCGGGGCGTTCGGCCGTGAGCGCGGCAAGGAAGGCCATGGCAAACTCTCCTCCAGGGCGGTCTGTGCCGGGGCCGTTTTGGCTCGGCGACGTTTGGTGGGAGCAATGGCGGTGCCAGCCCCAAAGCGGCCGAAATCCAGGCCTAATGCTCTGAGGGGTCGGCAAAAGATGCCGTTATGGCCGGATTGAGCCGGTCAGATTTGCCGTCGACCGGTGCGCTCCCGGCGCATCCCGGTCTTTGCGAGGAGAGAACTGTCGATGTCTGAAAAGCGCCCGATCATCGCTGAGCGCCCTGTCATCGCTAAGGACCCCGGCACGCAAGGGGAAGGGATCGAGCAGCATGATGCGGCATTGCGCCGGACGTCCTGGACCGCCCGGCCCATGGCCCGGGTCGGTCTTGGTCTTGCCTTGCTGACGACGGCGGCACTCGGTCTGCATGCCTGGGCGGACGAGGACAAGGCCGCAGCCACTGACGCGGTGAGCGAGGGGCTTGCCTCCCACCGCGCCGTTTATCGGATTTCACTGGCGAAGGCCGGGACGGCGAGGGAAGGCTTTGCGCGAGCCGATGGACGCTTCGTGCTCGAATGGCAAAAGACGTGCGGCGGCGCGACCCTCAACCAACGCATGGTCACCGAATTCGTTCCGTTCGAGGGCGAGGCCATTGTCTCCGATCTGGCTTTTTCGTCCTGGGAGGCCGTCGACGGCAGTCGCCTGCGCTTTTCGATCGAAAACCGGATCAACGATACGGTGGACGCGTCCGCCGCCGGCACGGCCGACCGGGCGACGGGCGAGATCCTCTTTTCCGGCGAGGAGCCGGGCACGGGCCTCGATCTGCCGGCGGAAACCTTGTTCCCCACCGAACTGACCACGCGCCTGATGACGGCGGCCCGCGAGAAGACGCGCTCCATCCAGCATCTTGTCTATGACGGTGATGAAGAAGGGCAGATCATGCGCGTCACGGGCTTCATCGGCGACCCCAGAGTCGTGGAGCCGTCCGCCGGTCCGGATGAGGAGGGGTACACGGAGCAATTAGAAGGCGAGCTGTCATGGCCCGTGACGCTCGCCTATTTCGAGCCTCAGGGGGCAACGGCCCTGCCCGATTACCAGGTCGCTTTCAATCTGTATGCAAATGGTGTGTCCGATCGTGTGATGCTGGACTACGGAACATTTGTGCTGAAGGGCGAGCTGATCGATCTGGAATTTTACAAAGAGCCGGTCTGCGGCGGGTAAGAAAAAAGCGCCGACCTGAAGGGTGGCGCGTTTCTCCGTTCATTGTTATGCGGAATGGTTTACGGGCCCGTGCGGGTTGTAATGTGTTGCTCACTGCCCTGCCATTTGGGCATCGTCACATGGCCGTCGGCCGATACGCCGGACCGGCCAAAGATCACGCCGATGGTCTTGAGCAGGATCTTCACGTCGAGCCAGAACGAGACGTTGTCCACATACTCAAGGTCATATGAGAATTTCTCTTCCCAACTCAAATTGTTCCGCCCCATGACCTGCGCGAGGCCCGTGAGGCCAGGGCGAACATCGTGGCGGCGACGCTGTTCCGGCGTGTAAAGCGCCATATATTCAATCACGAATGGACGGGGGCCCACGAGGCTCATGTCACCGCGCAGGACATGCCAAAGTTGTGGCAACTCATCGATGCTGCTGGCGCGCAGGAAACGGCCGAACCGTGTGAGGCGCTGATCGTCGGACAGAAGATTGCCGCGGCTGTCCCGTGTGTCGGTCATCGACCGGAATTTGATCATGTCGAAGGGGGCGCAATGGTGCCCGCCGCGTGACTGGGTGAACAAAATGGGGGAGCCGAGCAAGAGCCGAACGGCGACGGCAACGACCAAAACCATTGGAGCAATGAGGATCAACAATAAGGCCGAAGCGGCAATATCAAACGCCCGCTTCCCGTATCGGCTATACATGGTCATCATGTCCACAAACGCAGGATGTAACGCCACACAAACATTAGCGGTTGATTAACACTGGATTTCCAGTCCGTCAGCTAAAAACGCAAACGTGAGCCCCCGGGATCTCAAGTTTGTGCTTATTCGGCCACATTCAAAGCTGACTAGAGCTGAGCGCCAGGGCCTCGCACCCGTTAAGCGATTGATAACGCACGACCCATGCCAAGGGGCCTAGCCTGCTCCGGTGACCTTGGCAACCCGTTTGGTGCCGCGCGCCGCCACGGCGGCATCCCCGTCTAGCCGCAGTTTGGCAAGGTCCATCCTGTGCGGATTCGGAACGGGTGCCGAGGTCCGGGCGACCACTGATGGCCCGGCGAGACAGCATGAACGTTCCGTAATGAGATGAGCGGCGAGAGCATTAGGGCGCGGGGCGATTAATCGGCACCGCGCTTAAGGCCGCGACGGCGGCCCAGCACCAGTGTGCCGCGCGCGCGGAGTACCCCAAAAGGTTTGGTCCTCGCCCCGTATGCAAAACGGATTCGGCTTCAGTTGGCTTTGACCACCGGAACCTGTTTTTCGCCGCGGTTTGCCGCCCCCGTCTCGACGGCGCGTTCGAAACTGACCAGCGCGCGCTGGGCCAGAACACGCCGGTCGAAACGCTGGCGCACGGCGAGCTTCGCCTCGTGGGCCATGGCCGCGCGTGCCTGCGGATCATCGGCCAGCGCGCGGACGGCGTGCGCCATTGCCTCATCATCGCCCGGTGTCATCAGGCGGCCCGCGCCGCAGGCCTCGACGATGTCGGCGCTTTCGCCCTCAACGCCCATCAGTATGGGAATACCAAGCGCCATATGCTCGAAAATCTTTGAGGGAATGACCGTCTTGAACAGCGGGTCACGCTTGAGATGGACGATGGACAGGTCAAGCGCTTCGATGTACCGGCTGATCTGCGTGTGGGGAACAAAATCGTGGAACACAATATTCTTCAGGCCCAGGGACGCAGCGAGATCCTCGACCTGACGGCGTTCGGCTCCTTCGCCCATCACCAAAAACCGGATGCGTTCATCATCGGCGCAGCGGTGCGCCGCCCGCACCAAAGTCGACAGGTCATGCGCGAGGCCCACCGTGCCCACATAGCCGGCCAGAAAGGCCTCTTGCGGAATACCGAGCGCGCGGCGGACGTCGGGGTCGCGTCCCCGGGGTTCGAATTGCTCCGTATCAACCCCATTCGTCACAATGTCGATTTTGTCCGGGTCGATTCCCCGGGCCTCAAGATCGGTCTTGAAGGCCTGTGTCAAGGCCATGACCCGTGTCGCGCGCCGGTAAAGCGTCAGTTCCATATGTTCGACAAAACGCAAGGCGGGACTTTTGGAGACGCCGACGGCGGTAATGGAGGCAGGCCACAGGTCGCGCAGCTCGAAAATCCAGGGCTTCTTGCGCAGCCAGGCGATGAACGCCCCGGCAATGGCGACAAAAATGGGCGGCGAGCTGGCGACGAGAATGTCATAGTCCGGAAATTTGCGGTGCTGAACAATGGCGCTGACCATGAAGCTCATATAGTCCAGTGTCCGCCGCCAGCGCCCTTCGTTGGGGACCATGTAACTCCACAGACGGATCACCTTGATGCCGTCCATATCCTCGATTTGGCGCCACTTGTTCTTGTATCCGTCGAAAACCTTGCCTTTGGGAAAATTGGGGGCACAGGTCACGACCGTGACTTCATGGCCCTGCCGGCGCCATTCACGCGCATGGGCAAGGGTGCGCGCCGGCACGGCGGTCACTTCCGGCACGAACCGGTCTGTCAAAACCAAAATACGCATTCGACTGTCCGACCTGTTACAGGGACGTCATGACAAGGCGCCGCGTCCAGCAAGGTCCACGCGACAGACCCCCGTCGTCTCCGATATTTTCCAGACATTTTCAAGGTTGGCTTGGACATGAACTCGCAACGCGCTGAGCCGGATCGTTGCACCTGCGCCAACCGGAAACACAAGGGCGGTGCCCGCACCGCGGGCTGTCCCGGCCCGGTACGCCGCTCAGCCCTCGGATCCTTCCATGCGCAATTGCGTGGCCAAAGTGATCGGCAGGGCAGCGCCATCGATCCGCCCAACGATGACCTTGCTCGGCGTGCGTTGCCCAAAACGGCTGGACACAAGCGTGTCATCAATCGTCCAGGTTGCGCATTTTGCGGGTATCAAGCGGATGCTGGGCTGGGACTGCGCCCCATTGCGGAAAACCACGATGCCCCCATCGTCCTCAACCGCGCTCATATCCGGGGCAAGGTGAAACCGCACGGCAAGATCATGGGCGCCGTGCCCCGACACCTCATCAATGATGCGCAGGCTGTCGGGATGGGCAATCCACTGCCTCTTGTGGCGCGGCGCGCCCAGCCGTTTGGCATAACCGTCATGGGCCGCCGTCACGGTCGTCCGTGTGCCTTCCTGTTCGACGGACCGGTGCGTGATCCGCGCGCGTTCCCCCACGCGGAACTGGGCCCAGACCGCGCTTGAATTCGTGCCATCGATCTCCAGTGTGGAGTGCGCGGCCGTACCGCGTTCGCGGGCGCGGTGCTGCGGGTCCCAATAGGTGGAGGTCCCTCCATCCACAATGACCCGCTTACCGTGGACGGACAGTTCAAAGGTCAAGCTATCGGCATGGGCGTGGCCTGGAATGTAGTCAGGGCCGATGGGTGCCGCATCGAGAAAGGCCGTGTAGTGACGGCCAGAGACTCGCACGTAACCCGTATCCGCCAGGTCCACGAGGTCCATGTGGTCCGTGGCGGTCGTGGCGGCGCCCTCAAGCCCCAGGCGTGCGGCATATGCCTTAAGGGCGTTGTAATGGGGCGCGCCATCGAGTGCGGCATCGTTGAACAGGACAAATCCGCCATCGGGATGGGACATGGCGCCGAGCCAGTCCAACATGCGCAAGGCCCGCTGCCGCCAGGCGGAGGGAACCGCAACCTCATACGCGGTATACAGATTTATAATATCGAGCAGGTCATCAAGCAGGATGGCGTGGTACATGGCCGATCGTTCGAAATGGCCACCATCGGGCAGGATCTGCTTGGCCCATTCGGTCTTGAAGAGGGCCTCGCCCCGCGCCAGCCACCGTGCCGCGTGGGGCCCGTCGAAAAAGAGCCCCGCGAAAATAAGACCCTTTGCATTGGCGAGCAGGTGATTTCCCTGCAGATGGTGCTCGACCGACTGGTCGAGGATGTGGGCCTGGAGCGCCAGACTGCCCCACACCGGTTCCGGCGCGTCCCATCCGTCCAGGATGGCCATGATCCAATTGGCGATCCTTAAGGAAAGCGGGTAGGGGGCCCAACCCGGCTGGGACAGGGGCGGGTGCCGATCGATCCAGTCTTGGACCAGGGCGTCGTGCCAGGCGCGCCTGCTCGCCGCGCCATCGGCCACCAGATCTTCGAAGTAATGGAGGGTGTAGGCCCACAAGGGGGAGTGGCCCGGCGCGGCCCAGTCATCCGCAGTCCGGACATGTCCGGTTTCGGATTGGAAACGCACTTCTCCCGGCCCGAACTGGGACTGGTTCGGGCGCACCGGTTCGGCCCACGCTCCATGACGCGGCGCCACGGGCGGCAGATCGGTCAGATCGGCCTTTGGCCGGAGCACGCGCTTGAGAACGCGTCCGTAAATCTGCACGGGCCGCAGGTGCCGCATGGTGTCCAGATAGAGCCGGGCTTTGGTCAGCATCGTGAATGACCCTGGGATGGGACTCCCCGCGGGGTGTCGGCGGCGGTGCCGGCGCGAGGGCCTGGTTCCACCGCTTTTAAGTCTTGGCGCAGGATCGGGTTTGCGCCCCAGCCGGGTCAAGCCTTTGTGGGGCAAAGACTGCGCAAAACGGTGGCCCCGCCTTGGCGGGCGGGGCCATGAAAGGGGTCAGGCATGCTGCGATTGGCGCCCTAGAAGCTCGTGTCCGCCTCATCGAGTTCGCTCACCCCGGCAAAGGTTACCGTGCCGTTGACAAAGGTGAGCTGAAGATCGGTTCCCGACACGATTGCCACCGTGGCGCCGCTGTCGGCCCCATCGATTCGCCCATCGCCCGTCACGTCGAAATCCGTGAAAACTCCGAAAGTGCCGGAGGCATCGAACATATCGAGCCCCGCTTCAAAATCGACAATCAGATCGTCATTGAACAGGCCCGACACGACGAAGCGGTCCGCCTCCGTGCCGCCTGTCAGGGTGTCGTTGTCCGCGCCGCCGTCGAGGGTGTCCCGGCCACTGTCGCCCGTGAGGACGTCGTTCTCCGTTCCCCCTTCGATGCTGTCATCGCCGACACTGCCCTTGACCGTGTCCTCGCCCGAGGCGCCGTCGACGGTGTCATTGCCGGTGCCGCCGTCGACGACATCCCGGCCAACGCTGCCATTGATGCTGTCATTGCCGGAAGCGCCGTCCAGGCTGTCGTCCCCTGTGCCGCCATCGATGGTGTCGTTGCCCAGGCTGGCATTGATGGTGTCATTGCCCGACGCCCCATCAAGGCTGTCGTCTCCTGTGCCGCCGTCCACACTGTCATTGCCCGTGCTGGCGGCCACGGTGTCATTGCCGGACCCGGCGATGACGGTGTCGTTGCCCGACCCGCCGTCGAGACTGTCCGCCTCCGAACTGCCGTCAAGGACATCGTCGCCCGAGCCGCCTGAGAGGGTATCGTCACCCGAGCCGCCATAAAGCGTGTCGGCCTCCGATGAGCCACCCAGCCGGTCGTTGCCGGAACCGCCGTCCAGAGTGTCGACGCCCGCGCCGCCGTCGAGGTCGTCGGCGGCCGAAGACCCTTCAAGCAAGTCATCGCCCGAGCCCCCGATCAGCGTATCGTCGCCGGAATTGCCGTACAGCTGATCCTGACCGGACGAGCCTTCGAGGCTGTCATTGCCGAGGCCGCCAAGGAGCGTGTCGTCGCCGGCAAGGCCAAAGATCCGGTCATCGCCGTCCGTGCCCTCGATATCGTCATTGGCATTCGTACCGAGCACGTCACCAGCGGACTCAAGCCCCGCCACAAGGATCTCGAGAACCGCCGTCGTGCTCGCGCCGGCGCCGTCATCGACCGTGTAGGAAAAACTGTCGAGTGCGGATTGTCCGCTGGTCAGGCTGGCGAAAGCCGTGCCCGGATCATAGGTGAAAGTTCCGTCCGCGTTGAGCGTGACACTCGCACCGGAGGACAAGACAGTGGCCGAGCCGATAGCGGCCGCATCCCCGTTGAGTTCGGTCACGGTCAGCGTGTCACCGTCCGGGTCGCTTGCCGTGGGGGCGGGGCCAGTCAGAACCGAGCCCACGACACTGGTGTTCTCGTCCGTGTCAAGCCGGGCCGGTGTGACCACAGGGGCATCGTTCACGGGCGTCACCGTGATCGACACGGTGGCGGTGTCCGTTTGACCCGACGGTGTGCCGGAGACGGTATAGGAGAAACTGTCCGTACCGGAAAAATCCTGGTTTGGCGTGTACACCAGCCGGTCGTCGGATGTGTCGCCGGCGGTTCCCCTGTCATCCCGGGTGACGGTCCCGAAACTGCCTTGCCCGAAACTGGCCAGGAAGAGTGTGTCGTCCGAGGCATCGGAGTCATTGGCGAGCACGTCGAGGGTGACAGACGTGTCCTCGGCGAGTTGCGCCGTGTCGTCAACGCCAACGACCGTGGGCTCGGGCGGCGGGGAGTCCTGGGCCGCCAGGGCGGCGAGCGCGGCATCGGCCTGGATGAGGCCTGCGCCGGTGCCGATATCATCGCCCACATCGAAACCGCTGGTGTACGGATTGTCCATATCGATGGCGGTATCTTCGAGAATAGCCTCGATCTGGGCGGGGGTCAGCGTGGGGTCGAATTCAAGCAGGAGGGCAGCCACGGCCGCGGCATTGGGCGCCGCCGCGGACGTGCCAAAAAAGTTCGGGAACGGATCTGGATCAAATCCGATATCGGTGCCGAAAAAGGTCGTGTTGCCGCCATTGCTGGCCGTGATGTCCACCGCGTCGCGGATCTCCGGGCTCGCCAGGGCATTCCCATCAATGTCTCGCAGGATTGACACGGGGCCGACGGAGGAAAAATTCTCCAGTTGCGGCGGATTAACGCCGAAGGCCGGCGTATCGCCGTAAAAGGCCGCGCCCACGCCAATGGCGCCGGAGGCCGCGGCATGGCCAAACACGGTGCCTTGTCCGAACTGCTCCAGATTGTCCACCGGCTGGACCGATGGGCCATTGGTCAAAAAGATGACCTTGAAATCGTCATTGGAGGAACCGGCGAAGCGCTCGATCTGGAGCCCGACTTCAAGGTCGTTGCCACTGTTCGTCACGCTGAGGATCTCGATGGGATCCCCGCCCAGATTGTTGGACTGCCGGGTCAGCGCCACTTCGCCGTCAACGGTCAGCGAGATATTGAGATCGGTCGCGGAACCCGGACTTGAGAGCGAGGTGCTCGCATAGGCCTGGTCCCAGTTCAAAATAATCCGGGTGGTCTGACTGTTGCCGGGCAGAATGAAGTTGAACTCGGTATCGACGCCCGCGCCCTCGTCCCAGTCGTGAATTTCACCCCGGGCCCCCTGGAGACCCGAACCGGAGAACACGTCGGCGATGGAATTGTTCCCGCTGTTGCCGGCGGAGGAGAAATAGGTGACGCCCTGGTCGGTCACGCTCGTCACCGCCTGGGCGATGATCCCATCGGCAAAGAACGGCTCAGCGAAATAGACCAGATCGTCGACAATGATGTCGGCGCCCGCGTCCGCCAGGGCCTGAATGCTGGCGGCGAAATTGGCCTGGCCCAGAAAGCCGGTGGCAAAGGCAAGATCCGCACCCGGCGCAATATCATGGATGAGCTGAGCCATGGCCCGGCCCTCATCGATGCCCGAGCCGGCGGACAGATCGCTGAGAATTTCCACATCGGCGGGCAGATCGCCGCTCGCGATGTCGGATGCGTAGCCGCCGCGGCTGTCGAAACTGTCCGAAATAATGCCGATTTTGACGCCGCTGCCATCGACGCCGAAGGACGAGGAGGCCGCGTCGACTTCGAGCGCGGCCCGGTCCTGCGACGTGACGGATCCCACATTGCTGGCCGCGTAGCCCAGGGACGCGGCCTGGATCGTCGCGCCGGTCAGGGCATCGATGGCATCCAATTCAACCAGTGGCACAAGACCGCTGACGACCCGGCCATAGGAGGCGCCGTTGATCATGCCCACGGTCTCTTCGAGTGTGCCAAGCAGCGCGGCGCCGGTGTCGAGCACGGGATCGTCCGTCGCCGCCGCAATGAGATCAACGGCGACGTAGGACATCCCGTCAAGATCATAAATGGGCAGGTCGGCGGCCAGCAGAGAGGTGGCGGAACTGGGGGCCGAGGTCAGCGTCGTTCGCAATTGGGCGGCAAGACCGGTTGGAACGGTCATGGGGTACGAACTCCAATTTCGGCTGGCGGACCTGTCTTGGGCCCGATGCTTCACATCTTATCGTGTCGCGGCGGCCCTCGCCAGCGGGCGCCCCCAATCAGGACGCCCTTATCCCCAATCGTCCCGGGCGGAACAAGGCCCCGTGGCCGTAAGGTTGACGCCAAACCCGCAGAAACCCGTCGCTCCTGACCACAGTTTAAGAAGCGGGCACGCGAAAACCCCGAACGGATGGGGTCCGTTCGGGGTTCGCGGTGTCGAATCGCTTGGAGCGGTCGTGCGATGTCAGCGTTTGGTCAGCGCTGCGATGACCGCATCGATCACGGTTTCGGCCTTGGCGTGCATTTCCGCATCCGTTGCGTCCTGGATGGGGTGATCCACCAGAAGGAACGGAGCCTCGGCGAGGCCGAGCGCCGTGGCCTGCGCGATGGCGGCTTGTTCGAATTCGCTGGAGGCCACCGTCACGGCGGGCGTGCCTTCGATTTCGAACCACACGGTGTCATGCATACTGCATGTCGTGCAGGAGCCTCAGTCGGCCAGGGCTTCGACGACGAAGTTGCACTCGTCCCGGATCTGCCGGCGCAGATCGTCCGGGCACGGTTTTGTGAAGGTGGGCTTGGTAAATCGCTTCACCGTGACGCCCGGCAGGCGTTCGGCGAACAGGCTCTCCAGCCGGTCCAGGAACACATTGCCCCGGGGTTTGCGGATGTCGAGCAGGCCCACCACACCGTTGATCGCCGGCGGACGCTCCGCCAGGCGGCGCGCCACGGGCACGCGTTCGTCGGTGGGGTCGAGAATGGTGGTCAAGCAGCGCCTCCTTTCGGTTCTGTTGAGATGCGGATTAATCCTCGATCTTCTGGGAGACCGAGGCGGAGCCGATGTCTCCCGTGGCCCAGCCATGGAACGCGCCGGAGAATTTCCCGGCGTCCGAGCCGGCCACGACGATGTGGATGAAGTCCTCGCTGGCGAATTTCGGCATGGGCCGGTCGAGCTGTTCCTCGGTGTATTTGGCCACGGCCGCGCGTTTCAGGCCGGCGCCCGAGACCGCGTCTTCGACCATGGTGCGCATGGGTTTGCGCGTGACTTCCTGGATGCGCGCCCGCAGGCGTTCCTTGGTGTAACCGCTGCCGCCGCGCATCAGCGTGTCCACATGTTCCGGACACACCACAAGAAGGGCATCGATGGGCGCGCCGCGCATCTTGGGCAGGAACACGCCCTCCAGCCCCAGGCCCAAGGAGCCCGCCACCTGGTCGGGCTCGCGCGATTCCTGATCGACGATCAGCACCGGGCCGCTCGTCATCGCAAAGACGGTGACCACGGAGTCCTCGGCCTTAAAGCCCCGTTCCACGTGAAGGGGCGGCCAGGGATTGCGCTCCTCCCACTCGGCAAAGCACATGGTGAACTTCATGGGGCTGGCGAGGGTGGAGCGTTCCGTCCCGCTCGGCCGCGCCCCGCCCACATTGCGCACCGTCAGGCGCAGGGCCCGTCCGATGGTGGCGTTGGCCCGGTTGCCGGTGCCGAGGGCCCCAAGCTGCATGTTCATGCCGATCCGGTGGCGGATCGGTCCGTTGACCACCATCACCGGGGAGGCGCCCATGGTGGTGGCCATGACCCCGTGAATGTTGAAGGCGTCCGTACACACCGCTTCGACGGCGGCGATCACGACCGGCAGGTATTCCGGTTTGCAGCCCGCCATGACGGCATTGACGGCGATCTTCTCCACAGTGGCCTCGCCCATATTGGGCGGCATGACGGCCACGACGTCCTGGGGATCGCGCCGGGTGCCGGACAGCATCGCCAGGACCCGTTCAGGCGTCGGCGGGACAAGCGGCAGGCCGTCCGAGAAGCCCTGGTCGAACATGAATTCGTGCACATCGTCGCTGGCCGCGATGTCGATCCGGCGGGCGCGCAAGGGGCTGCCCTCGGCTTCGGCCTGGAGTTTGGCGAACACGGCCGGATCGAGATGTTTCGAGCCGCAGCCCGGGCGCCAGTCCGGCAGGGCGTCCCAGTCCACCTGCGCGGGCGCCTCGCCCAGGGCCGACGCCATGTCCCGGCCCAAGCTTTCCCACTCGCTTTTCACGAAGCCTTCGATCCGGGCGCGAACCGTTCCGTCGCCATCGGTGAAGAGCACCGTGGGCGCCATCTCCAGATCCTGAGCGAAGGACAATTTGCAGGCCGACTCATCAAGGATAGGCACGGTCAGCCCCCCCTGACCGGCAAAACCGCCGCCATTCCCGCCGGTCTGGTCGAGCAGCACCACATCGCAGGCCGCCCCATAGGCCCTGTGGAAGGCTTCCAGCACCGGAACGGCGATGGCGCAGGTCGGGCAATCGATCTTCACGAAACACACCAGCGCCGGGCGCCCGCTGGGCACCTCTCGCGCCGCGCCGGCGGCATCTTTCAAGGAAAAGGCGAGCATGTTCTGGGTCATGATGCCCCAGCGTGCCGCAACCTTTAGGGCCGCGCAAGCAATGCCGCGTGATCGTCGGGCCGCGTTGTTATGACCAAAATGACAGCTTCAAACCCAAAATGACAGCTTCAAACAAAGGGGGCTGCTGCGCCTGTCCCAGGGCACGCAAGGCGCGGGTGGCGGTGTTCATGCTGGCGGTTCACCGGGCTTTAGGCTAAGTCTCGTGCCATGGATTGACCGGCTTTTGGGGGACGTCATGCGGTTTTTGGCTGTGCTTTGGGTTGCGTTTGCTGTGTCGGCCTGTGCCACGGGTGCTGACATTGCTGTCGATTACGACAAGGGCCACGACTTCAGCGACTACAAGACCTTTGTCTGGCTGGGAGACCAGCCGTTGAAGGTGGAAGGCGATGTGCGCGTTCCCAAGGCGGCCCTGGCCGCGGCCGAACAGGCGGTCCGCGAGGAAATGCTGAGCAAGGGTTATGTCGAGGTCCAAGACCGGGCGGATGCCGATTTCGGCGTCGGAGTCGTGGCGGGCCTCAATCAGACCGTTGTCATCGATTCCATGGATCGGTCGATTTACGCCCCCAGCGAAGTATCCGGCACCGCCGCAAGGGGCCCGCGCGGACGCGGCGTGGCGGTTGTCTCGGGCTCTGGTTATAGCCAAAGAAGTCTCGACCCCCTCGCGCACATGGCCGACGAAGGCAAAATGACCATCACCATCGTCGATCTCGAGGCGAATAAGCCGGTCTGGACCGTCACGGCCACGAAAGACTTCACCAACAATACTCCTGACGGCCGCAACGCCGACAACGTCCTCGGCCAACTCCTGAAAGACTTCCCGCCGGAGTGAATGGTTTCGGCAGCGTCACGCAGGACGGGCGCGGACATCGCCGCCGGGCATTGAAGCCAAATCCCAACCCGCCCGACTGGGCGACGGCCGGTCAGGCCGCCCCGTCGGAGGCGCCCGCGGCGCCGTGAGGCCAAATCCCAACCCGCCCGACCGGGCGACGGCCGGTCAGGCCGCCCCGCCGGAGGCGCCCGCGGCGCCGTGAGGCCACACCCCGACCCGCCCGACCGGGCGACGGCCGGTCAGGCCGCCCCGCCGGAGGCGCCCGCGGCGCCGTGAGGCCAAAAACGGCGGAGGTGGATGGGAATCGAACCCACCACGCACCTGTTCGGCGCGTCCGCGGCTTTGAAGGCCGGGGAAGCCACCAGACTCCAGTCACCTCCAGAGCGCTCAGAATAGGCTCAAGCGGGCGGTTCGGCCATGCGCCGCAGATCGCCGTCGCGCACGCTCACGCCGGCGCTGTCCAGATGCTCAAGCAGGGGCACAATGACTTTGCGGTTTGTGTTCAAGGCCGCCCGCGCCTCGCCGGTTTTGAAGGGGTGGGGCGGGGGAAAGGTGGTGCGCAGATGCGCGGCGGCCTGCGCGATGACATCCGTATGAAGATAAATCATCCGGCGCAAGGCGTGATTATAGAGCGCCAGCACCCGGTCCCGGTCCACAAGCAGTTCCAGGAGCGCGCCGCCGTCTGCGTTCGTGATCATAAGGTCCGGCCGGTCGGGCGGCATCAGACCGGACCCTCGGATCGCGTCTTCAAGGGACGTGAAAGCCGCCTGCATATCGGGGGGAGCCGTCGCCAGGGGATCCCGGCCGGCCAAGGCAAGGCCCTGTCGGCGGCGCTCCAGGAGGCCGGCCTTAATCAGGTGTTGTTCGGCCAGGGCTCTCAAGGGGAGCGGCACGGCACGGCCCAAGCCGGTGTTGACGGTCGCCGGGGCCGCACACAGACGTAAGGGATGGCGCGCGAAATAGTCCTTGAGCGTTTCTTCCAAGGCGGTGCAGGCTACCGCCATATCCTCCGCACGGGTCCAAGTCGTCTCGCCCAGAAGGATCAGCGGCGGCGTGATCTTTGTCCGGAGGGCCTCGAACGGCGTACGGGAAAGGCGCGCCGCGTCGTCCTGGCTCAGAAGGCCTCGTCCGTGGTGCGCGAGGGCCGGGACCAGCCCCGAAGGATCGTCCTCCATCGCGGCCAGGAGCACGGCGCGCCAGGCCTCGTCACGCCGGCGCAAGGGGGGCGGCGCGGGATCGATGATGAGGGCACCGCCCAAGGTCTGCGCGGGTGAGAGGGCGCGCAGGATTGCGCGCTGCCCGGCATGGGCCACCTTCGGAGCCGTCAAACGCAATTCGGCCAGCCCCGATTGCCCGGCGGCAAGGCACGCGCCGTCAAGGAGGCGGACTTCGGCGACCTCGCTCATCGTGCCGAGCATAATCCGGACACGGTCCATATGCCTGAGCCCGCGCGGGGCCCGGTCCGACAGGTTGATCCACACATGCCACCGCTCGCTGCCAGTATAGGCGCCGGCCCGGTGCAGGACGTCGCCGCGTGCGAGCCCGTCGGCGGCAATCCCGCGCAGGCCCACGGCCACCCGTTGATGGGCGCGGGCGAGCGCCACGTCTTCCCCATGGACCTGGAGGGAGCGGAGCGCGACCGGATCCCGGCCCCCATTCAGGGCGGCGCCCCCCCCAAGCGTCAGATCCCCGCCCTGCAAGGTGCCTGTTACGACGGTTCCTGTTCCGTGGACGGAGAAGATCCGGTCTATGGGCAAAAAGAAGCCGGCGGGGGGCAAAAAGAAGCCGCCGGGCGGCGATCCGGGGGCCGGTCGCCCGATCAGGTCGTCCCCGATCAGATCGTCAAGCGCCGTGCCGAGCGCCTCGAGACCCTCGCCGGTTTTGGCGGAACAGAACACCAGCGTGTCCGGCGTCAATCCGGCCGCGGACAAGGCCACCGCGATGGCCGCATGCCGCGCGGGCCGGTCATTAAGGGCCACAAGATCCGCCTTGGTGAGGGCCACGACGCCGCGCGTGATGCCGAGCCGTAAGGCGATTTCCACGTGCTCAAAGGTCTGCGCCTCCGGCCCGTCGGGCGCGGAGACGACGAGGAGCGCGGCCCGCGCGCCGGAGGCCCCGGCCACCATGGTGCGCAGGAAATCCTCATGGCCCGGCGCATCGATGACGTCAAGCACACCGCGCGCCGTTGTGCGGTGGGCAAAGCCGAGGGTGATGGACAGGCCGCGCTGCTTTTCTTCTTGCAGGCGGTCGGTCTCCATACCGGTCAGGGCCCGGACGAGCGCAGTCTTGCCATGGTCCACATGGCCGATGACGATGATCGGACAGGACGCCGTCACGCCGGGGCCCTGGCAAGACCCGCCACGATGAGGGGCAACTCGCCGTCATCCACCGTACGCGCATCGAGGAGGAGCTTGCCATCCGTCAGCCGGCCGATCACCGGAGGGTCGGCCCTGCGCAGGTCCCGGGCCAGGTCCTCCGGCGCACGGTCCGGCGCCGCGACCGCGACGGCTAGGCTGGGCAGATCCTGCTGCGGCAGGGCACCGCCTCCGGCGCGGGCGATGCTTGGTTCCACCCTTGCGGAACACCGGGTGCACTCGCGGATCGCCCGGGCAAGGATATGGGCCCGCCGATCCACCGCCGCCACATCCTCGGCCAACATGCGCAGCACCGGGACCATCTTGAAGGGATCATGGGGCGGACGATAGAGCCGGAGTGTGGCCTCAAGGGCCGCCAGGGACAGCTTGTCGACCCGCATGGCCCGCACCAGGGGATGGCGTTTCAGGCGCTGGATGACATCGCGGCGCCCGGCGATGATGCCCGCCTGGGGCCCGCCGAGCAGCTTGTCGGCCGAAAAGGTGACGATATCGACGCCGGTCGCCAGGATATCGCGCACCACCGGCTCATCACCGAGCCCGAAGGGCGCCAGATCGACGAGCACGCCGCTGCCCAAATCCTCCACCAGCAGCAGATCATGGCGGTGGGCGAGGGCGGCCAGCGCCTTGCGCTCCGGCGCCGCCGTGAAGCCCACAATGCGATAATTGCTCGTGTGGCTTTTGAGCAGGACCCTCGTGTCCGGACCGATGCCCCGCTCATAATCGGTGAGCGTTGTTTTGTTCGTCGCCCCCACTTCGCGCAAGCGCGCGCCGCTTTGCGCGATGACGTCGGGCATGCGGAAGGAACCGCCGATCTCGATCAACTCGCCGCGCGAGGCGACCACCTCGCCCCCGGCGGCAAGCCCCGACAGGCAGACCAGAACGGCGGCCGCGCAATTGTTCACGGCGAGGGCGGCTTCAGCGCCTGTCAGTGTGCAGATCAGATCCTCGACCAGGGCATGGCGCGAGCCGCGTTTGCCGCTCTCCAGGTCAAGTTCGACATTGGCATAGGCTCCGGCCGTCTCCTGAATGGCGTGGAGGGCCTCTGGCGCCAGGGGCGCGCGGCCCAGATTGGTGTGGATGATGACGCCGGTCGCATTGATGACCCGGCGCAGGCGGGCGCGCCGGTCGAGGGCGATGCGTTCCTCCAGGCGCTCAAAGAAGGGGGGCGCGAAGAAATCAGGCATCGGCCGTCCAGCGTCCTGTCGCACGGCGCTGCGCACCGCATCCAAGGCGCCCCGGATGGCCTCCACGACCTCGGCGCGGCTGTAGCGCGCGATGAGGGAGCGCCCCTCGCCGGTCTCGAGCAAGGCCTGGACCTGGGGAACCCGTCGCAATTGCTCCATGACGCTTACCCCTAGTGCATTGAGTCATCCAGATGGTGCAGCTTGTCATCGCGAGCCGCTCTTGGGCGGCGCGGCGATCCAGGGCCACTGGCTCCGGATTTCGTTGCCCTGGATGGCTTCGCTTTGCTCGCCATGACGGCATGAAACTGAATCATCGACATGTGCCGCTGCACTAAGGGGCCCTGTGCTCTGTATCGTTGGGGCCCGTCTCGCTGGGCCCGTTTTGCTGGGGACCGTCTTACTGGGGACCGTGTGGTTGCACTGCGTGCAGCAGGTCATGCAGGAAGAGGGCCGCGCGTTTGGTGGCAAAAATGGCGCCGGCGCCGAAGCGGCGGGTGGCCACGAAATGGCCGGCCCGGCCCATTTCCGCGGGCATGGAGATCCAGCGGGTTTTGAAGCCGAGGTCTTCAAACGGGCCCTTCATCATCTCGCCCACCGCCCGGACACCGGCCACGTTCAAGGTGCCGGAGTTCTGATTGACGGTCTTTTCCAGGAACGCCACCTGCGCATCGAAGCGTTGATCGATCGCGCCCAGGATCGCCTCGTCCATCGCGGTCAGATTGGCCGCGACCGCTGTCACGGGCATCAAAAGGGCGAGGAACAGTCCAATGAAACGATCCATGGGCGCACTCCCTGGCGGAAAACGACAATCAGGACTTACCGCCCCCTTCCGC
This sequence comes from uncultured Alphaproteobacteria bacterium, assembly GCA_964474635.1. GTDB lineage: Bacteria > Pseudomonadota > Alphaproteobacteria > JAJFIK01 > JAJFIK01 > CAYUYV01. Next base: position 1,318 of record CAYYTT010000043.1, on the reverse strand, counting down.
GAGGGCCGGCGGGCGAGGGCCAACTCGCGAAGGCCAATTTGCGAAAGTACGTGTCAATGGCCTCCTGCGATAGGGGCTCAAGCGTTCGAAAAGACGGGCCCCCCAATTGAAGACGGCCCCCCCCGAGGGTGACCTGGGCAAAAGGCCTATTCGGGGGAGCGTCCAGCCTGTAGGGTCCCGCGGCATCGTCGCGGACGGGCACCGTTGGCGTTGTCGGTACAGTTTGCGTGGTCGGTAGAGGGCGATTGCCATGACGAGGCGCGTTGCAAGGGGTAGTTTAGGCGGCCGCATTTTCGTTCCCATGACCGCCGAATTCCTCTGTTTCGGTTGACCGGTCGGCCCCACCCGCTCGAAACCCGATCCCCGTTCCGGGATGCCGCAAAAATTCTGTAAAGTGAGCAAAATCCTTGAAATTGGCTGTGTCGAATATTGCTTGGGCTCCGGATCAATTGGACCGTGCGCTCGACCTCATGGTCCGCCATGGCGCGACGGGTCTTGAAATCGCACCGGGCCTCGCCTTTCAGGGTGAAGATGACCCCTTTGCGCCATCCTTGGAGGCGGTCAATGGGTTTAAGGCCCGTTTGGGAAACATCGGTGTCGATGTTGTGTCGATGCAGTCCCTTTTGTTTGGCGTGCCGGATGCTTTGATGTTCGGGACGAGCGCGCAGCAGGATCGCTTTATCGAGGGCATCGAACGGTGCCTTCGTCTTGCCGGTGTCCTTGAGATTCCCAATCTCGTTTTCGGGTCACCGAAAAATAGAACTTATCTGGACGATCTTTCGGCTGAACAGGTTGAAGACCATGCGGCGAGCATTTTTAAGCGGCTTGGAGACCGTGCCCAGCACGAAGGCACCCGTCTGTCACTTGAGCCGGTGCCGGCTGTCTATGGGACGAATTTTCTGACGACGACGGAAGACACGGCACGCTTTGTCAGCAAACTGGCCCATGCGGGGATCACAATGACCTTTGACACCGGCGCTCTTTTCGTAAATGAGGAGATCGATGGGTGGGAAGAGACCTATAGCGCCATCGCGCCGAAGGTCTCTCACGTGCACATCAGCGAACCGGATCTTGGCCCGGTGCCAGCACAGTCCGACACCCTGCGCGATGTCTCGAACGCGCTCCTTCGGCGTGGATATGGGCATTGGTTTTCGATAGAAATGCGCCAGCCGGAGGGCGATGCGTTGAAGGCGCTCGACCATGCACTTGCCGGCGTGTCGGCCATGCTTCGACACTTCCGGTAAGATCAGCCTGGTGATTAAACTATGATTTGCAAGATCGCAACACCGTATAAAAAGCCCATCCTCGCCAAGCCTCA
>CAYYTT010000042.1:22830-25442 GCA_964474635.1 uncultured Alphaproteobacteria bacterium | reverse complement strand
CTGAACAAGACGCCCTCGCCGAGTTCCTGGCCGTGAACTTCTCCGACATGCCCTTTGCCGAAGAAGACACACCGGCCGCCCTCGACACCCGCATTCAAAATCTGAATGAGGTCGACGAGGACACGGTCCTGCCGCCAGTGCCGGGTCTGTTGCTGATCGGCACCGACGGAGCGGACGAGCTGGTCGGCGATGCCGGGGATGATCGACTGTTCGGCCTGGCGGGCGATGATGAGCTGTTCGGTCTGGACGGCAACGATCTGCTCTCCGGCGGCGAGGGCAACGATCTGCTGAGCGGTGGCTTCGGCGATGACACCCTGCTGGGCGGGGAAGGCATGGACCTGCTGATCGGCGGAGAGGGCACCAACCTCATCATCGGCGATGCGGGTATCGACACGGCCGACTATTCCAGCCTTGAGGCCGGCATCTTCGTCGACCTGGACGTCAACAGCGCGTCGGGCATGGGAACGCCGAGCCAAGTCGGCACCGCCCGCTTTGCCGAAGGGGAAGGCCTGGAGGACACCCTTGTCGATGTGGAAAACGTCATCGGCACGGCCTTCAACGACACCCTGTTCGGCAACAACGAGGAAAACATCCTCCGCGGCGGCGCCGGGGATGATGCCATTCACGGCTTCGGCAGCGCCGACGTCTATGACGGCGGCGAGGGCATCGACATTGCCCTCTTCAACGCCGCGCCCGTGGGCCTCACGGTCGATCTGGCCGCGGGCACAGCCGGTCCGAACACCCTTATCGACATCGAGAACCTGTCGGGCAGCAATGTCGGCGACGACGTGCTGCGCGGCGACGCCGGCAACAACCTGATCCTGGGCAATGGCGGCAACGACACGCTCGACGGTCGGGGCGGCGATGACACGCTGATGGGCGGTGAAGGCAACGACACGGCGGACTTCAGTTCCGCCAACGGGGCCGTCTCCGTGGATCTGCGTCTCGGCTCGGCCATCCAGACGGAAGCCAGCGGCGGCATCGCGTTCATCGGCGAGCAGACGCTGCCGACGGGCTTCACCTTCGGCGGCACGGAAGTGGGCGGCCTCTCCGGCATCGATTTCGATCCGGCCAGCGGCACCTTCTTTGCGATCTCGGACGACCAGTCCTCGATCAACCCGGCCCGCTTCTACAACCTGTCCCTGGATCTGTCGGCGGAGAGCTTCGACGGCGTGACCTTCAACGCGGCCACGACGCTGCTCGACGACGACGATGCGATCTTCGAGGCCTTCACGGTGGATCCGGAAGCCATCCGGGTGAACCCGAATACGGGCACCCTGTTCTGGGCCAGCGAAGGCAATGCCAATGAACTGATCGATCCGTTCGTCCGCGAGATGACGGTCGCCGGCCAATTCATTCGCGAGTTCGCGTTGCCCGAGGGCTTTGCCCCGACGGAAGACCAGAGCTCCGGCATCCGCCAGAACCTGGCCTTCGAAAGCCTGACCCTGACCGGCGACGGCGAGACGGCCTTCGCCGCGACGGAAAACGCCCTGTGGCAGGACGGTTCGCGTGCGGATACCGAGACGGGCAGCCCCTCCCGCTTCGTGCGCTACGATGTGGAAACCGGGGAAGCGACCGGCGAGTTCATCTATGTGACCGAGCCGGTGGCCGAGCCCGCGATGCCTGAAGACGGCTTCACCACCAACGGCCTTGTGGAAGCGCTGGCCCTCTCGGACACCCAGTTCCTTACCGTGGAGCGGTCCTTCTCCGCGGGGCAGGGCAACGAGATCCGGCTGTTCCTGGCCAATATCGAAGAGGCCACGGACGTGACGGGCACCTCGGTGCCGGATGCCGGGGCGTTCCGTCCGGCGTCCAAGGCTCTGCTGGCGGATCTCGGTGATCTCGGCATCACGCTCGACAATATCGAGGGCGTCACCTTCGGACCGGAGCTTGAAGACGGTCGCCAGAGCCTCATTCTGGTCTCCGACAACAACTTCAACTCGGATGGTCAGTTCACGCAGTTCCTGGCCTTCGCCGTGAACGGTGAATTGGGTCTCGACATTGTCCAGTCCGACACGCTGATCTCCATCGAGAACATCACCGGTTCGGCCTTCTCCGATGAATTGATCGGCAATGACGGCGACAACGTGATCGCCGGTCTGGGCGGCGATGACACCATGACCGGCGGCATGGGCGCCGACACCTTCACCTTCTCCGCGGCCGACGATGGCATCAAGACCATCACGGATTTCACCGTGGGCGAGGACGACATGGCCTTTGGTTCGGATGTCCTGAGCTTCGTGGACTTCAGCGAAACGCTGACCGCGTCCATCGTGGTGGACAGCGCCGAGCAAGTGGGAGCCAACACGGTCATCACCCTCGACGCCATCACCATCGTGCTGGAAAACCACGACGTGGAGTTCCTCACCGAAGACAGCATCTCCATCATGTAAGACTCATCGCGCCGGGTCCCGCGCCATCGGTTCGGGATCCGGCGCTGATCTTGCCACAGACAAAACAGGGCGGCCCATCATGGGTCGCCCTTTTTGTTTGGGTCTGTTCATCAAGGGGTGTGACAAGGCCTCGTGACGGAGCCGGGGCCTCGTGACGGAGCCGGGGCCTCGTGACGGAGCCGGGTGAGAGGGCGGAGCGTTTAGAGTGCCGGGCGATTA
>CAYYTT010000042.1:0-22730 GCA_964474635.1 uncultured Alphaproteobacteria bacterium | reverse complement strand
GGCCTCGTGACGGAGCCGGGTGAGAGGGCGGAGCGTTTAGAGTGCCGGGCGATTAATTCGCACCGCACTCAAGGCCGCGACCGCGGCCCGGCGCCGTTGCGCCGCCCTCGCGGAGCGCCCCAACAAGTCCGGTGGCGGCGCGTGAGCGCAACAAAAACGGTGCAGCAGCACGCTGGACACAGACTGATCCGGATTTCTCGCCCGCTGGTCTAAGGCATGGAGCGCAGGCACACAGCACATGGCTCCGGTTTGCTTCGTCGCTGGTGACCCTCGCAGGAACGCGTGTGGAAGGCCCGCCTCTTCCGTCTCCCATGCCGCCGGGTCACCAGTTTTGACACGGATCACAGGGTGGACGGCAACAGGCCCTTGATGGCGGCGGCGAGTTCGGGCAGGCGCATATCGTCCGTACTCACCCGGGGGAAACCGGAGAGGAAATACTGAAAATCATCGGGAAACTCCGTCCGGTCGAGTTGCACGGCGATGAAGGGCTTTTTGTAGTCCCCCGAGACGTAGAGTTCGCGCACCACATGGTCCGACTGGAAAGATTGCGCCGAACACATGAGGACCACGGAACGACACACCCGGATGGCCCGCACGATGCGTCCGCCATAGCGGATTTCCTCGCTCTGCTGCTGCGTATCGATCCAGACCGTCAGCCCCTCCCGGCGCAAAGCCTCGACGATCTGCCAGACCCGCCCCTCGTCCCTGCGGCTGTAGGAGATGAACACATCGTATCCGTCGGCAAGGTCCGCCTCGGGGCGACGGTGCTCGATGGGCGCGCGGCGCCGGTGTCCACGCAGCCGCAGCCCGATCAGAAGACCGATGCTGACCACCAGGACGGCTGCCGGCACGGCGATCCGCCACACCGACGGTCTTTCCACCGGTGGCGGCGGAGGATCAACGACCTCGCCGCGTTCCCTGCGGCGATCGAGGAGGCCGTCTTCGCCGCTCCTCTCCCGCGCTCGGGTCTGTGGGTCTTTGGACAGGGATTTGGGCGTTCGCGTCTCTTGATGCGTCTCGCCCACCCGTTCCCCGGGCGCCCCGACGAAGTAAAAGGCGGCGATGGCACCCGACAGGAGAACGCCAAGGACAAGCACACCGGCCACCAAGGATCCGCGGCGGACGGCTTTCCTCGGGAGGACTGGCGTCGCCCGGGCCGATGGCGTCTTCCGGAGGCTCGGCGTCGGGGGTATGTGATCGGCCGCTTCGCGCGTCGCGATCCGCCCGTCGACTTGGGCATCCAGTGTGTGCCAGGCGACGGACCGCGCGGACGGTTCCGGGATGGCATCGCCGGCAAGATCCACCGTGGGCAGATCGGTGATGCCGACCGGCAAACTTGCCCCGTCCACGCGGACCAGCACCAACGAGCCCCGTTCCCAGGCCTTGAGGGCGGTCTGTTTCAGGGCCCGCATGCCGGGGCCCGCGCCCGCACGGGCGGACCACAGGACGATGACGGCGCCGGCCCCTTCGCTCATCTGAAGGCCGTCGGGGTGCGCCGTCGACGGAGCAGCCAGTGCGGACACGGACATCCCGCGCACCGTCAGATGGGCCGTGATGGCATGGGCCATGTCCTCATCCGCGGGCGTATAACACACATTAACCTTCGCCATTTCCGCACTCCTCACATGCCGCATGGGCGCCTGCCTCAATGGCGCAAGATCCGGCTCAGGAACAGTTTGGTCCGCTCATGGTCCGGCGCGTCGAAGAAGCGCTCCGGCGGGGCCTCTTCGATAATCTCCCCGCCATCCATAAAGACGATGCGGTCCGCGACGCGCCGGGCAAAGCCCATCTCGTGGGTCACGACCAGCATGGTCATGCCCGTGGCCGCCAGATCCGCCATGACGTCGAGCACTTCCTTGATCATTTCCGGATCGAGCGCCGAGGTCGGCTCATCGAACAGCATGGCCTTGGGCTCCATGCACAGGGCCCTTGCGATGGCGACGCGTTGCTGCTGGCCGCCGGAGAGCTGGCCGGGAAATTTCTCCGCCTGCTCCGGAATCCGCACACGCTCCAGGAGGGCGCGCGCGCGCGCCTCGGCCTCGTTCCGGGTAAGACCCTTCACCTTCACGGGCGCCAGGGTGCAGTTTTCCAGGACCGTCAGATGGGGGAACAGATTGAAACTCTGGAACACCATGCCGACTTCGCTGCGCAAGGCGCGCACCGCGTCCGGTGTGTCGGCGATCTCGCGCCCCTCAAAGGTGACCGTGCCGCGCTGAAACCCCTCAAGCCGGTTGATGCAGCGGATCAGCGTGGATTTGCCTGAACCGGAGGGCCCGCAAATGACGATGCGCTCACCCCGCGCCACCTCCAGATCGACGGCTTTTAGGGCATGGAAGGCCCCGAACCATTTGTGCAGGCCCGTCACGCGGATCAGGGGCTCGGTCATGATCTTTCCTTTCCCGGATCGAGGCGGGCCTCGATGGCGCGCGAGACGCGGGACATGCCAAAGCAGATGACCCAGAATACAAGGCCGGTAAAGACGTAAACCTCCGTCTTCAGACCGATCCAGGCCTGGTTGGTCAGGGTCGTTTCGCCCGCGCCAACAAGTTCCACAAGCCCGATGGCGAAGAACACAAGGCTCGTGTCCTTAAAGAGGCCAATGAAGGTGTTCACGATCCCGGGGATCGAAATGCGCAGGACCTGGGGCAGGACCACATGGAAAAGGCTCAAGGCCTGGCCGAGCCCGAGGGCGAGCGCCGCCTCCCCCTGCCCTTTCGGGATGGCCTGAAAGCCGCCGCGCAGCACCTCTGCCATATAGGCGGAGGAAAACAGGATGATGACTGCAACGGCCCGCACGAGTTTGTCCGTGTTGAGCCCTTCGGGCAAAAACAAGGGCAGCATCACGGACGCGAAAAACAGGATCGTCACCAGCGGCACGCCGCGTACCGCCTCGATGAAGCCGATGGACAGCATGCGAAGGACCGGCAAATCCGACCGGCGCCCCAGGGCGAGGAGAATGCCGACCGGCAAGGACGCGGCAATGCCCGTGACGCCCAGGATCAGAGTGAGCATCAGCCCGCCCCACAGGGACGTACTGACGGGCGCGAGTCCGAAACCTCCGCCGATCAGCCAAATCGCCAGCAGCGGATAAAGGGCCGCAAAGATGAGTGCGGCACGGCGCGCCGGCATGTCCCACCACAACAGCGGAGCGGCGGCAAGCGGCAGGCCGAGCGCGGCGAGGAGCAGCCGCCAGGACTGCTCATCCGGGTAGAAATGATAAAGGAACAGCTTCCAGCGCGCCGTGATCACCGCCCAGCAGGCGCCCTCCCCGGTGCAGGCAAGGCGGCTTTGCCCGCTCCAGTCGGCCTGCCACAGGCTCCAGGCGAGAAGATCCGGCAGGGTGAGCGCGAGGGCCGCAAAACCCGCGAGGGTCAGCACGGCCTTGGCCGGGGAGCCGAAGAGCCCGAGCATGAGGCGGCGCAGGGGGCCAATAGCCGGCGCCGGTGGCGGCAGGTCCGGATAGGCGCCGGCGGGCACGTCCGCGCGCGCCGGGAAGACGGCCGATTGGGACGGGGATGCGGCGTGGGCCATGGCTCACCGCTCCTTTAGGGCAAGGGCCCGGTTGTACCATCCCATGAACAGGGCGATCAGGACGCTGACCGCGAGATAGAACAGCATCACAAGGAAGATCGTCTCGATGGACTGGCCCGTCTGGCTCATCGTGGTGCTGCCAAAGGTGGCCATCAGGTCGGGATAACCGATGATCAGCCCGAGCGAGGAGTTCTTCGTCAGGTTCAGATACTGGCTCGTCAGTGGCGGGACGATGACACGCAAGGCCTGGGGCAGGACGATGCGGCGCAGGGCCACACCATCGGGCAAACCAAGCGCGAGGGCCGCCTCGCGCTGTCCCTTCGGCACGGCCTCAAGCCCCGCGCGCACGATTTCAGCGATGAAGGCGGCCGTGTAGAGGCTCAAGGAGGCAAGCAGAGCGACAAAGGCCGGCAGGATCGAGATGCCGCCGGAAAAATTGAACCGTCCGGGCACGGGCACATCCCATGTGATGCCCGTGACACCATATCCCAGCGCGATACCGGCGGCACCGAGGAGAAGGAGCGGGCTCCAGCGCAGGACGGGTCGAGGGGACCGCGCCAAGACACGCGCGCCGATGAGACCGAGGGCCAGGCAAACCAGGGCAATGAGCGCCAGATCGGCTGCGCCTTCGGCAAACAGGGGCCGGGGAATTTCCGCCCCCCGATTGTTCAGAAAGATCACGCCCCCAAGGGAGAGGCTGCCCTCCCGTACGGTCGGCAAGGCCTGGAGGAGCCCGTACCAAAACAGCACCTGGAGCGGCAGGGGAATGTTGCGCAAGACCTCCACATAGGCCTTAACGAGCGCGCCCATGAGCGGATTGCCGGCCTGACGCAGCACACCAAGAACCAGGCCGAGCGCCGTGGCGATAACGATGCCAAGCGCGGAAATGAACAGGGTATTCAGCACCCCAATCAGAAAGACCCGGCCATGGCTGTCATCCAGGCGAAAGTCAATCAGGGTAAAGCCGATATTATAGCCCGCCGGCTGGCCGAGAAACGCAAAGCCGCTCGCGATGCCGCGGTCCTCCAGATTGGCGGCGGCCGTGGTGGCGGCGGCCCAGACAAGGCCCGCCACAAGGGCAAGGGCTCCCGCCTGGATCGCGATCCGGCGTAAGGTAAGCGGGCTGATCATCGCGGCCTCGCGCGCGCCTTATCGCATGGGCGGGGCGTAGAGGAGGCCACCATCCGTATAGAGCCGATTACGCCCCCGCTCAAGCTTCAAAAGGCTGCCTTCGCCCAGATTGCGCTCGAACACCTCGCCGATATGGCCCACCTGGCTCAAGATGTGGAAAGCCCAGTCATTGGAGACCCCGAGATAACCGCCGAACTCCCCCTCGACGCCCAGCAGACGGCGGATTTCCGGATTGTTCGAGGAGGTCCGCAACTCAGGCACGTTGGCCTGGGTGATGCCCAGTTCCTCGCCCAGGATCATGGCGTAGAGGGTCCAGCGGGCCATATCGCCCCAGGCGTCATCGCCCTCGCGCACCAGGGGTCCGAGGGGCTCTTTGGAAATCAGGTCAGGCAAAATGACGTGGGCGTCCGGATTGGGAAAAGTCGTGCGCAGGGCCGCCAGGCCCGAAACGTCGGAGGTATAGGCATCGCAGGATTCAGCCAGATAGTTTGTGCGCACCTCATCGAAGGTCCGAATTACGATGGTCTCGAAGCTGAGGCCCCTGGTGCGGAACCAGTCCGCCAGGTTCAACTCCGTTGTGGTACCGGTCTGCACACAGATGCGCGCGCCGTCGAGATCCTTGGCCTCGGCGACGCCCAGCGCCTTGCGGGTGATGAAACCCTGGCCGTCGAAGTAATTGATGCCCACGAAATCGAAGCCGAGATTGGTGTCCCGGCTGAAGGTCCAGGTCGTGTTGCGGGCCAGGATGTCCACCTCACCGGACTGGAGCGCCGTGAAGCGCTCCTGGGGATTGGTGATGATGAACTCGACCTTTTTTGCGTCCCCGAACACCGCGGCGGCAAGCGCCTTGCAGTAATCCACGTCATAGCCTGTATAGACCCGCTCATTGGAGACTTCCGAAAAGCCCGCCACGCCGGTGCTGATCCCGCACACAAGCCGGCCGCGTTCCTTGACGACCTCCAGGGTGCCGGCGCGGGCCGGAAGGGCGGCGAAGCCGAGGCAAAGCACGGTCATCAGCATACGGCGGACGGCCTTGGTCATGGTCTGTCTCCTTGGCATGAGTGCTATCTGTGTCTGCTGAGGTCAGGGGCGGGTCCCGTGAAAGCGATCGAAGCCGGCGGTTAAATCGGCAATCAGGTCGCCCGGATCCTCAAGGCCCACATGGATGCGCATGGCCGGCCCCTCCGGCGTGAAGGGCACGGCCGTGCGCGGCACGTCGCGCGGATCGGAGGGCACAATCAGACTTTCAAAGCCGCCGAAGGAATAGCCGATCCCGAAATAGCGCAGCCCGTCGATCAGGGCATCCCGCTGGGCCGCCGTGCCGCCCGACAACACGACGCCGAACACCCCGGTCGCGCCCAGGAAATCCCGTGCCCACAGGTGATGGTCCGGATGGCTCGGCAGGGCGGGATGGAGTACGCGCGAGACTTCAGGCCGGCTCTCAAGCCACAGTGCGACCTTGAGGCCGGCGGCCCAGTGCCGCTCCAACCGCACACCCAGCGTGCGCAGGCCGCGCAGCGTCAAAAACGCATCATCGGGGCTCACGCACAGGCCCAGTTGCCGGTGGGTGCGGATCAGGGCTGCCGCCGGCCGGCCGGGCGCCGCCGTCACCGAACCCAGCAGCACGTCCGAATGGCCGCCCAGGAATTTGGTCGCCGCCTGGATCGACAGATCGACACTGTGGACCAGCGGCTTGAAATAGAGCGGCGTCGCCCAGGTGTTGTCCATCATGGTCGTGATGCCGCGCGCCCGCGCGACGGCCACGATGGCGGGCACATCCATGACTTCGAAGGTCCGGCTGCCCGGCGATTCCAGGAGGATCGCTTGGGTGTTGGGCCGAATGAGGCCCGCAATGTCCGCCCCGATGCGCGGATCCACATAGGTGGTCTCGACGCCGAAGCGCTTCAGCAGCCCGTCGCAGAAGCCGCGGGTCGGATCATAGGCATGGTCGGCCACGAGCACATGGCCGCCGGCCTGCGTCACCGACAGGAGCGCGAGCGTCACGGCCGCAAAGCCCGAGGGCACGAGCCGGCAGGCCGCGCCTTCGGGGGCGTCTTCCAGATCGAGGATTGCCTCTTCCAGGGCAAAAGTGCCGCCGGTGCCGCGCCGTCCATAGGGTGTGCGCCCCAGATCGGCGGGCCGGCGCAGATCCTCAACGCTGTCGAACAGGATAGTCGAGGCGCGCGTCACGGACGGGCTCACCGCGCCGGTGGCCTCGTGCGGGGCCGGACGGCCCTTATGGATCAGGCGGGTGTGCGGGCGCGCGGGGAGGCCGCCGGGATCATCCTGATCGTCGCCGTCGGTGTGCATGAACTGGCTCCCCACGGCCGACCGGGCCGGTTGTTCGACATGGCATCACAAGGCCCGCTAGGTTTGCGGGCGCCCTTCAGCATGGGATGGCTGAGCCGGTCTTGCAAAGGTCCAAAGGCCCGACTGAAATCATGCGCCCAGCCAGAACCGAAAAATCGCGAGGAGACGACATGAGCGGCACCAATCCGGCCCCGGGTTTCCTGAAACATCCGCGCCACAGCATCACCTTGAGCGAGCCGGACACGCCGGTGCGCCTCAGCCATGCGGGCACCGTCATCGCCGAGAGCGCAACCGCGATCCTGCTGCTGGAGGGCCGTTGCCCGCCCCGTCACTACATTCCCATCGCCGATATTCGCATGGATCTGCTGACCCCGTCCGATCTTGTGACCCATTGCCCGTTCAAGGGGGATGCGCGCTACTGGTCGCTGACCGTCGATGGCCAGACACTTGAGAATGTGGCCTGGAGCTATGACGCGCCCTTCGATGAAATGCTGGCGCTGCAGGGGCATATCGCCTTCGACACGGCACAGCTCGACCAGCCCAATCCGTGACGGGAGGCCAGGGCAATGCGCAAGGATCTGATCAGCGACGTGGCCGGCAAGGTCTGGCAAATCCCGGCTCCGGCCGGCACGCAGGTGGCCGAGGGCGCTCCGGTCGTCATTCTGGAGTCCATGAAAATGGAAATTCCGCTGGAGGCTCCGGCGGCGGGGCGCGTGGTGGAGGTGTTGGTGGCCGAGGGGGATACGGTCGCGGACGGTGATCGTTTCGCGGTGCTCGAGACCACCGATTGACGGGGCCGGTCCCTGACGGGGCCAATCCATCGCCCGCCCTGCACGAAACGCAGGGCGGGGCATCCGGCCAACCGCTTGTCGCGGGGGCCGGCGTCGCACTGGCAGTGTTGTGGTTCGTTACGCTTCAGTTCGGCTGGCGGAGCCTACGCCGCGCGGTGCGGCTTTTACTCCCATCCCGGTCGAAAGGCTCCGACTTAGTCGGTCTCGGGAGTAAAGGGGCCGCTTTCCGAAGTGTCCGCCTCTGCGTCTTCCTCTTCGTCCAGACGCGGATCCGGCGCCGTTAGCGCGGCCCAAACAAGGGCCTCCTCCGGCACAATGGTGTCCTCGGCCCGTTCTTCGTAGTCGGGCATTGGGGACAGTTGAATATCCATGGGATCCCGTTCGTCGTGCCCATGGATCGAGTCCCTGCCAACCGCTTGGATCGGCCTGGAAGAGAGCGCATGACCGGGTGCGCCCGCAGGGCCGGTTCTGTCCTGGCCGTTGGCCCGGGGAGCCGGTTTGATCGACGAGGCCGTTGCCACCGGTGTGCCCGGGATCGACGGCATGACCGAAGGATCCTGCACATAACGGTGGGCCAGGATGCCCCGCACGGCCTGGACGTCTTCCTTACGTCGTCCGTGAGGCTTGCTGTCGCTCAGGTAGCACATGCGGTCCTGGAAGGGCACGTCGTGCTCCCGCGCCACATGGATCAAGGCCTTCAGAACGAACTCCGCAAAACCTTTCGGCATCCGGCGGTTCTTGCTGATTTCGTCGATCAGCTCTTCTTCAAGACCTGTGATATCCTCCAGGGGCTGACGGAGTGCGGGATACATGTTGAGCACGTTTTGAAACCCCTTGAGGTAGTGCTCTGCGCCCACGATCACGTCGACATAGGCAACCTCAGGCAAGCCTTTTTCGACCCGGAGCGTGTTGATCACGTCAAGAGCCTTGCAAACGCTGTCTAGCTTGAGAGGAGTACCTTCATAGACCTTATAAAAGTTGCGCGTTTTTGCACCCTTTGGGAGGTCTTTGCCGGTCAAGGTTTCGTAGGATGTTTTCATATTGTTCACTGACGGCGTTTCAAGCACGCCGTCGAGCAAATTGGCTACATCTTGAACACCGTAGAGCGCATAGCTCACGAGAACAGGTGAGGAAGTCATGGTAGCCTCCTTGATGGAGATAGAAATCTGCTAGCCGATCTCATTTTCGTCGTCGCTGTGTCTCCTCTCGAATTTTCGATACTTTTTATTTGCACAGCAAAAATACACTTTCGTGAAAGTCAAAGCGAATGCCCCAACAATTTGCCCTTTAATTCACTGCATTTTATCCCAAGCCAAGGCGTTGCGCGGCGTTGCGCGACCCGACAAAGCCGCAGGTCATATTTGCTAGTGCCTATTCCGCGAGGCCGGTAGTCTGGCGGGACCATGGATCGTGGAGGTGAGGATGCGCGCGGGCCCATCGACGGGGGCGCAAACCGCGAGGCAAGCCCTCGGTCTTGGTCGTGACGGGGCTGGGGACGTGCAAGATACAAGGCATTCGGAACAGGGCGCGCGAAACACGGGCAGGTCCGCGCGGCGGATAAAACCGTGGGCCCTTCCGCTCGCCCTCGCCGCCGCCCTGGCCGCCTGCACCATCAAGCCGGACGTGCAGGACGCGCCCTTGCCTGGCGCGCCGGAAGATGCCTGGACCGCCCCGAGCGCCGGCGCCGCGCCCGGCCAGCCCATCACCATGAACTGGCTGGAGGACTTCGCCTCCCCACGCCTTGACGCGTTGATCACCGAAGCCCTCGCCTACAACACCGATTTGGCCCAGGCCGCCGCCCGCGTTGACGCGGCGCGCGCCAGCACACGCATTGCCCGCTCTGGCCTTTTTCCCACGCTCGATGCCAGCGCCAATGGGTCGCGCTCCCGCGTGTCGACGGATTTCGGCGGCGGACCGGATACTACTGGTGTCTCGTCCCTGTCCTGGTCCCTCCAGTCCACCTGGGAGGCCGATATCTGGGGCCGCGTGCGCGACGGCGCCCGCGCCGCGCGGGCCGACGAGGCGGCCTTTACGGAGGATCTGCGCGACTTCCGCCTGTCCATCGCCGGCGCGGTCGCCAATGCATGGTTCACGCTGATTGAATCGCACCAGCAGACCCTGCTGGCCGAAAGCGACGTGGAAAACCGGGAGCGAACTTTACGGCTGATCACCCGCCGCTTTACCTCGGGGCTGGCGCGCAGCCTGGATCTGCGCCTGGCACGCACCGACCTGGCCAGCGCGCGGGCCCGCCTGTCGGCCGCCATCCAGACCGAACGGGAAGCCGCCCGGTCCCTGGAAATTCTGCTGGGGCGCTATCCCACATCGGCCATGGAGTATCCGGACTTTCTCCCCGCCCTGCCGATCCTGGACGGGGCCGGTCTGCCCTCGGACATTCTGCTGCGCCGGCCGGATCTGCGCAGCGCCGAGGCCCGGCTGCTCGCCTCGGGCCTGCGCGTGCGCGAGGCGCGCAGGGCGCTGCTGCCCCGCCTCACGTTCACCGGCTCCCTGGGCCCGGAGAGCAACACGCTGGGCGATTTGTTCGATGCGGAGGAAATCGCCGGCAATCTGATCGGCGGGTTGGTGCAGCCCCTGTTCCAGGGGGGCCGCCTGCGGGCCAATATCGCGGCCGCCCGCGCCCGGGCCGAAGAAGCCCTTTATTTTTATGTGGATACCGCCCTTGAGGCCTATCGGGAGGTGGAAAACGCCCTTGATGCCGAAACGCTGCTCGCGCTTCAGGAATTTGACCTGGCGGAGGCGGCCGAGGAGGCCCGCGCCTCCGAACGCCTCGCCGAGCGGGACTATGCCAACGGCATCGTGACGATTTTCGATTTCCTGGAGGCCAAGACCCGCCGGATTTCCGCCGAGCGGTCCCTGCTCACGATCCGGCGCACGCGCCTGTCCAACCGGGTCCTGCTTTACGTGGCCCTTGCCGCCCCCTTTGCCACGGCGCAGACCGCGCCCTCCCGGGCCCCTGGCCCCGCTCCCGTATCCAGCGTCACCGGAGAACTCTGATGGGTCTTTTGAGGTCCCTGCTGTCCCCCTTCTCGTTCCTTCTCTCCCGGAAGGTCCTTACCGTCATGGGGCCGATCCTGGTGCTCGGATTGACCGTGTTCGCCGTCGGCGCGATCAACTCCAACAGGCCGGAACCGGAACGCCAGGAGGCCGAGGAGCGCCCGGTCTCGGCCTTCGTGGCCCGGGCCAAGCGCATGACGGTGATCCCGAAGGTCATCACACAAGGCGAGGTCCGGCCCTTGCGCGAAATCGACGTGGTGCCCCAGGTCGCCGGCCGCATTGTCGAAATCGCGCGCAATTTCGAGCCCGGCGGCGCCTTCAAGCGCGGCGACCTTTTGTTCCAGATCGACCCGTCCGACTATGAACTGGCCGTGGTGCAGGCCCGCTCCCGTGTCGCCGAAGCGCGCCAGAACCTGATCCGCGAATCCGCCGAAGCCGATATGGCGGCCCGGGACTGGGAGGAACTGGGGGACGGGGACGCCTCGCCGTTGACCCTGCGCCAGCCCCAGCTGGCCACCCGGCGCGCCCTGCTCCAAGCGGCCGAAGCCGATCTCGCCATCGCCGAACTCAACCTGTCACGCACCAGGGTCATCGCCCCCTTCGATGGGCGTGTGCGCACCAAAATCGCGGATGTGGGCCAGGTGGTCAGCCCGGGCAACATTCTCGGGCGGATCTTTTCGAGTGAAATCGTCCAGATCCGCCTGCCCCTCACGGACCGGGAGCTTGGCATTGTGGGCCTGCCCATCGGCTTCAACGCGCCGGGCGGTGAAGGCCCCGACGTGCGCCTGACGGCCACGGTCGCCGGCGAAATGCGCTCCTGGATCGGACAGATCGCCCGAACCGACAGCGCCCTTGATCCCCAGACCCGCGTCCTCAACGCCATCTGCGAAGTGCGCGACCCCTATGGCGCGAGCGCCGACGACGGGGTCCCCATCGCGGTCGGCCTGTTCGTTACGGCGGAAATCCCCGGCCCGCCGGTGGAGAACATGATCGTCGTGCCGCGCACCGCCCTGCGGACTGCCGACATCGTCTATGTGGTGACCCCGGATGACGACGGCGTGGAGCGCCTGGAGTTCCGCACCGTCGACGTCGCCTTCACCGAGGCGGAGCGGATCGTTGTGTCGGGCGGTCTTGAAGAGGGGGAGCGGGTTGTGGTGTCTGCCATTGAGGGAGCGGTGGCGGGCCTGAAAATCAATCCCCTCGAAGACGGGGCCGAACCAATGGATGGTGACGGAACGGCCGGCGAAGGAGAGACACCATGACCGGTCTCGTGACCTGGTGGGCGCGCAATTCGGTCGCCGCCAACCTGCTGATGGTCGGCATCTTTATCGCCGGCGCCCTTGGCTTTTTCCGCATGGAGCGGGAGGTGTTCCCCACCTTTCGGCTCAATTGGGTTCAGGTCACTGTCGCGTGGCCCGGCGCCGCCCCCCAGGAGGTCGAGGAACAACTCGTCCTGCGCATCGAAGAGGCTCTTGCCGATCTTGACAATGTGGAACGCCTGCGCTCGACGGCGAGCGAAGGCTTCGCCCAGGTCTGGATCGAGGCCTATCCGCGTGTCGATATCGGCGATTTCATCAATGAGGTGAAAATCCGCGTCGACGGCATCGCCACCTTCCCAACCGATATCGAACCGCCGCGGGTCCAGGAGATTTTTGCCCGCTCACAGATCATCTATGTCGCGGTGTCCGGCGATGTGAGCGAGCGGGTGCTCAAACGCACCACCGAACGCATGCGCGACGAGATTGCGCTTCTGCCCGGCGCGGCCCTGTCCAATGTGGTGGGCACCCGGAACGAGGAAGTCTCCATTGAGGTCTCCGAGGAGTCCCTGCGCCGCTACAACCTGACCTTCGACGATGTGGTCCGGGCCGTGCGCGTCAGTTCCATCAATTTCTCCTCCGGCACGGTGCGCACCGATATTGGCGGCGTGCAGCTGCGCGCCAACAATCTTGCGGACACGAAGGCCGATTTCGAGAAGATCGTCATCCGGCAGACCTCCGACGGGGCCGTCATCCGCGTGGCGGACGTGGCCACCGTTATCGACGGGTTCGAGGATTTCCAGAGCGTGACCCGCTTTGATGGGAAGCCCGGATTCCTGATTGAGGTGCAGGCCGGCGAGCGCATGAATGTGGTCACGACCTCGAACGCGGTGCGCGAATGGGTCAAGGAACAACAGGACAAGCTTCCCCCTGGAATCTCGATCGATATCTTCCTCGACAATTCCAAAACCTATTTCGACCGCATGGAGACGATTTCGAATTCGGCCCTGATCGGCCTCGCCCTCGTCTTTCTCGTCTTGATCCTCTTCCTGCGCACCACGGTTGCGGTCTGGGTGACCATCGGCATCGCGACGGCCTTCGCGGGCGCTTTTGTGTTCCTGCCCGGTCTCGATGTGTCGCTGAACATGTTGACCCTGTTCGCGTTCCTCCTGGTGATCGGCATCGTGGTCGACGACGCCATCATCGTCGGCGAGAACATTCACTCGCGCGTGGAAATGGGCGAGGAGGGCCTGACCGGCGCGGTCGTCGGCACCCAGATGGTCCTGAAGCCCGTGATCTTCGCGGTCGTGACGACCATGATCGCCTTTTCACCCTGGCTGTTCCTCTCCGGCGCGCAGGTGCAGCTGACGCGCCAGATGTCGCTGATCATCATCCTGACCCTGACCTTTTCGCTCATCGAGGCCCTGCTGATCCTTCCCGCCCACCTTGCGCACATGAAGCGCCAGGGCGAACCGGGCCGTTTCGGACGCATCCAGCGTACGCTCGCGGACAGTCTCGTCACCTTCGCCGAGACGGTTTATCGCCCCATCGTCCGGTTTTGTGTGCTGCAGCGCTACACGACGCTGACGGTGTTTTTCTTTTTTTTGATGATCAGCATCTCGGTGGTCTCCAGCGGCTTCGTGAAATTCGCCTTCGCCCCGGAAATCGAAAACGAGTTGATCCAGTTCGAGGTCGATTTTCCCCAAGGCACACCCTATGAACGCTCCGCCACCGTGCTTGAGCAGGTGGAACAGGCGCAGCGTCAACTCATCGAGGAATTCCGGGGCGAAGATGACGGGCCCTCCGTGGTGCAGCACTATTTCAACTGGGCCCGTGAGGGCGGGCTGAGCCATTGGATGCTGCTTGCCCCGCCCGAGCAGCGGAACATCTCCTCCAAGATCATTGCAACGCGCCTGCGCGAATTGGTGGGAGACATTCCCGACGCGGAGGACATCGAGCTCGACTACACCATCAACGACGACGACACGGGCATCGATTTTGCCGTCAACGCGGCCAATCTCGATGTGCTGCGGGCCGCCGTGGAGGACCTCAAGTCACGCCTGCGCACCTACAGCGCCGCCTATGACGTGCGCGACAACCTTCAAAGCTCCACACCGGAAATTCGCCTGATCCTGAAGCCCGGCGCAGAACAGCTCGGCCTGACCCTCGCCGAAGTGTCGCGCCAGGTGCGCCAGGCCTATTTCGGCGACGAGGTTCAGCGCCTGCCCCGGGACGGCAACGATGTGCGCGTCTTCGTGCGGTATCCCCGGGACGCCCGTCGGACCCTGGAAAGCCTGCAACAGTTCCGCATCCGGACAGCCGATGGGCGGCAGGTTCCCCTGTTCGCCGTCGCCGATGTGGAATTCGCGCCGGGCATCAACCGCATCAACCGGCGTGAGCGCCAACGTTCGGCCCGGGTGAGCGCGGAACTGACCGAAGATATGGGAGGCCGGATCCGGCGGGAGCTCAATGAGGACTTCTTCCCCTCCTGGGAGACTCGCTTTCCGGGCGTGACCACCGGCGCCATCGGCTCGGCCGAGGGCCAGGCCCAGTTTTTCGCCGAGATCCAGAGCCTCTACATCATCGCGTTCGGGGCCATGTACGCCATGCTGGCCATCGCCTTCCGCTCCTACTGGCAGCCGCTCCTCGTCATGACGGCGATCCCCTTTGGCTATATGGGCGCGGTCTATGGCCACATGATCTTTGGGCTGACCATGGCCCTGTTCTCCTATTTCGGGATCGCGGGCCGCCGGGGTAGTTGTGAACGACAATCTCGTTCTGCTGGACCAGGTGAACCGCCTGCGCGCCCAGGGGGCCTCGGCCCTTGATGCGTTGATCGAAAGCGGGGTTTCACGCTTCCGGCCCATCCTGCTCACATCCGTGACGACGTTTATCGGACTGATGCCCATGCTGGCGGAGCGCTCCACCCAGGCGGAGTTCTTGAAACCGACCGTGGTGGCGCTGGCCTTCGGGGTGCTCTTTGCGACCTTCGTGACACTGCTCTTCGTGCCGGCGGTCTATGCCATTGGCGCGGACATCGCTCGCTTTTTCCGTTGGAGCTATTTCGGAACGCCGCGCGAGCCGCTCAGCGCACCGACAAAGCTTGACGGGGATCAGGCCTTGGAGACGCTCTGACGGGCGGTCGCGCGGACGGGATCGAGGGCGGCCATCATGGCGATCATGTCGGGGCTGAGCAGCAGGCCGCGCACCGGGGCCGGACGATAGGCCCCGCTCCTGCCCCCATGGCCGCCGTCGCTTGCCGCCCCATGCGCCAAGCGGGCGTGCGGTGAGGGTGCGGGATCTTCCTCGCCCGTGCCGCCGGAGGCATCGCCCCCATGGGCGGCCGTCACCCGGTCATAGACCTCATCAAGGCTGCGCGCGCGCCCGTTCTGATCGAAGAAGATCGCGCGGTTGGCCGCCGCCGCCTCCGGGAACCGGTCGGCGGCGCGGCCCAGAGGATCGGCCTCGCGGGCCTTGATGAGCGAGACCGCGCCGCCGGCACCCAGAAAATGGGCGGCATAAAGATCGCCGTCGCTTGGTTCGCGCCCCAGATGGTCCCGCAACCGCTCCCGGCTTTCCCCGGCATATTCGCCGGCCATGGCGGCGGACAGGTCCGGATCGTCACGCAGGGCAAGGATTTCCGCGCGCACACCCGGGTCGGCAACGGTGTACCGGCCGTCCTTGCCGCGCGTGATCGCGGCGGCCGCCTCGCCCGCCCCATATTTGTCGCCATGGCGGTGGATCATTCCAAGCCAGGTCTGGTCGATGAACTGGAACAGACCGCTCGCCGAGGAGGTCTTGGCCCGCGCCGTGGGATCAAGGCCGCTTTCCCGCTGGGCCGTGGCCAGCAAATAGGAAAAGGACGTTCCGCTTTTCGCCGCAGCCCGTTTGAGCGCGCCCAAAACCATGGGTTCTGTGCCTGGGCGGGCCGCCGAATCATGCGCATGTATGTAAGCCATAGATCGCCTCCCCGCCCCGGTGACACGCAAGGGATGTGCCGCGTGATCCGCGGCCGCCTGACTTTCGAGTCCACTGGCGGGTCCACTGGGGTGCCTGGACCGTTTGGGCTGGGGCTTGGGGCCGGGAGGACGACAGCAGGGTGATCGACAGGGGACCGATGCATATTGCCCGTATCGTTCAGACGCGGCACCGACTGCCGCTGACGACGCCGCTTCAGACCGCATGGGACGGGGAACCCCGGACCCAACTCGACATCGATCTGATCTGGGTCGAGACAGATGACGGGCGCGCCGGCGTCGGCGCGGGGCCCGCTCTGCCGCCGACCTCCGTGTTCGAGGACCTGTTTCTGGGACGCGATCCCCTGGATCTGCAGCGCCACAACCGGGTCATCGAAAGCCTTTCGTTCCACCACGGCTCCTGCTGGGCGCTCGACATGGCCCTGTGGGACCTTGCCGGCAAGATCAATGGCGTGCCGATCTGGAAGTTGCTCGGCGGTGCCGGCGGCCAGATCGCGGCGGCCGCCGCCTTTGGGGACGCACGCACGCCGGCCGAACTTGAGGCCCTCGCCCGCGACGCGGTGGCGGAGGGTTTTCGCGCCGTCGTCGTCCGCCTGTACGATGCCAATTGGCGGTCCGACGTGGCCCGGGTTCGCGCCGTGCGCGATGGCGGCGGGCCGGGCCTTGCGATCCTGACCGACTGGTGTCAGGCCGCGCCGATGCCCTGGGCCGCCGATCAACGCCGCAGCCGGGAGGATGCCGCCTCGCTCGCCGGCGCGCTCGAGGATTTATCCGTATACTGGATCGATAACCCCCTGCACCGGGGTGATTATAAGGGTCTTCAGGGCCTGCGCCGGCCCAATGGCGCGAAGATCGCCGCTGGCGGCGCGACCCGGGACATCCACGATTTGCGCAATCTGATCGTGCGTGACGCGGCCGATGTGATCCGGGCCGATGTGACCCGCGTCGGCGGCCTGACGGGTTTGTTCCCGGTTCTGAAAAAAGCGCGGGAACGCGGCGCGATGATCTCACCCCTCAGCTGGGACCACGGGATTGCGATGATCGCCAATGCCCATATGGCCGCTGCCGTCGGGGGCTGCCCTTATTTCGAGTATCCCGTCGATCCGCCGTCCCTTTTGCCTGAACAGCGCGATTTCCTGATCAAGCAGCCGATCCTGACCGACGCGGACGGCTTTATCGATCTGGGCGAGCGCCCGGGCCTCGGACTGCTGCTGGACAATGACGCCCTGGTGGATACGCAAATCCCCTTGAACTGAACACCTCTTGGCGACTGGGACAGACGGAATGCGCCAAGGCCGGTGCATTTTCCCGGCTCTGGTGGCGGCCGCATGGCCGACCGACCCGTCCAGGGCCGAAGATAGCGCGGGGCAATTAGTCGGCACCGCGCTGAAGGCCGCGACGGCGGCCCGGTGCCTCTGCGCCGCCCTCGCGGAGCGCCCCCAACGCCCTCGCGCCGCGAACCCAAAAGGTCCGATGGGGGCGCGTGAGCGAAACCAAAATTGGACCAGCGACGCTCTGGTTTCAGACTGATCCGGATTTCTCGCCCGCTGGTCTGACTTCGAGAATTGTCGAAAGATGAGAAAAACATGGACTCCTATGCGCCCTTTTAGATCAGAAAGGTGCCATTTCCGTGATCTTTGAGTAAAGTCCGCCTGAGATGTGATGGCGGTCACAGTTCCCGGCCTGACCATAAAGACAATTCGAAAACGGGCTCTTTGATTGCTGCATGGCTGGCCAGTCCTGCAGCAACGAGGACGGGCACCGGAATTGCAGACCGCGCCAGAACCGCAGTTCGGACCTGTCCGGCAAAGCGCGCGGCTTTGGCTTTTGGGAGGGGGCTAGAACAGTGAATCATTCCGACATGTCGACTTGGCGGTCCGTCGAGCAGACCGCTCCGCGGGCCGTTGCGTTCTTCAGATGGATCACGGCGGCCCCGCTGACGGTGCTGGCCATCAGCGTGTTCTGTGTCGTCATGATGGCTAGCCAGGCCACAAGGGTCGTCCGGGACACGACGGTCGACGCTTTCATGCCCATGGGCCACCCGGCCCTGACCTATCGGGATCAGGTAGAGGACACCTTCGGCCTGCGCGATCCCGTCGTGGTTGCCGTGGTCCGCGACGGTCCGGGCGGGATCTATACGCCTGAAACGCTGGCCCTGGTGCGGGACGTGACGGACCTCGTCACGGGCATTGCCAATGTCGATCCGGAAGGCGTGCGCAGCCTGGCCACGGAAAAGAACATTGTGGGCGATGACGAGGGCCTGATCGTCAAACCCTTTTTCGAGGACGGTATCGAGACCCGGGAACAGGCCGCCGCCGTCCGAGAGGCCGTCGAGGCCATCCCCCTTTATACGGGCACGCTGGTGGCCGGCGATGGCACGGGCACCTTGATTGCGGCGGAACTCATCGATCAGCAGATCGCTGGCCAGACCTATGAGCTCATGGAGGCCGCGATCGCTGAACTCGACTGGGGCGACGCCCGGATTCTGATCGCCGGCGAAGGGGCGGTCGGCGGCTTTTTGAGCATTTATCTGAGCAGCGACGCGCGCAAGCTTCAGCCCCTGGCCTTCGTCATCATCATGATCGTGATGGTTGCCGGTTTTCGCACCTGGCTCAGCTTTTACATCCCGCTCGTGATCATCACCGCGACCGCCGGCGGCACCATGGGCCTGATGGGCGCCATGGGCGTGCCCTATTACATTATCACGGCGGCGTTGCCGGTGATGCTGATCGGTGTGTCCGTCGCCGATACGATCCACATTCTCAGCCGCTATTACGAAGAACAGGCCATGGATCCGGACGCGGATCAGCGCACGGTCGTGGTGCGGGCCATGTCGGTGATGTGGCGCCCCGTCGTGCTGACGTCCATTACGACCATTGCCGGCTTTTTCGGCATCGCCATCACCTCCGGCATGCCGCCCATGTTCTGGTTCGGCACCTTCGCCTCCATCGGCGTTGCGCTTGCGCTCACATATTCGCTGATCTTTCTGCCCACGGCCATGTGTGTCCTTCGCGCAAAGCGCAGCCCGGCATTCCGCCCCGACACCTATGGGGAAAGCGCGGACCGGATCGCCAAGTCCATGGCCCTCATCGGCGGCGTGTCGATCCGAAATCCCGCTGTCGTTTTGAGCGTTGCCGGGCTCGTCGTGATCTTTGGCGTGTTCGGCGCGCGCTATCTTCAGGTGGACCGTGCGCGGATCGATAACTTTGCCGAAAACGCGCCCATCTATGACGCCCATTCTGAAATCAATGCCCGGTTCGCCGGCACCAACTATCTCGATTTCGTCATTGAGGCGCCGGAAGAGGAAGGCTTTTTCGATCCCGAGCGGCTTGCCCAAGTGGAGGCCCTCCAGGCCTATATCGAGACCCTGCCGAATGTTCAGCAGACGGTGTCCATCGTCGATTACCTGATGCAGATGAACAAGGCCATGAACGGGAACGATCCGGACTATTACCGCCTGCCCGAGGACCGTGACCTCGTCGCCCAGTATTTCCTGCTCTACTCCATCATGGGCGGACCGACCGATTTCCAGGAGGAAATCGACTACCAGTATCGCCGGATCCTGGTGCGCGCCATGATCAACGAGGCTCGCTTCAGCATCGACAAGGATTTGATCGCTACCGTGGAGACCCACCTGGCCAAGGCCTTCGAGGGGTCCGATCTCACGGTCAATCTCAGTGGGCGCATCAATGTCGACTATCACTGGATGAAGCCGCTTGCCTACAATCATTTCCTGTCGATTTCCGTGTCGCTGTTGCTTGTCTTCATCATGTCGGCGGTGCTTTTCCGTTCCGTTACGGGTGGGCTTCTCACCATCGCGCCGGTGATGGTCAGCGTGCTGGCGGTCTATGCAGTCATGGGCTATCTGGGCATCTGGCTGGAGCCGGCGACGTCCATGTTCGCCTCCATTGCCATCGGGCTCGGGGTGGATTTCGCCATCCACGTCCTCGATCGCATCCGCTACCTGGTTCAGACCCAGGCCATCGATCTGGAAGAAGCCATGCAAGGGCTCTACAAGACCGCCGGACGCGCGTTGTTCTTGAACTTTGGCGCGATCTTCCTTGGATTTTCGGTTCTGATGGTGAGCGACATGCCGCCGCTCAATCAGTTTGGCGTCATCATCGTCATTGCGATCCTGATCAATTTCCTGGCGGCGATCATGATGATCCCCGCCCTTGTCCAGGTCCTTCGGCCCAAATTCATTGGCCTTGACGACGTGTGAGAGGGAACCCGACCGATGACGTCACGCCGCGCGCTTGCCTTCATTCTGGGACTGACATGGGCCGGCCTTGGGGGGCACGGCGTGCTTGCTCAATCTGGCGCACTCGCGCCACTTGACGGGCGCACCATCGCGGAGCGCATCAATGCCCGCGAGGACGGCCGGACCTTGCGCGAGACCATGACCATGACGCTGACGGCCCGCTCCGGGGCCACGCGCACCCGTAAGACCACCGTCATGCGGGCCGATTTCGACGGTGTCACCAAGACCATGATCCGCTTTGACGCCCCGACCAATGTGAAGGGCACGGCCTTTTTGAGCTTTGACTATGACGATGCGGACCAGTCCGATGACCGCTGGCTTTATCTGCCGGCCATGCGCCGGGTGCGCCGCATCTCGGCCGCGGATCGGGGCGATTATTTTCTGGGTACGGACTTCACCTATCAGGACATTGAAGACTCAACCAAATTTTCCTTAAGTGACTACATCTTCAATGCCGCCGGCACGCAAGAGTATGGCGGCATCACCTGTCATGCGCTCGAAATCACCGCCAAGACGCCGGACATCGCCAAGGAACTGGGCTATAGCCGCGTGCGCGCCCTCGTTGATCCAAGCAATTGGATGCCCGTCCATGCGGATTATTGGGACCTGGGCGGCAACCATCTGAAGACGGTGGAACTGTCCGGCATCATGGAAGTTCAGGGCATCTGGACCGCGACGCGCATGGTGGGCCGCAATCACAAGACCGGCCACAGCACCGAGCTGGTGCACACGGACATGGTCTATGACGAGGACATCGGCGAGCGTCGCTTCAATCCGCAGGCGCTCGGGCGCAAACGCTAAGGCCGCCCCCCCGCGCTCCGCCGGGCCCCCTCCCCGCCCATGGGGTCCGGAACCACCTCCCATTTGTAATGTTCCTGCCCCGGGATCGCCATTGCGACCGGCCCGGGCGAGTCGTTATTCTTTGCTCACATGTAATAGCGCGCCGGAACAGGCGTATCGCAAAGTCGATCTACCGGCCTGTAAAGTAAAGAAAAAACAAAACGATTTGGGGGAATGGATCCATGGCGGGCAAAATTGGAGCGCAGACAAACGCCGCCCTGTCGCGATCTTGCGTTTTTGCAGCGCTCATCGTCGGTCTCCTGACGGCCGCGGACGGGTACGCCCAGGAGGCCGGCATGGCGGATGCGGTCGATCTGTCCGTAAAGGTCATCAACCAATCGGCCTTCGGGCTGGACGAGACCGTGGCCCAGCGCTTCTTGACCCGTGTGGAGCCCCATTTCGAGGTGGATCTGGGTCGTTTTGGATCCTTTGTGGCCATCGCCCGGGCGGAAATTGACGGCTTTGACGAGATCGAGCCGGGCCGGCCGGACCAGCTCGAACGCGACCCCGCCAACCGCCGCCTGTTGCTGGGGGACCGGGCGAGCGTGGAACTGCGCGAGGCCTATTGGGAGGGCGGCGGCGAGCGCCTCTTCTTTCGCCTTGGCAAGCAGCAGACGGTGTGGGGCACGGCGGACGGCATCAAGGTGCTCGACGTGGTGAACCCGCAGTCCTTCCGCGCCTTTATTCTCGACGAGTTCGATGTCTCGCGTATTCCGCTTTGGACCGTGAAGACCTTCATCGATCTGGGCGGCGCCGAGCTTGAAACCGTCTGGATCCCGGACACGACCTATGACGAATTGCCGGACCAGGGGGCGCTCTTTGAGATCACCTCCCCCTTGCTGGGCCCGGCCCCCTTCGCCCTCGACCGGCCCGTTTTTTTGGCCGATCCGGAGCGGCCGGATCGCTCCCTTGCGGACGGTGATGCGGGCGCCCGGTTGAGCGCCCTGGTGGCCGGCTGGGACCTGACCGTGCTTTATCTGTACCACAATGAGGACCGGCCCCTGTTTGACATCGGGCAAACGCCGGTCCTCACCACCGTGACGCCGATCTACAACCGGGTCCATTTGGGGGGTGTGACCCTGTCCAAGGCCTTCGGCAAGGTCGTTCTGCGTACAGAACTTGGCTACACCCACGACCGCGGCTATGCCGTTGCACTTGCCTCCAGCCCCAATGGACTCGATTTCGCCGACAATCTGTCTTTTGTCGTCGGCCTTGATGTGTTCGATGTTCTGCCCGGTCTCCTGAGTGTCCAGTATTTTCAGGACACGGCCCTTGAAGACCTGCCGGGCCTGGTGCGCCCCCAACACCTCCACTACACCACCGTGACCTGGCGGGCCGAATTCGCCAATGACCGTCTGCAGACGGATCTGCGTTGGCTCACCAATCTGAACAACGGGGACGGCCTGCTGCGCTTTCGCGTGACCTATGAAGTCAGCGACACCGTTAGCGTCAATGCGGGCATGGAAGCCTTTTACGGCGACAGTGAAGGCGTCTTTGGCCAGTTCAGCCGCGCCGACCGGGTGGTCATGGGCATGACCCTCGGGTTTTAAAGCAATGGGCGATTAGAGCGCCGGGCGATTAATCTGCACCATATCCTGCCTCATTGAAGTAGTTGCGGCAC
>CAYYTT010000041.1:22991-25730 GCA_964474635.1 uncultured Alphaproteobacteria bacterium | reverse complement strand
CCGGGGCAGGTATTGCCCGCCGCGAAGCCTATGCCTGCGTCGAAGCCCTGAAGCCTGTCTTCAATCCGCGGCGCCTGAAGGCGGGCCATACCATGACCGTCATGGTCCTGCACAGTCCGGCGCCCATGCTGGAGCCCGGCTCCCCGCTCTCGCAATTCAACGAACCCCTCGCCTTGCGCAGCCCGGCCGCGAACGCCGGCGTGAAGGCGCCCATGGCCACGGATCTCATGGGCCTGCGCATCCAGATCGATGTGGACAGGGAAATCGCAATTACGCGCGACGAGGATCGCGGCTTCACCGCCCGCGACGTCCGCCACGAGCTTGAAACCCGCCTTGCCCGGGGCGAAGGGCAGATCAACTCAAGCCTTTATGCCGCCGCGCAAAGTGAAGGCATTCCCAATGCGGTGACCGGTAGCTTTGCCCAGATCCTGGCCTACGCGGTCGATTTCCAGCGCAGCATCCGGCCCGGCGATACGTTTGAAATCCTGTACACGGAATTTCTCAACACGACCGGTGAGCCGGTGAAGTCGGGCGATATTCAGTTCGCATCCCTGACCACCTCCGGCAAGACCCACGAGCTTTTCCGATTTATTCCGGATGATGACGGCCGTCCCGATTACTTCGACCGGGACGGGCAGAGTGTGCGCCAGTTCCTGATGCGCACGCCCGTTGACGCCACACGCATTTCCTCGCGCTTTGGCCGCCGGTTCCACCCCATCAAGAAACAGTGGCGCAGCCACAATGGGGTGGATTTCGCCGCGCCCCGGGGCACCCGCATCTACGCGGCCGGCAATGGCCGGATCAGTTTCGCCGGGCGCCAGCGCGGCTATGGCAATGTGGTCAAGATCAAGCACAGCAACGGATTCGAAACCCGCTACGCCCATATGCACCGCATCGGCAAGGGTATCCGCCGTGGTCGCAGGATCTCCCAGGGCGATGTGATCGGTTATGTGGGGTCAACGGGCTGGGCGACCGGGCCGCATCTCCATTATGAAGTGCGCAAGAATGCGCGGCCCATGAACCCCATGTCCATGCGCGTGCCCACAGGGCGGCGCCTCACGGGCAAGACATTGGAACGCTTCCGTGTGCATGTGGAGGCCGTGGAGCGGCAGCGTCGCAATGCCCGGTCCCTGTCCCAACGGGAACTTGCGTCCGCGAGCAGCGGCCCCTGACCCGCACCCTGACCCTGCCTTTTAGGCATTCATCATTGATCATGCCACGGGAGATGCGGTGGGGGGCCGCGATGGTTTTGACCACGGCCCCGTTCTTTTCCCGCTCACCGCCTTCCCCGGTGTGTGGGCCCGGTGTGTGGGCCCGGT
Organism: uncultured Alphaproteobacteria bacterium; assembly: GCA_964474635.1. Taxonomy (GTDB): domain Bacteria; phylum Pseudomonadota; class Alphaproteobacteria; order JAJFIK01; family JAJFIK01; genus CAYUYV01. The sequence continues at coordinate 24,411 of CAYYTT010000041.1, read as the reverse complement.
TTGTGTGGGCCCGGTGTGTGTGAGCCCGATGCGTGAGAAAGACAGGCGGGAGATCAACCGGCCTTGCGGGCCTCGCCCGAGACCGATTGCACCTTTAGGGCCCCGCCATCGACGCTCACCGTCACGGGGCTGGCGTCTTCGATGTCGCCCGCAAGGATTTTCTCCGCCAACGGATCCTGGAGCGTTCTCTGAATCACCCGGCGCAGGGGCCGTGCCCCATAGACCGGGTCATAGCCTTGATCCGCCAGCCAGTCGCGGGCCGCCGCATCAAGGTGGAGCGAGATGCCGCGAGCCGCCAGACGCGCACCCAACTGCGAGATCTGAATGTCGACGATCCGCGCCATGTCCTCGCGCCGCAGGCGCCGGAAGAGCAGGATTTCGTCGAGCCGGTTCAGGAACTCAGGCCGGAAATGGGCCTGGACCCGCCCCATGACGGCCTCGCGCGCATCGCTCGTGTCCGCTCCCTCGGGCAGGGCCGCCAGATGCTCCGCCCCCAGATTGGACGTGAGGATGATCAGTGTGTTGCGGAAATCCACCGTCCGCCCCTGCCCGTCCGTCAGCCGTCCATCATCGAGCACCTGGAGCAAAACATTGAAGACGTCCCCATGGGCCTTCTCGATCTCGTCGAACAGGATGACCTGATAGGGCCGCCGGCGCACCGCCTCGGTCAACGCGCCGCCTTCCTCATAGCCCACATAACCCGGAGGCGCCCCGATCAGCCGGGCTACGGAATGTTTTTCCATATATTCCGACATATCGAGCCGCACGATGGCCTGGTCGTCGTCGAACAGAAAACCGGCCAGGGCCTTGGTCAATTCCGTCTTACCCACACCCGTGGGCCCCAGAAACAGGAACGACCCGATGGGCCGCGCCGGATCGGCAAGACCCGCCCGGGCCCGGCGCACCGCATGGGCCACCGCGCGCACCGCTTCTTCCTGGCCCACCACACGGGCATGGAGCACGTCTTCCATGCGCAGCAGCTTGTCCCGCTCCCCCTCGAGCATGCGCTCCACCGGGATACCGGTCCAACGCGAGACAATGCCGGCCACATGATCTTCCGTCACCGTCTCATCGACGAGGCCCGGCCCTTGCACGTCATCGACCAGGGCATCCAGTTGACGCTCCAGATCCGGAATGACGCCATAGGCGAGTTCCCCGGCCCGGGCCAGGTCGCCGGAGCGCTGGACCTGTTCCAGCTCCATGCGCGCCTGGTCGAGGCGCTCGGTCAGGGTATGGGCCGCCCCAATTTGATCCTTCTCGGCCTGCCAACGGGCCGTCAGGCTGGCGGATTTTTCCTCCAGATCCGCGATTTCCTCGGCAAGGCGCGCCGCCCGGTCACGGGAGGCCGCATCGGTCTCACGCTTGACGGCTTCCTGCTCAATCTTGAGCTGGATGATCCGCCGGTCGAGTTCATCGAGCG
>CAYYTT010000041.1:15630-22981 GCA_964474635.1 uncultured Alphaproteobacteria bacterium | reverse complement strand
CCGGCTCGCGGCCTCATCCATCAGGTCGATGGCCTTGTCGGGCAGAAACCGGTCCGAGATGTAGCGGTTCGACAACGTCGCCGCGGCCACGAGGGCACCGTCGGCGATGCGCACGCCGTGGTGCAGTTCGTATTTTTCCTTCAGACCCCGCAGGATCGAAATCGTATCCTCAACCGTCGGCTCACTGACGAACACAGGCTGGAACCGGCGGGCAAGGGCCGCGTCCATTTCCACATGTTTGCGATACTCATCGAGCGTCGTCGCGCCGACACAGTGCAGCTCGCCCCGCGCCAGGGCGGGCTTGAGCAGATTGGAGGCGTCCATGGCCCCATCCGCCTTGCCCGCGCCGACCAGGGTGTGCATTTCGTCAATAAAGAGCACGATTTCGCCCTCGGCCGAGGTGATCTCCTGGAGCACGGCCTTCAGCCGTTCCTCGAATTCACCGCGGAACTTCGCGCCCGCAATGAGCGCGCCCAGATCGAGGGCGAGCAGGCGCTTGTTCTTGAGGGATTCGGGGACGTCCCCATTGACGATGCGCAAGGCGAGACCTTCGGCAATGGCCGTCTTGCCAACCCCCGGCTCACCGATCAGTACGGGATTGTTTTTGGTGCGGCGGGAGAGCACCTGGATCGTACGGCGGATTTCCTCGTCACGGCCGATCACCGGGTCAAGCTTACCCTCGCGCGCCACGGCCGTCAGATCCCGGGCATATTTTTTGAGGGCCTCAAAACCCTCCTCGGCCGATGCCGTGTCGGCGGTGCGTCCTTTACGCATGGTGCGGATCGCCTCGTCGAGCCCCTGGGGTGTCACGCCGGCCTTGGAAAGGGCGGAGGCCGCCTCCCCGTCCTTGCCTATGGCAATGGCCAGTAAAAGCCGTTCAGCGGTGACGTAGCTGTCACCGGCCTGTTTGGCGCGTTTCTGAGCCTCATCGAAAACACTTGCCGTGGCAGGCGCCAGATAAATCTGGCCCGCGCCGGCTCCCTCCACCTTAGGCAGTTTGGCGAGCGCCTGTTCGGTTTGGGAAAGCGCATCGGCGGGCCGTCCGCCGGCCGCTGAAATGAGATTGGCGGCAAGGCCATCCTCATCGTCGAGCAGAACCTTCAGAAGGTGTTCAGGCGTGAGCCTTTGATGACCAGAGCGCAAGGCCAGTCCCTGCGCCGATTGAATGAAACCGCGGGCGCGGTCCGTGTAGGTGTCAAATTCCATTGGCGTCCCCATTGGACCCTGGGAACCCGATCGTCCTGCCATGTGCGGCCAGGACGGGTCCCCACATCACATGTCATCTCGCCCATCGTGGCTCGAGATCGATTGGTATGTGGGCACCGGATCGTCAGACACAAGATCGTGTGGTTGTAATTTCGGTGGAAAGCTGACGCGAGGCTCCGCCTCAACGGGCGGCGGCCTGGGCGTCCAGACCGCGCTGGAACAGGTCCGCTTCGGCGCGCCGCCGGTTCTGGAGATGTCTGATGGTGGGCCAGAGAGCAGCCATGGCGCGCAACTGCTCGGGAATACTATCAAAGGTTTTCGCGGCCATCAGATTGCGGATGGCCCGCATTTCGGCATAGCGCGTGCCGGAGCGCCCGAATGTGGCGCCGCGATTGAAGACGAGGGAGACAAGCGCCCCCATGCTGTGAGGATGAAGCAGATCCGTATTTTTGAGGGAACGGCGAACGCGGCGCACATAGTCAGGGATCATGGCCGTCTCGAAGACAGCCTTGGCATCCTCCCAGGGGATTTGGATGTCAGAAACCGCGGCAACGAGCGCGCGCATGGTGGCCGCGTCCGCCGCCCGATCCGCGCCCTGGGGCCGGACGCCCACGGTCGCGGCCAGCCGGTCCAGGGCGGCAGGTGCAAGAACGCCGCCCCAATCGCGCCGGAAGGCGGCCTCGCTGGCCGAACCCAGATTGTACCCAAAACCGATCAGAATGCCGCTTCCAGCCCCGTCCCAATGGGGTTTTTGCCCCAGGCGCCCCTCATAAACGGACCGCCCGCCCACTTCCTGCTCGATGATGAAATCAACAGCGTCCTGGGAGATGACCGGACCCACGAGCCCCGCGCCACTGGACCGGCTGACGGATGCTGAAGGCACCCGTGGCTCGTCCGCTTTTGGGGCCGCGTCCGGCGCAGGCGCTGTGGGCGGCGCGGCCTCGGCGCGCTCCGGTGTGGACTTTGGCGCCGTTTCACAGGCCGCGAGGGCCAACCCGGCCAGAACCGCAAACACCAGTGCAACAGCTGGGCGACGCGCAGGTCCTCGCCCGGACCTGACAGCCGACACCACGGTTACAGAAATAACGGTCATGGTCGCCCCCTTACCCTGTGCGCGCGGCCCGGTTTTGCCCCTGGGTTTGGCCCCCGGTTTTGCCCCCGGTTTTGCCCAGGGCCAATTTCCCGAGATGCCCGGCGTGCCAGATGCCCTATCCTCCTCGGGCACCAGATCCTTCTTAAGTGAAGAATATCGCCGAAGGGTGTGCAAGGCGCAAAGCATGAGGATCACGGCAAAAGGCGGGCAAGCCAGGCGACTCCCGTCGCCCGACCGGCCGGCCCAATTGCTGGATTTCGCTCACGACACGCGGGTTAGGAGCGCTGTTTCAGTGCGCTATTCCAGGACGCTGTTCGAGCGCGCGCAGGCGCGGGCCCGAACGGTTAGGCCCGCGCGGCCTGGGCCGCATCCTGATCCACGAGGGGCAGCTCAGGGGCTTCGCCGTCATTGGACGCTGGAACGGCCGACTGCGCCGCCGCGCCATTGGAGCGCCGCTGCCGGCGACCACGGGTCGGGGTCGATGCGGCGGCGGGAACCGGAGCGGCCGCCTCTGGCTGCGGCTGGGATGGGGGCTGCTGGGCCGGCGGCGCCGGCGTGGCAACGGGCTGGTCCTCATCGGCGGCATCACCGCGGGCCCCATTCATGCCCGGCTGAGCCTCGCGGCCCGTGGCGCCCTGGAGCGTGTTGATCAGACGCAAATAGTGCTCTGCGTGCTGAAGGTAATTCTCCGCCATGATGCGATCGCCCGAGGAGTTCGCATCGCGGGCCAGAGCCTGATACTTCTCGTAAATGTGAGACGCGGTTCCGCGGATTTTCACATCGGGCCCACTGCTGTCCATTGTGCGGGACAACTGATTGATGACTTTGCGGCTTCTGCCGCGTGCACGCTTTGCGTTTTGAGCTTGCCTCATGGCTCCTCTGCTCAGCTTACTGACAAATCACAAGATCTCTTCGCGTGGCTCGTCGTGCCCCGAACGGATCTATTTGTCTGCGGAAGGAATTGCCGCGCCCTTGTCAAACCGGGCAGAACGCCCGTTTACACGGTCACCGGCAATGGCACACGAATTCTTCTGTTGATCTTCGTTTAAGGTTTCGATCCCGCGCTTATTTAGTGCGCTGATCATTTTCAAACCCCGGGACAATTTTCCAAATCGACCGAACTCGTACTATCGATTGTGAAACGTCTTGTCCCGTTGCGCGGCACCACCCACCAGGGATCCGCCTTCGGATCTTGAGAAAGAGTTCTTGGGACCGTGAAACGGTTCTTTCTCACCACGGCAAGCATACGCAACTCATGCCCGACATCATCGACTGTGCATGAAATTCGCGGCCCGTCAAATGCCAATTCATGCCCTTACATTGCGTTTTGTCGCCATCAAGACGACTGCGTCATCGCGACCCGCAAATTACACTTCTCCGAATGCGGACTGTCCGTTATCAGCCGCTTTTCAATCGCTGCGATAGATTTTCACCCAACGGATGGACCACATTTGCGCTGGCATCGCTCAACCCCGCGAGGGAGCGGTCATGCCGGGTCATCCCCTGACCATCTGACCACTGGCGGACTTATTCCAGGTCATCGCCAGATCCGGAAAAGCTTTTCCACCGCCGATACGACGGCAGACAAAACGTTTTCCACGGCCTTACAAAGGCCTATCTAAAATTCAAGTTTCGTGAAGCATTAAAGCGGCGCCATCCCCAACGATTGCTTCAGCAATCCCATGCCCGCGATGCAAAAAGCCTACCCGCATACCCCCGCAAATCCAAGCCCTTTTTTGCCGAAAACTGCGTTCGACTCTTTTGAAAACGAGCGCATTTGCGCCATTCCGACGCCAATCTGCCTGCGGATAAGCTTATCCCTCCAAGCGGCGCAACACGATGCCGCGATCCCGACCAGCCAGATCCGTGATGAACGCTTCGGCGCGCAATCCCGCCTCCTGGGCGATCAAATCCGAGACAGCCGCACGCTGATCGAAGCCAAATTCGACGACACCTACGCCATAGGGCCGCAAAACCGTCAACAAACCCTCAACACAGCCCCGTATGCCCTCCAGACCATCCGGTCCGCCATCAAGGGCAAGGGCGGGCTCATAGCCCAAAACATCGACCCTCAAAGTGGCCATGTCACTACGCGGGATATAAGGCGGATTGGCCAAAACCACATCGAAAGGGCCGCCAAGCGCCTGCGCCCAATGGCCCTGGACAAATCCGGCGCGCGATCCGGCCCCAAGCCGCAGAGCATTGCGCCGCGCCACATGCAGCGCCTCAAGTGATCGGTCCACCCCAAGGCCCCAGGCCTGGCGGCGCGCGAGCAGAAAGCTGATCAGCAGGCACCCCGACCCGGTCCCGAAATCCACCACGCGCGCCGCCCCTGCCCGCTCCGGCCAGGCCTCCAGAGCCGCCTCAAGCACGCACTCGGTGTCAGGGCGCGGGATCAAGGTGGCCCTTGTCACCTCAAAGTCATGGCCGAAAAACTCCCGGCGCCCCAAAATATGCGCAATGGGCTCGCCGCCGCTCCGCCGGGTGACGAGATCATCAATCCGCGCCGCATCGGCCGCCGAAAGACCGTCACGCTCGGCCGCGATAACTCCGGGCCCGTCCAGTCCGAGTGCGGATTGAACGAGCAAGCGGACATCAAGCTCCGCTGCCGGATGACCGGCCTGCGTCAGGCGGCGCGCCAGTCGCCGGCGAAGCGCGCCGACCGTTTCCCGCGTCGCCCCATCGTGTCCGTCCGCCATCGCCGCTCTCACACCGCCTCGAAACCGTCGGCGGCAAGGCGCGCGGCCTCTTCCTCGGCGATCAGCGGCTCGATGACCTCGTCGAGCGCTTCCCCGCCGATCACCTTGTCGAGCTTGTAGAGTGTCAGATTGATCCGGTGATCCGAGACCCGTCCCTGGGGGAAATTATAGGTCCGGATCCGCTCGGATCGATCGCCCGAGCCCACCTGCCCCTTTCGATCCGCGGCGCGTTCGGCGTCACGCCTCTGACGCTCCATGTCATAAAGCCGGGCCCGGAGGATCTCCATGGCCTTGGCCTTGTTCTTATGCTGCGATTTCTCGTCCTGCTGTGAGACCACGAGGCCCGTCGGCACGTGGGTGATGCGCACGGCGCTGTCGGTCGTGTTCACATGCTGCCCGCCGGCGCCGCTGGAGCGAAAGGTATCGATCCGCAAATCCTTGTCGTCGATTTTCACGTCCACTTCGCCCGCTTCCGGAAGAACCGCGACCGTGGCCGCGGAAGTATGAATTCGTCCGCCGGCTTCTGTTTCGGGCACCCTTTGCACCCGATGAACGCCGGATTCGAATTTAAGTCGTGCAAAGACACCCTGGCCCGACAGGCGCGCGACGATTTCCCGGTATCCGCCCAAATCCGAGTCCCGCGCATCGAGCACCTCGACCCGCCAGCCATGGGCCTCGCTGTAGCGCTGATACATCCGAAACAGGTCACCGGCGAACAGCGCGGCCTCATCACCGCCCGTCCCCGCGCGCACTTCCAAAATGACCCCGCGGTCGTCGGCCTCGTCCTTGGGCAGAAGGCGCAGCTGCACGTCCCGGCGTATGTCCGGCAGCCGCGCCTCAATTTCGGAGAGTTCGTCGCGGGCCAGGGCGACCATTTCCGGATCCTCGCCCGGCGCACCCTCGACCATGTCCAAAAGGGCGCGTCGCTCGGTCTCCATGGCGTCCTGTTTGCGGATCGCTTCGACGACGGCGCTCAGATCCGCGAACTCGCGGGACAGGGACGCGAACCGCTCCGGGTCCAAACCTTCCGCCGCCATCTCCGCCTGGACCGCCTCGAAGCGATCCAGAACCTTCTGATACCGTTGCTCCATCAACGTGCAAAGCCGAGGGTGCGATCAGGCGGCGGGGGCTGTCTGGGCGGCCTCGGCCTCCCGTTCCGCCTCGATCTTGGCGGCCCGTTCCTCAACGAGCTGCACGAGGTGGTCGATCATCTGTTCGTTGTCCATTTTGTGGTCCGGCTTGCCGGCAATATAGACCATGCCCGCGCCGGAGCCGGCCGCGTTCTTGTCCGCGCCGCCGCCCGTGAACCCGATATCGGTCTCGCGCGCTTCGCCCGGCCCGTTCACGACACAGCCGATGATCGAGAGTGTCATGGGCGTCGAAATATGGGCCAGACGATCCTCGAGCGTCTTCACCGTGCCAATCACGTCAAAGCCCTGGCGGGCGCAGGACGGGCAGGAAATGATGTTCACACCCCGGTGGCGCAGGTTGAGGCTCTTCAGAATGTCAAAACCAACGCGAATTTCCTCGACCGGGTCGGCCGACAGGGAGACCCGAATGGTGTCGCCTATGCCGGACCACAACAGCATGCCAAGGCCGATGGACGACTTGATCGTGCCCGACATCAGGCCGCCGGCTTCGGTAATGCCCAGGTGCAGCGGGTAATTACACGCCTCCGCCAGACCCTGATAGGCCGCAACGGACAGGAACACGTCGGAGGCTTTGACCGAAATCTTGAATTCGAAAAAGTCGTTGTCCTCAAGGATCTTGGCGTGCTCGAGGGCGCTTTCGATCATGGCCTCGGGGCAGGGCTCGCCGTAGCGCTCCAGAAGGTGCTTTTCGAGCGACCCACCATTCACCCCGATCCGCATGGCGCAGCCATGGTCCTTGGCCGCCTTGACCACGTCACGTACCCGTTCGGCCGACCCGATATTGCCCGGATTGATGCGCAGGCAGGCCGCGCCCGCCTCGGCGGCTTCGATGGCGCGCTTATAGTGGAAGTGGATATCGGCCACGATGGGGACGCTCGCCGCGCGCACGATGGATTTCAACGCCGCGGTGCTTTCCTCGTCGGGCACGGAGACCCGCACGATATCCGCGCCCGCCTCTTCCAGCGCCTTGATCTGGGCGATGGTTCCCTTCACGTCCGTCGTCAGGGTGTTGGTCATCGATTGCACCGAAATCGGCGCATCGCCGCCGACGGGTACGTTGCCCACCATGATCTGGCGGCAGTCACGACGATGGATCTCGCGGTAGGGCCGAACGGCCATGGCACTTCTCCTAATGGCGAGTCTGGCTTGTCCTTCATGCGGCTTACCACGCCGCCCCGGGCACTGTCTTGTGCCCACTCTCC
>CAYYTT010000041.1:13862-15530 GCA_964474635.1 uncultured Alphaproteobacteria bacterium | reverse complement strand
ACCGCCTGCTCCCAAGACCGCTTGTCCCTTTGGGACCTTGTCCCCTGGAGCGGCGGGCACCAAGCCAAGCGGTCCCGGACACGCCCGAACGCGGGACCGGGAGATTACCGTCGGTTAGCGGCCTGCTCGCGCAATTCATTGGCATCGAGGGAGATGCCGCGCAAGACCTCTCCGCTTCGCCCGGCCTTACCCACCGGGTCGCCGTCTACAATCATCTCAAAAGCGCCGCCATCCCGCGCAACCAGGATGAGCCCTTTTTCCTGCGGCACCCGCAACAACTCGCCCGGCACGAGTTCATCTTGAACCACGACCTTGCCGGAGGCGTTTTCGATGCGCAGCCAGGCCCGGCGCACCGCCAGAATTTCAACTCTCACCATGGGGGGCGCATCGAAGCGCTCAAGCAGCCGCATGGCATCCGCGGGCGGCTGACCCGCTGTCGGCGCAAGGGTCGACGGTGCGCCAGCCGGTGCATTACCGGAAGGACCCTGCGCCGGGGCCGCCTGCGGATCGGTCTGGGCGATCACGGGAGCCTCGGCCCGGTCCGGTGTCACAGCGGGGTCGGTACGCTCCGCCCCGCCCAATGCGTCGCTTTGGGCATCCCTTTGGGGCGCGAGCGGTTGCGTGCCCGGCGCGGGCGCGTCCCCATCCGCCGGGGCCGCGCCATTGGGCTGGGTCTGCCCCAACGCGGCCGGTGCCGGCGGCACATTGGCCCGGGGCACCGACGGGGGCGGACGCAAAAGCCGCGTGTCCGCTTCGCTATAGAGCGGCGGCTCGGGCACCACTTCCGCAACAGTCGGAAGCGGTGAGCGGGAGAAATACCAGCCCGCTCCGCCGCCAAGGATCAGCAGCACGAGCACCGCCATGGTGATTCCGGTGGGCAGGCGCGGCTCCTCGCGGGTGGCGGGAAAGCCAAAATCGGCGCTGCGCGGCGGCGGCGGCATGGGCGCCGCCGGCTCGCCCAGTTCAGACTTGAACTGGCGCACAAGCTGATCCGGGTTCAGCCCCAAATGCTCCGCATAGGCGCGCACGAAACCGACCGCATAGGGCTTGGCCGGCAGGGCGGCAAAGTCACTCCGCTCAAGCGCATCAAGGTGCTTATAGCGGATGCGCAAGGCCGCGCTGATTTCGGCGAGATCCTTGCCCGCCGCGATCCGCGCATCCCGAAGCACGGTGCCCGCGGTCGCCGGGCCGGTGCCCCGCGCCGCCGGGTTACCCGACATCCCGTTGCCCGACATCCCGTTGCCGGACATGGCGCCCCCCGGCGTAGCCTCGCCAGGCATGGGGTTTGCCCTCGTGGGCTCCGCGCCGGGCCCGGAGGTCCGCTCGGCCGGCACGGCGCGACGCACCCGGATGCCGTCCTCGAAATCCGGCCACAGGTCGGCGGCGTCATCAGGATCAACGGGCGCGGCCGGACGATCCGCATTGCCCGACGGTTTCACGTCCGGCACCAGCTTGTCCGCCTCGAGCGCCGTGTCTTCGGTGTTCTGCGGTGTTTCGGTTTCGCTCGCAGGCGACGGCGAAACGGCGGGGGCGTCTTCGCCTGCGGTCTGCTGCACCCAGATGGTCCGGGCGATCGGGGTTGTTCGCTCGCTCGGGGCGCCCGGCGGGACCATCGGTTCGCGGCGCGGTGCGGAGGACGCTGTTGCCGATTGCGCCGGCTCCGACTGG
>CAYYTT010000041.1:8489-13762 GCA_964474635.1 uncultured Alphaproteobacteria bacterium | reverse complement strand
GGACGACTGGGCGGGCGTCGTCGCCCCATCGTCCGCGCGCGGATTTGGCGTTTCGGATCCCGCGAACAAACGCGTTCCGAACGGCGTCAATCCGCCGGTGCGGTCGTCCCCATCCGTCCCGGAAGTCTCGTTCCGTGCCTCGGGATCGGTGGGCTTCTCCGCATCCGCCCCATCCAGTTTCGGATGTTCAGGCTCCGGGCCCTCAGCGTGCGATGCAAGACTGTCCAGCCGTCCAAACCGGTCGGCCGGATCGTCATGATCCTCCCCGCCGCGCTCGTCAGACCGGGTCTCGTCGGCCGCGCTCGCGGCGGCTTCATGGCCTGTTCCGCCTAGGATGGCGTTCGTCTCGCCCGCCGCGTCCCCCTCGGTGGACGGGCCGCTCGCGTCCTTCAATCCACCGGCAATAATGGACCAGTCCTGCTCGATGGCGCCTTCAACATCGCGCCGCGCGCCTTCAAGAGCGGCATCCGCGAGGGCCTCGCTGTCCTCGGGCCCATCCTCCGGTTCAAAATCCACATCAAAGGCATCAAGGGCGGTCTCGCCCAGATTGACATCGCCGAGATCGACGAGTTCGAACGGCTCTTTGCTGTCGGTTTGACCGCCTTCGGACGCGCCGGAGGCTGACTGCTCGGCCTGTCCCTGGGCAGTACCGCCCGGCGGATTGGCCTGTGAAAGATCGTCCGCCTGGGTTACAAACGACCCAAGGCCGAGGAGGGTGTCGGCGCCGGGCTCCTCGTCGTCTGCCGTATTCTGCGCAGCAGCCGCTTTCGAGCCTTGCGACGCCTCGCTGGCCGGGCCGGCCTTCTCGGCCCCCGGTTCCGCATCGCTCTCTGCATAATCGAGATCGTGACCCCAGAAGGCGGACGCGCCGAAAGCCGTGCCATGCTGGGGCTCAGCATCTTGGGCGCTCTCGTCGCTTGCCTGATGGGCGGTATGCTCGTCCGACGGCTCTTGGGTTTCAGCCGGTGTCTGGCCCGCTAATGCCGTGTCATCCGCCGCCGGCGCCTCGGCGCGCCCGGCGTCTTCGGCATTCGGTTCCCGGTCCGCTTCGCCGCCCTCCTGAACAGGGCCGGACGCCTCGTCGCCGTCTTCGCGCTGATCTTCTTGCGAGCCTGCAGGCTGATCGTCGTCGCTGACGCCTTCGCGCGCCGTTTCACTTTGGGACGCGGACGGGTCGTCCTGGCCGTCTTCGACCTCGCTGATGTCCTGGATGCGAACACGCCGGCGCACGTCGGGACGCCGTCCACGGCCAAGCAGGGAAGCGGCGGACCGCGCGGCCTCCTCGCCTTGGGCGGGTTCGCGATTGTCGCTCAGGCTCGTGCGAACTTTTCGATTCTCAAGGGGCTCGGAGGACGGGCCCTCGTCCCGTTCCCCCTCTTCGAGACGCCAATTACCGAGCGCGTCACGGGTTCCGTCCCGCTTTTCGCGCTTACGAATAAAAATCGAATGTAAGTCGCTCGTTGACATGCCCTAAGCCAACTCCCTCTACACGGCGACACTATGGTCTTGGGCGAACGAGGCCAACTGCGGTCGTACCGAATGATCCGGCAGATCGATGAGTTGGTCCATGAGACGGCTAAGATCACCCAGATGCAAACTGCGCACCATGACCTTCACCGGCCCGATCCGTGATGGTGGCATGGAAATGGACCGAAAGCCCAGGCCAAGCAAGGCCATCGCGTCCAAAGGATTGCCCGCCATCTCGCCACACAAGGACAGCTCCACGGCATGCATCTCGGTCTTTCGAACCAGATGCCGCAGAAAACTGAGCATTGCCGGCGATAGTGGATCGTAACGCCCCGCCATTCGCGCATTCCCCCTGTCACACGCGAACATGAATTGCACCAGATCGTTGCTACCAACGGAAATGAAATCCACGATAGGAAGCAGCGCATCAAGTTGCCACGTCAAGGACGGCACTTCGAGCATGGTGCCCACGCGGATCGACCGGGGCAGCACCCCGCCGCGCCTGCGCACGCGCTCCACTTCCATGTCCACGAATTCCCGGGCGCGCACGAACTCCGAAACCTCCGCCACCATGGGAAACATGATGTTCAGCGGATGGCCCGCCGCCGCCGTGATCAAGGCGCGCAGCTGGTAGCGCAGCAGGGCCGGACGATCGAGGGCGATTCGCAGGGCCCGCCAGCCAAGCGCCGGGTTTTCCTCCGCCTCGCGCCCGCCATAGGGCAGGATCTTGTCACCCCCCAGATCAAGGGTCCGGAAAACCACCGGACGCCCGTCCGCGCAGTCGAGCACATTGCGGTAGAGCGCTTTTTGCGCGGACCATTTGGGCATGGTCGAGGAGACCATGAACTGAAGCTCGGTCCGGAAGAGCCCGATTCCATCCGCGCCCGTGTCTTTCAGGTGGGGCAGATCGACAAGCAGGCCGCCATTCATGCGCAGCGTGACGCGCACGCCGTCCTTCGTGACCGCCGGCTCATCCCGCAGCGCACTGAATTCGGCCTGGCGCTGAACCTTGATGGCCCGCCGCTCCGCATAGGATTCAAGGACATTGGAATCGGGCCGGACATGGACCTCGCCCTTGTCGCCGTCGACGATGATCGTGTCGCCGGTCTCGCACAGGTCGACCACCTCGCCGCATTGGCTGACCAGGGGGATATCGAGGGCCCTGGCCACAATGGCCGCATGGGCATTGGGCGAGCCCTCTTCCAGCACCAGACCACGCAGTTTTTCGCGCCGGTAGTCGAGCAGATCGGCCGGCCCCATGCTGCGTGCCACGATCACGGCTTCATCGGGCAACTCGTCGCCGGCGGCGGTCGTCGGTCGGCCGGCCAGATGGCGCTGCAGACGATTGGCAAGATCGTCGAGATCGTGAAGGCGCTCGCGAATATAGGGATCGCGCTGGCGCATCATGCGGGCGCGCATGTCGTTCTGCACCCGCTCCACCGCCGCCTCGGCCGTCAGACCGGACTGGACCGCCTCGCTGAGCCGCCCAAGCCAGCCCTGGTCGTAGGCGAACATCCGATAGGCTTCCATGATCTGTCGGGTCGGGCCGGGCAGACCGCCGGCCTGATGGTTCAACATTTTGTCGACCGAGGCCCGCATGGCCGCCACGGCCTCTTCAATGCGCCGGGTTTCGCTGGGTACGTCTTCCGCGATGAGGCGCGTCACCCGGATGCGCGGTTCGTGCAACACCGCAACGCCCACCGCGATGCCATCGGCCAGACCAAGGCCTTCCAGATGGATCGTGCCGCCGGCACGGGGGGCGCCCTCGCCGTCGCTTGCCACGTCCACCTGGGCGGAGGCCACGACTTCGGCGAGCACCATGGCCACCGTTTGCAGCAGTTCAACCTCATCGTCCGTGTAGGACCGGGCCACCTGGTTCTGGACCGCGAGCACACCCAGCGTGTGACCGCCGCGCAGGATCGGCACCCCCATGAGCGAACGATATTTATCTTCGTCCGTCTCGGGACGATGGGCGAAACTCGGGTGGCCTGACGCGTCCGAGACGCTCAAGGGCTGGGCGGTGCGGGCGATGGTCCCGATCAGGCCCTCGCCAACCGACAGGCGGGTGCGCCCCACGGCGTCCGCGTTGAGGCCCTGGGTTGCCCAGAGCAAAAGACCGTCCGCCTGCACCACATAGACCGAACAGACCTCGGCCACGAGGTTCGAGGCGACCAACCGCACCACCCGCGCCAGACGATCCTTCGCCGACGCCCGCGCCGCCATGATTTCCCGCAGGCGCCGCAAGAGCACCTGGGGCACGGCACCCGGTACGGCGCCCGCCATCGTCGCCGGGAGTGCGGCGGGATCGGGCGCCCCTGGCCGGGGCGGGCCGGATGGACCGGTGGGCGGAGGTTTGCTCATGGGACGGCCGTGTCCAGCCCATAGGCGGAGTGAAGCGTGCGCATGGCAAGCTCCGTATACTCCGCGTCGATCAAAACGCTGATTTTGATTTCCGAGGTCGTGATCACCTGAATGTTGATCCCTCGCTCAGCCAAGGTTTTAAACATCTGCTGGGCCACGCCGGCATGGGAGCGCATGCCCACGCCGATGACCGAAATCTTGGTCACGTTCGCACTGGCCTTCAGGTCTTTATAGCCCAACTCCGGACCCGCCGCGTTCAAGAGCTGTTCAACCCGCGGCAGGTCCGCCTCCGGAATTGTGAAGGTCATGTCAGTGAGATTGGTCTCGATGGAGACGTTCTGCACGATCATGTCCACGTTCACATGGGCGTCCGCCAGGGCACCGAAAATGCGGGCCGCAACACCGGGTTCATCGGGCACGCCCACCAAAGTCACCTTGGCCTCGTCGCGCGAATAGGCGATGCCGCTGACCACTTGTTTTTCCATGATCTCGTCCTCATCGCAGACCAGCGTGCCAAGCGGTGTGATGTCCGGGCTCGCAAAGCTTGGCAGAACCTGAAGCCGCACCCCGTGGACCATGGCGATCTCCACCGACCGGGTCTGCAAGACTTTTGCGCCCAGGGACGCCATTTCGAGCATTTCTTCGTAGGATATCTTATCAAGCTTGCGCGCCTTCGGCACGATTCTCGGATCGGTGGTGTAAACGCCATCCACGTCGGTGTAGATGTCACACCGATCCGCCTTCAGGGCGCCCGCGAGGGCAACGGCCGACGTATCCGACCCGCCCCGCCCCAGGGTCGTGACGCGGCCGTCGGCCCCGAGCCCCTGGAACCCGGTTACCACCGCCACCTCACCGTCCTGAAAGCCTTGGCGGATCGGCTCGGTCCCGATCTTCACGATGCGTGCCCGGCTGTGGGCCGCGTCGGTCCTGAGGGGCAATTGCCAACCGGCATAGGAGCGCGCCGCCACCCCCAGATCCTGCAACACCATGGCGAAAAGGCCGGCGCTGACCTGCTCGCCTGTCGAGACCACCATGTCATATTCGCGGGCGTCGCGTTCCCGCGCCGCCTCGCCGGCCAGATCGACGAGCCGGTTCGTTTCTCCTGACATGGCGGACACTACAACCGCAACTTGGTTGCCGGCCTCGCGCTCTCGCTTAACATGCTGGGCGACGTGGCGCATCCGGGACAGGTCGCCCACCGAGGTTCCGCCGAACTTCAAAACCAGTTGAGCCATGGCGATGTCAGGATCCCTCGATCAGTGGCGGTTACCCGCCGAGCCGCATGGCCGCCGCGTGCAAGGCTGTCGGCCCAAGGCTGATGGCCAGAGACAGTTGGCCCCGAGACTGTTGGCCCCAAGACTCCTGGCCACCAGGACTTCTGGCCACCAGAACTTCTGGCGCCAACACTGCTGGTCCAAAGCCACTGGCCCAGGCCTGGAGGCTTT
>CAYYTT010000041.1:6172-8389 GCA_964474635.1 uncultured Alphaproteobacteria bacterium | reverse complement strand
CACTGGCCCAGGCCTGGAGGCTTTAGCATGAGAGACCCCGCGCCCCGCGCGCAGGACTCCATGCCCAGTTCGCCGTGGCCAGATGAAAGCCGAACGTTTCGCCGCTTCGGATAGGGCGGTTTGGCAGAGATTTGCGGCGTTTCGCAGGCCCCGTCCAGGCTTTTGAGGCCGACACTCCCATGCGCACCGCTTCTCACCTGGCCGCCGCCCGCTTCTAATCTGGCCATCGCCCGAAGTGTGGCGTCCGAAGTTTGGCGTCCGAAGTCTGAAGGCCGGTGACGGCACGCGCATCCCGGGAAGTGCCGCGCGCTCCAATCAACGCCCCACCGCCTTAGGAACATCGCAGGAACATTGACCCGTGTCAAAGCCGAAACGTCCCTCTATAAAGGGGTTTGCAGTTCGAATTCTTGCGATGAAAGTTATCCCATGACCACAAACCAGACGCTCCACCCGGATACTCCCGACCGGTCTGAGCACGATCTCGAGAACGGGTCCGCCGAGCACCGGCCGTCCCCGCCGTCCGGGGTGACCATCGATCCATCCGAGGTCGATAAGTTTTCCGCCATGGCCGCCGAGTGGTGGGACCCCAAGGGCAAGTTCAAGCCGCTGCACAAGTTCAACCCCGTGCGCCTGGCCTTCATTCGCGAAACGGTCTGCCGGCATTTCGGCCTCGACGCGGATGCGCGCCGGCCCTTCGAGGACCTGCGCCTGCTCGATATTGGCTGCGGCGGAGGGCTATTGAGTGAGCCCATGACCCGGCTCGGCGCGGGCGTGACCGGGGTTGACGCGGCGGAAAAGAACATCAAGACCGCCCAGGTCCACGCGCGTGAACAGGGCCTCCAGATCGACTACCGGGCCGGTGAAGTCGAAGATTTGACGGCCACGGGCGAGCGCTTTGACGTGATCTTGAACATGGAAGTCGTCGAGCATGTCGCGGACGTGAACGCGTTTCTGGGCGCATGCGCGGATCTGCTGAAGCCCGGCGGCGTCATGATCGTGGCGACCATCAACCGGACCCTGAAGGCCTATGCCCTGGCCATTGTGGGCGCAGAACAGGTCCTCGGATGGCTGCCCAAGGGCACACACCAGTACGAAAAACTGGTCCGCCCCATCGAGATCCGCGATGCCCTCACGCCCCACGGCCTGACCGTGCGCCCGCCCATCGGCGTCAGCTACAACCCCTTGCTGGACCGGTGGGCCCGATCCCGGGATCCGATGGTTAATTACATGGTGGTTTGCGAAAAACCCGCGGCCTGAGGACTGAAATTCCCGGGCCCAACTGTTTGTCTTGGAGAGATGACCCGCGACAGATGCAATCAATTTTGGTGGCGATGCGGGTTGTCCAATTGCACTGGCGCGGGCCTTGGGGAACAGTCCTTAAGGCTGGCGGATACGGCAGCGCGCAAATGGGTAGAGGAGACGGACTGTCATGCGCATCTCATCGTTTTTGAAGTCGGCCGCGGTTGCGGCGGCGGGGGCTTTGATCCTCTCCGCCTGTGTAACCGCGACCCCCTATCAGCCCCAGGGTGACGAAGGGGACGGCTATGCCGACTTTCGCCTGGAAGACGACAAGTTCCGGGTCACTTTTACGGGTAACAGCCTGACCGATCTGCCCCGGGTCGAGAACTACCTGCTGTTCCGTGCCGCCGAAGTGACTGTGCAATTCGGCTATGACTACTTCATCGTGCTGGAGGAAGGCACCGAAGCGATCAGCACCTTCCGCTCCTTCGGCACATTCATTGACGGCGCGCCGGGCCGGTTCGTGTACGGCACAACAGGCTTTGGCGCCGGTTTCGGCACCACATCCGGCACAACGCGGGAGCGGCGCGAATATACGGCGCAGGCCATCATTCAGACCGGCCGGGGTCCCAAGCCCAAGGATAATCCGTCCGCTTTCGATGCCCGGCAGATCCTGAAAAATCTGGGTCCGACGATTATCCGCCCGGAGGAGCCCGAAGCGGAAGGCAAATAAGCGCAAGAGCAACGGGCGAGAAATCCGGATCAGTCTGATCTCCTGCGCGCCGTTGCTCTTTGTTTTTGCGCTCACGCGCTGCAAGCGCTCCGCGGGGGCGGCGCAACAGCGCCGGGCCGCGGTCGCGGCCTGAGAGCAACGGGCGAGAAATCGGAATCAGTCTGATCTCCTGCGCGCCGTTGCTCTTTGTTTTTTGCGCTCACGCGCTGCAAGCGCTCCGCGGGGGCGGCGCAACAGCGCCGGGC
>CAYYTT010000041.1:0-6072 GCA_964474635.1 uncultured Alphaproteobacteria bacterium | reverse complement strand
TTTTTGCGCTCACGCGCTGCAAGCGCTCCGCGGGGGCGGCGCAACAGCGCCGGGCCGCGGTCGCGGCCTGAGAGCAACGGGCGAGAAATCGGAATCAGTCTGATCTCCTGCGCGCCGTTGCTCTTTGTTTTTTGCGCTCACGCGCTGCAAGCGCTCCGCCGGGGCGGTGCGAACTTATCGCCCCGCGATAGCAAGTGGTCCTTGCACGGACAAAAAACGCGGCGGGATGACATCATCCCGCCGCGTTTTTTAACATCTGCGATCGATCACGGGCCTCGAAAAGATCAGTACACTTCGCCCATTTCTTCGTAAACGAGCGGTGTCTCTTCACTGCCGAGAATGGCGGCCTGGCGCAACGCCACGATCGCCTCGGTGGTCATGATTTCATTGATGGCCTTGGCGGCCTCGATCACGCCAACGGATCCGCTGAACAGGCGCGAGATGATCTCGAAGAACCCAGGCCGGCCCGGGAAGTCTTTCAGATCGATCTGAGCGTCCGCGGACAGATTGAGCGCCTCGCGCGTCAGATCCATCGCCCGGCGCAAACCGCCATGGCTGTCGATGAGACCCCGGGACAGTGCATCGGCGCCAGACCAGATGCGCCCGCCCGCATAATCGTCGACCTGGGCCACACTCATGCTCCGCCCCTCGGCCGCCGTTGTAATGAAGTCCGAGTAGATGGAGTCAAGGAAGCGGCCAAGACGGGTCCACTCTTCTTCCGTGTAGGTCCTGTTTGTCGAAAACAGACGCGCCCCCTCATTGGTGAAGATCTCGCCCATATTCACATCGATATTGTTCAAGAGGCCGCCGACCGCGAATTTGCCCGTGAAAACACCGATCGATCCGGTGAGCGTTCCGGGATGGGCCACGATCTTGTCGGCCGTCATGGCAATCCAGTACCCGCCCGACGCGGCAAGCGAGGCCATGGTCACGATGACCGGTTTGCCGGCCGCCTGGGCGCGGGTCAGGGCATCCCGCACCTGCTCGGACGCGATGGGAGAGCCGCCGGGGCTGTCGACGCGCAGAATGATGGCCTTGATCTCGTCATTGCGCACGGCGGACATGATGGCCCGGGCATAGACGTCGCCCGCAATCTGCTGGGTATCGCCAAGGCCGCCACCGGCATCGTCCCCTTCGACGATCTGGCCAACGGCGTGGACAAGCGCGACCGCGGTACCGCCCTCGGGAATGACAACGGGCTCACTCGCATAGCGACGCACAGAAACGATCTGCGTGCCCGCCCCGCCGGCGTTGCGGGCATTCGAGCGCGCATCGACCTCGTGGCTCAGACTATCGACAAGCCCTGCGGTCACCGCCGCGTCGCCGATCAGGGGCGTATCGTTGAACTGGGCCTTGAGCTGGTCGAGGGCGACGCCGCGCGTTTCGGAAATATCCTGCATCACACCGTCATAGACCGAGGTGATGAGTGCGGTGCGGGCCTCGCGCATGGGCTCGGTGTAATCGGTTTCCATGAAGGTGTTGATGGCGCTTTTGTATTGCTTCCGGCCACGGAAATCGGGCGCGATGCCCACTTCATCCAGAAGCCCGCGCAGGAAGACCGAACTCGTCTGCAGACCGGACGTGAAAATCGCCCCATTGGGCTGCATGGAGAACACGTCGGCAGCCGAAGCCAAATAATAGGCGCCAAGCCCCGGCGAGGTCAGCGACTGGGTATGCGCGTGCACCACCTTGCCCCGTGCCTGAAAGCGCGCCAGCGCCTCGCGCAATTCCTGCGCAGCCGCCACGGAAAGGCCCGTTCCGCCCACGCGCAGGTAAACGCCCTTTACCCGCTCATCGGTCTCGGCGCGCTGCAGCACCCGAACAAGGCCGACGATGGACTTCACGCCAGGACCGTCGCCGCCGGTAAGACTGACTTCTTCCCGGTCCGGCAGGGCCGAGCGCATGTCGAGACTGAGCATCATGCTTGCGGGCAGGGGCTTCACGCCGCTGGACGCGAGAACGATGAAAATTCCAGGAATGATCACGAACAAAACAATCAGCGCCGCCAGGATCCCCGCCAGGACCTGAGACAAAAATCGAAGCATGTCGGAATACCCCCGTGCCTGGCTCCGCGCCCAGGACGTCGTGCGCCGTGCCGTTGAAGTCCGCTGCCAGCACCCATTTCGCCGGCTTTTGGAAACACTAACCGAAAATCGCGCCCGGCACACCCGTGGTTCATCGGCGCAAAACGCCCCGGAGCGGGGAGCCCCGGGGCGCATGGCTCAGGCGGTCAGGTCACAGGCAAAGACCCGATCAGGCCGTCCCGCTGGTGGCCACATTGGCGTTGGCGGCCTGGCCCTCGGGCAGTTCCGGCGCATTCGGCGGGAACGGCGCACCCAGCATCTGCTGGCGGCGGAAGGACAGGGACTGCCAGTTCGACAGGGAACTGAGGTGCATATAAATGAACGGCAGGGCGCCGGCCTTGCGCAGGATGAGGATCGCCTCGTCCTTGAGTTCGTTGAACTTCTTCTCATCGATGGCGAGGTAGCTGCCCACCACGTGGGTTTTTCCGTCCGGGCCTTTCATGGTCACCTGCTGGCTCGTGAAGAGATCCATTTCCTTCACGATGACACCGAATTTCTGGGTCGCGATGTGGTGCTGATGGAAGGTCTTGCAGAACTCCATCGCCTTATTACTGGTGTCGGTGAGCTCGGTGCCGTTGAAGAACGGGAAGTCCGCGTTCTCGCCGATCAGCTTGGAGTCCCGGTCGATGCACAAGGTGAGCTGCTGGCCGTCCTGGCTCTGGCCGAAAATGAACGGGTAGCGGCGAATATAGGCGGGGACATAGGCCGCCTCGAGCCACTTGCCGTCGGCGTCCACGAACAGATTTTCCTTTTCCTGCATGCCGAGTACGGCCACCGGCATGGGCGAATCCGTCCCCGCAAAGACAATCGGATAATTCTTCAGCGCGAAGTTGAACTCGATCGTATTCAGGGGCACGGCGTGGGCGTCGCGGGCGAACAGCAGGGGCTGGTCGATCCGGACGAGGCCGAGCGCGCCATGCAGCGTCGGCGTCAGCGGCTCCACCTTGGAATACAAAATGGCCTGGTTGTCGGTGGTCTTGGTCTCGGTCATGGGAATCCCCTGTGACAGCTCTTGTTCGATACAACATGGATGGCCCGGCGGCGGCGAGCGGCCCCGCGAGCGGGCAGTCCGGTTCTGCGCGGGCCGTGGCCCAGGCGCGTAAACCTTCTGGTGCGATGCCGCGGGCCCGTCCCCAACCCCCTGCTCCGGCCCCGGCATGGCGGGCCTGCGAAAGGCGGCCGGCAGGATAGGGATCGGCAGGCTCTGGGAGGCGGTGCGCCGCCGGACGCTAAGCCCCACGACCCCGAAATCGTCATGGCGGGAAGCAAGCTCCCATCGGAACGGTTCGGGATGGCGCGGCGTGCCCGGTGGCTCCTCCACGGCGCTGGCACCATAGCGGAACGCCGGTGCGAAAAAAGTCTCTTCCCCCTTATTTCTCGCGGAGACCGGGTAACTGCTCATTTTTGCGCCGGAAGAGATTGCGTAACGCAAAGTCGGGGACTACTCTCAAAACGCGAGATTGACAGGCAGAAAACGGTTGAACGTAATGTTGTCATAAGGGGGTCTAAGGTGGCGGTACACGCAACCGGGCTCATCGACAAACATGTTGGGAACCGCGTCCGAATCCGCCGGCTAAGCCTTGGGATCAGCCAGCAGGATCTGGCTCGAAATCTTGGTTTGACTTTTCAACAAATACAAAAATACGAAAAAGGGGCGAACCGCATCGGCGCGTCCCGCCTTTACGAATTGTCAGCTCTCCTGAACGTGAATGTGGATTTCTTTTTCGAAGGATTGAACGCCGCCGCCACGGGCGATGATGGCTCGGACGATGTGCTGGCCGCCTTCAAGGCGACATCGCCCCGCTTCGGCGCGCGCGAATTCGTGGAATTGAACCGCGCCTTTCAAAACATTGATGACAACAGCCTGCGCCAGACCCTCCTGGACTTAATCGACCTGATCGCCGAGCCGGCCGAAGATCAAAGCCTTTGACCGGCTTCTGATTGTTTGGCAGGGGACCGTCCTGTCCCGGCCCGCGTGGTCGCACACGGGCCGGGCCATCGTGTCGTGGGTCAACCGTCTTTTTCCGCGTCCGCCCGGTCGGCCGGATTGACCGCCGGAAAGCCCAAGGGACGCAGCCCCTTGGCCAGCGCCCCGGCCACATCGATCTCAATCAGGCGTGCCGCCTCGGCAGAAGAAGAAGACGCCGGAACGGCCCCATGCTCAGCACCATTGCGTTCGGCCCCATCACGTTCCCCTTCGACGGGCCGGCGCGGCAAGGTCAAGGAGATGTAAGCCGGGCAATGGTCCGAAATGCGCCCATAGCGCACCGCCAGCGACCGGTCATAGGTGAGCCAGCCAAAACTGTCCGGAACCACCATAGCGGCGGCGGCTGGGCTGAAAATCATGTGGTCGATCGGATCCGCGTGATAGGGCGCCGGCGCCGCGTCCTTCCAGCAGGTGGCCTTGAGCCCATTGGGATAGCGCGTCAGCTGCGCGCCGCCCGGCAGGCCACCGGTCAGCCCCTGCCACAGATGATCCTCCGCACCGCGCACATCGAAGGCCCGGTTGAAGTCGCCCAGAATGACGAAGGGCATGCCCTCATCCAGGCGTGCCTCGATCCAGCGGCGCAGCGGCCCGACCTGTTTTGAGGCGGTGGTGCAATCGGCATCACGGTCACTGACGAAGGCGCCGAACTCATTTTCCGCATCGCGCAGGGCGCCGGTGAAGCAGCCCGACTTCAAATGAACGCCCAGCAGCATCAGGCGCTGACCGCCCCGCTCCACGGTGAGTTCCATGGCCCAGCGCGTCTTGCGCGACAGGCCCGTGCGCGGATCCACATGTTCCACTTCAAGCGCGTCGACGGACTTCACCGAAATCACGTTGAGGGACTTGCGCACCGCGAAGCCCGTGTAAATGGAGCCCTCGCCCCATTCCCCGGTCAGATCGTAATGGTCAAGATCCTTGCTCCGCCGCCCGGAGATGAACACCTGCCATCCGCCGCGACCGAACAGGCGATGGGCCGCCGCGCGGCTGTTGATCTCCTGAAGGGCCACGATGTCGGCCTTCAGATCGTAAGCGTAGTGCCGCAACCAGGTATAATCTTCGTCCGAGCGCACCACATCCCGTCCGGGCACGGACTCGCCCGCGGCATGGTGCAGATTGGCGATGTTCCATGTCGCAATACGAATGGTGTCGTGGTCGGCTGCCGACGGCGCGGCGGCAAACGCCGCCCATAAGGCGGCCACGGCGGCAAGGCCCGCGCGGCGAACCCTTTGCTGCAAATCCATGAGGATCCCCTCTGTGATGTCACCGGCCACGGGCGCGATACGCCGAACGCTCACCCCGCGCGTGGCCTAACTGGCCTGAAAACCTGTTCCCATCCCCGATGCTGTCTATACTGCGTGGCGGCACGGATTACGAGATCGAACCGCCCCAAAAAGATGCGCGGGGCGGCGCGGTCCATGCCGCGCTCAACGATCGGACCCAAAAAACGCCGCGCGGACGGGAAACCCAGGAGGACGCAAGCCATGGCCGGACCATTTCTCGACGCCCTGACCAATGCCGTGCCGCCCGGCGGCGTGTTGACGGGGGAGGACGTGGCGGCGCGGGCCACGGGGTGGGGCGATCCGCGGCCGAATCAAGCCCGGGCGATCCTGCGCCCGCGCAGCACCGAGGACGTGGCCACCATGTTGCGCCTCGCCCGGGAGCACGGCCAACCGATCGTGCCCCTGGGCGGCGCGACGGGCCTTGTCCAGGGGGGCGTGGCCGGCGCGCTTGAGGTCAATCTGTCCATGGAACTGATGACAGCCATCGAGGAAGTGGACCCCAAGAACCGCATCGCCGTGGTGCAGGCCGGCGCGCCGGTTCAAGCCGTGCAGGACGCGGTGGAAGCCCAGGGCCTGTTCCTGCCGCTCGATCTTGGCTCACGGGGCAGCGCCACCATCGGTGGCACCATCTCCACCAATGCCGGCGGCAACCGGGTGATCCGCTATGGGATGATGCGCGACATGGTGCTGGGGCTCGAAGCGGTGCTGGCCGACGGCACGG
>CAYYTT010000040.1:0-26238 GCA_964474635.1 uncultured Alphaproteobacteria bacterium | reverse complement strand
CAAAAAGGGATTCCGCTGCTCTTGCGCGCACACGCCGCTGTCGAACCTTCTGGCGCGCTCCGCAAGGCCGGCGCAACGGCGCCGGGCCACGGTCGCGCCCTTAAGCGCGGTGCGGATTTGTCGCCTCGCGCCTTCATTACACCGCAAGACCATCCCCTATTCGTTACGCGGCAGCCCAATATAGTCAGGGTGCCCCGCTGCTGTTGGCGTCTGCATTTGTGGTGGCGTGACGACGAACGTCCTTACACGTGATCCGTGTCCTTTGCTTTTGACTGCTTAGGAGCCACAACAAGCATTGCGATAGCGGCGATGATCAGCATACCCAGACAGGCCAATGCCGCGAGGGCGAAGCTGTCGCCGATGATGCGGTGCACGGTTTCGCGTGCGCCGATCTTCAAGTCAAACACGATGTATCCGGTCTGATCACGCGATGGGGTGCGCCGGACCTGTTCCACGCCGGTCTCATCATAGGCAACCGCAAGGCCGTTGCTTGCGGGGCGGAGCAGGGTGACGCCGTTTTCGATGGCTCTGAAACGCGTCATCTCCCCATGGAGCGGCGTGATGGCCGGCCAATCGTTTGAGGGCACGACAAGAAGTTCCGCGCCCGCCCGCGCCGCCTCACGCGCCGGCCCTGTAAAGTCCGCATCAAAACAAACCAGGAGGCCGATTCGCCCAAAGGGCGTGTCGACGAGAACGGGCACGCCGTCGCCTTTGACGATGGGCTCCCCGGGAACCGGGCGGGCCTTGAAGTAGGGCGCGCTCACCTGGCCCTCCGGTGAAATGACAACGACCTTGTTCTCAATGAGCCCGGTGGGAAAATCATCGGGCAGAATACCAAGCGCGGCAACAAGATAGACGCCCTGTGTCGACGCAAAGTCCCTTGCCCTGGCAACAAGATCGTCCTCATGGCGCGCATAGGCGAGGGCCGCCCCCTCGTGCCAGGCGATGAGGGTTGCCCCGTCCGCCGCGGCACGTGAGGAGAGAGCAAACAGCGGCGCGTTGATCGCCCCATCGAGTGCCTTCTGTTTGCAAAGCAAATCCTCCGTACGGCACATGTGATCCGGCAACCCGTCGATCTCGATGGCCGTGATCGCGGTGCGCACCTCAGTCACGCCCTTTGTCCAGCCCAACCCAGACAAAAGCCCATGCCCCGCGACAAACGCCGCCACCACCATGACCGCCGGCACCGACAGCGCCGTCTTTGCGCGGCCCCATCGCTCCGCGCGCGTCACAACCACCGAGGCCAGCCAATAGGGCAGAAACGCCACGCCCCAAAGCCCAAAAAGGCTTGCGAACCGGGCAATGATCAACAGCTCTCCTTGCGCATAACCATCATTGCCCCAGGTGCCGAAGGGCGCACCAAGTGAACTGAGATAGAGGAGACTGACCGACGCCGAGGGCAAAACAAGGGTTGCGGCAAGTTCGGGCAAGCGCGGCGCGATCAGCCGGTCCATGAGGAACACAAGCGCCGTCGCCACCCCGGCCGAGAGCGCGAGCGATATCGACGCCTCCCTGCCGCCCGGTATCATCCCCTCGAAGGCAAAAAATGAAGCGACCGACGTGACCCCTAAAATGGCGACAAACCCGGAGACAACAGGCGCCCACCGGGAAAACAGGAGCAGGAGGACGGGCGTCACCCAAGCCGCATAGGGACTTGCGCCATTGCCGTTCGAAACGGCGAAACTGACACCGCCGACAAACAGCGCCGCCAACGGCAAGACCACGCGAACCACAGTGGATGACGAACCCATGGCAAGACCTCTACATCTGCAACAAATTGCATATAGCGCATGGATCAAGGCGGCGCAAGGCACGCCCCGCCCTTGCAGCCCGTGGCCGAACGCTTTCCTCCGCAGGGAGCGTTAGAAAATGTCCTTGCGCAGTGTAATTCTGGTCGCCCTCGCCGATGAAGACCGCAGCGGATATGAGATCACCAAGGACTTTGAGACCGTGCTCGGATATTTCTGGAGCGCGAGCCATCAACAGGTCTATCGCGAGCTGAAAAAGATGGACGAAGAGGGCTTGGTGGCGTGCCGCGTCGAACCCCAGGGCAGCAAGCCGGACCGGAAGCTCTATTCCATCACCGACAGGGGCCGTGAAGACCTTCTGGCCTGGCTCCAGGCGCCGCCGGCTCACCCTCCGGTTCGAAGCCCGCTTCTGGTCAAGGTCTATGGCGGCATGATCTCAGGGCCCGAGCCCCTGGAGGCACACATCGACACCTTTTACCGAGAGAGCGAGGCCGCCCTTAACGGCTTCAAGGCCATCGAAGAAGAGCACTACCCCGAACCCGTCGAGGAGATGGAGGACTGGAAAAAGCTTGCCTATCTGACGCTGCGCTTCGGCATGCTCCGTAGGCAGGCGGATGCTCGCTGGGCGTCCGAAGCGCGCGAAATCCTGCGGTCGATCATGGCCCCGGACCGGGAGAAATCGCCTAAAAAAAACAAGCCATAGACTCGCTTATCGCGGGCGCAGTTTTTCCTGAAACTCATTTATTTTCAATACACTAGTAAACGTCCGGAAGTTGCTGGACGGGCTTCGATTTGCTATATTTCCCACACGGATTGTTTAGCAACAGGAGGGTGTTTTGACCGCCCAAATCCCGGATGTTCTGTGCCATCGGGGCAAGCGCCTCGACTTGTGCAGCCTTCCCCTGGACAGTTATGTGGGGCGTTTGCCCAAGGACCGGCGGCCCCGTTTCGCGCGGGCCTGCACGGCGCTTTGGCGGGGCTATGTGGCCACGTGGTCGATCGAAGACGGTGTGCTTTGGTTGAAGGAGATCGATGCCATGGTGGTCGATCCTCAAACCGGCGAGCACCGCGAGTGCACGGACCTGGAAACACTGTTCCCCTGGCGCAAGATGCCCATCAAGGCAAGTTGGTATGCGGGTGAATTGCGGTGCCCCGAGGGACGGCTGCGCCGCTATTGCCACGCTAATTTTGCCAGCGAATATGAGCGTGAACGTACTTTTTGGGTGCGGCGCGGCGTGGTGGAGGAGGAGCAACTCACCTATTTGCCGCCAGCGCCGCTGGTCTACGACATTGCGCCAGACGGAACGCGCACCTATCGGGCGGGACGCGGAGTACACAGCTTCGCGTCACGGGACGAGCCCACATCCGACCCCTTCAAACCCGATGAACCAGTCGAGCCCTGGCGCCTGTGGGGCCAGAAGAACTGGGATATTCATCCAGGTGAGGAGGACAAAGAAGATGCAGGCTACCTCGTCGGCGCCTGCACTTGGCTTGGCTGAACCTGATCACGCGTGCCGCGGCAATGACCAGAGCCGACCTGCGCGGGACTGGGCCTTAACCCGGTCCCGCTGCGCGACCGCCGCCGGCCTTACTTGATCACCGCGACTTCGACACGGCGATTGAGGGCCTTACCGTCGGCCTTGTCGTTCGAAGCCACCGGCTCGCCTTCGCCCTTGCCCTCCGAGCGCAGACGATCGGCCGCAATGCCCCGTTCCGTCAGCCAGGCGACAACGGCGGCGGCCCGGCGCGCGGAAAGGTCGAGGTTATAGGCGTCCGCACCATCGGAATCCGTATGCCCCTCAATGACAACGCGCAAGGCCGGGCGGGCCTCCAGGGCTTCGCGCAGTAACTCCAGGGCGGGCAGCGAGATTGAGCGCGGCACATCAGAGTCGTGATTGAACAGGATCCCGTAAATCTTCGCCTCGCCTTGCGTGTCGAGGGCCTCCAGGATCGGGTTCGCCGGCGTGCGATCCTCCGAACACGGCGTCGTGACGTCCTCGCTGGCCCGTGGACCGCCCCAGGGGCTGCGGCTGCGATGGCGATAGCGCACACCGCTCAAAGCCCCCTCGGAGTCCACGGTGAGCACGGCCGTCCCCGCGATATTCTCTTGCGATTTCCACTCAAGGAGCGCGACCCCGTCGACCACGGAGCCGGTGAGGGCGCCAAAGCTGCGCCCGCCATTGTCGCTGTAACAGCCCGTGAGCGCGATGCCGTCCTGCTTGAGTTCTATATGGGTCGAGCGACCGGTCGCAAAGACGCCGGTATAACGGTCCTCCGTCTCCGGAACGCTCATGGCTCCTTGGGCCACGAACTCGGCCACGTACCAAAAGGCGGCTTCAGCCGAATGGGCCGCCTCGACCGTGAAGCGGAGCGCCTGAACCTCAGGAGACCCTGAAAGCTCCGTCAGGGTCACACCGTCCGGCGCCGCCTCGACAGTGGCGAGCCGCTCAAACGTACCGCCGCGCGGCGCGCGCGCGCCTTCCACAGTCACGGTCTTGGCAGAGCCGCCCGCAACGCCGCCCGGGCGCGGGCCTGCCCCCCCGACACCGACGGCCGAGAGCCGCGCCGGCGCCAGAAGCTCAAAGGTAAATCGGTAGGGTCCCGGCTTTTTAATGGCGGCGATGTTCCATGTGCTTTTGGGATCGCCGTCGATTAACGCCAGGGCATCGCGCCGCTTGTGCGACGCCTCGACCAGCACGGCGCCCTTAGCCAGGGTCAGAAGATCCGCCGGTTCGCGATCCACTGCGGCGTTCTCGGCCGCCAGGGCCTGGCCGGACAGGCAGATCAACAGAAGGCCGGCCGCGCCGATAGCGGTCCAGGGTCGATACATGGTCATGGGTCTCATCCCTTGTTGTCAGAGTGAGCGGACGGTTATGGAAACTCTGCTGCCCGCATTTTCTTTAGTGTAATGGGACTGTAAATCGATGGACGGAAGTGATCCGTGAAGGACATAATATAGTCGTCCGCATGCACCACACCGAATAGATGGGCAATCTCATGGGCGGGGATGGTGTCGCGATTCCAGCCTCGGCCATAAGCTGGATTGGCCTCAAGATCACGACCTGATTCCTGGAAGATCACCATGCCCCATCCGTCCTTGCCCACATTGGGACCGGATGGATTGGCGTCGGTCTGGCCAGCAATATTGCCGGTATCCTTGATCCCGTCGCCGTCCTCAATCAAGCGCCCCTGATAGGCGTTCAGGATATAGACGACCCAAAACTCAGGATCATTATCGAGCTTTTGATGTTTGAAGTGGGGCTCGAATTTTTGCTTCAGATAGGTCTGGCTGTCGTCCTTGAAATGCAGGATGAAGGGCACCGGGTTTTGGTCATTGGGCAGTGTTTTCAGATCGAGTTCCATGTAGGCCCGCGCCAGAAGCTTGTGGGTCAATGTGAAATCGATAGCCGGAACCGGATCGCCGTCCCGCTCGGGGTCGTCATCCTGAAGCCGCGCCTTGACGTTTTTGAAATCATCGGCCGTCAAGGGCGCGCGGGATTTGTCATAGGCGACACGAATTTCGTCGTAATAGCCTTGCTCATGCGCGCTGCTACCCGTCACCTCAAAAACTTCCTTACCAAGATGGAGTTTACCGCCGGCGAAACTGTTGAAATGACCCGTGCGGTCGGACTGGGATTCCGGCGGCAATTCACCATGGAACAGATTATTCTTGAGCTGAAGCAGGCTTTGCTGCTTCGGTCCGCCCGTGCCAAAGGTCCAGTCCTTGGTCGGCGTGACCTTGGTGACCGTGACCATCTCGTCGTTCTGGTCGACAGTGTCCATAGTGTCGAGCTCGGCGTGAATTCGCCGCCAGATCGTCAGCACGGGGCTTTCATAGTGCTCGTGCTGTCGGATCCGCGCATCGGGCACGGACTTGGTCTCCTCGAGCATGTCCGGGTCGACGACCTTGGTCGAATGGTCCCCACGATATTTGGAGAGGGCCGTGTCGTCATTGAGCAGCTTGGCCACCAACTTCTTGTTGAAGCCGGCGACGATCCGGTAATTGTCTCCCGGTCGCAGACCCACTTTGAAACCAGTCCGTACGGATTGATCCTTCAGCTCCACCGAGTGGGTCTGCGACCCTGACTCAAGGAACATACCGGCGCGGCCCGGATCCTCCGCGTGGCGATTGTCCTCCGCGACCGACTCATCATCGAGGATAGGGTCGTAGGTCGAGGGATCATCCACGTCGAAGGACTTCAGATGCACTTTCACAGGACGGGTGGGCTTGGCGGACAGTTTCACTTCGACCTGGAGTTCCTGCTTCGTGCGGCTGCTTGGCTTGTTGCCGTCCCAACGCTTGCCCGGGAAAACGCGCAGGCCCTTGCCTTCGGCCCATTCGGGCCAACTCGGATCAACATCGATCTCAGGAGCGCTGGCGTCTTTATCCTTGCCGACCCAGGTTACTTCCTCGACGCCAAGGGTCGTGAAAACGATCCGGTCGGTGATTTCCTTGTCCTGGTTGAGCCGGTTTTTGAAACTAAAGACGAACTCTTCATCTCCGCTGGCCGTGCTCGGTGCGATGGCCTCCACCCACACATCGCGCACGAAGCGCGTGCCTTGTGCATCGGCACGGAGCAAGTCTTCAACTTCCAGTTCCTTATTGGCCAGATCGAAGGGGCGCGACTTGTTCCGGTCGTCCCACAGCGCATAGCGCTTGCCGAGGCCGGGCGCCAGCAGCTTCACCTTGCCGAAGGAATTCATGGGCAGTTCAAGACGCAGGCGCACGAGATCATCATCGCCTTCAACCCCATCCGTGTCCTCATGGTCCCAGAAGGCATCATTATCGTCATTATCAAGATTGACGAAGGCCTGGACGCCTAGGGTCTCCTCTTCCGAATCAGGTACCCGCACGGCGCCCGAGCGCGCCATCGCCGGGCTGCGATACGCCGTGATATCCACCAGGCTGCAAAAATGGATGCTGTCGAGGAGAACATCCGTCTGCGTACTGACCTGACCAGGAATGCCGCTGGACATGACATTTTTCATCATGCCTCGGGGCTGCACTTGAGCCTG
Source organism: uncultured Alphaproteobacteria bacterium (assembly GCA_964474635.1). Taxonomy (GTDB): domain Bacteria; phylum Pseudomonadota; class Alphaproteobacteria; order JAJFIK01; family JAJFIK01; genus CAYUYV01. The sequence continues at coordinate 19,474 of CAYYTT010000040.1, read as the reverse complement.
CAGGCCGACGCGGCCGCTCTCGGGCGCCCGGGTCTGCGGCGCACTCAGGGGCACGGCGAAGCGCACCCAGTCAGAGGAGCTTTGCGTGATCACCGAGTCGGCGCTGGGCGCCTGGTTGACGCCAGCCACGGCTGTCGTGCCGTCGAACGCCACGACGTTGAGGGACAGTTCATCCTCAGGCGCGACATAGCCCTTATAGGCGATACAGATGTGGCTTTCGATGGACGTCGCCTCGAGGGACGCAAACACATCCTGGCCGCCTCCGCTCTTGACCGGTGCATTTTCCGGGCACGGATCGGCGCAGGAGAACACGCCGGCCTGCGCCGCTGGCGCCTTGCCGCCCAGCGCCCGGGCAATTGCCGCTTCGCGCTTGGGCACCACGGACAGAAAATCGAAATTCTTCAGCCGTAAGGAAAACTCACCCGTATGGGCATCGGGCGAGCGGAACGTGGTCTGCATGTCGAGGGCCTTGCCGGAGGCGAGCACGGACGGCGGCACGCCGTAAGTGCCGAAACCGGTCGGCCTGTGTGCGTCCTTCCAGGTCTCGAAATCGCCGCCCTCGATATTGGCCACGAAATCCTTCTTTTCCCAAGTGCTGCCAAGACTCGGCGCGGCTCGGCAAACTTGTACCGCCTCAAGATTATCCGGCGTGTCGGGAAGATGCCCACTGCCCTTTGCCCGGCATGCGGCGGCCGCCATGGTGCCCACGAAGGCCTTTCCGGGCACATTGCAGCACTGGTATTGCGCCGGTCCGCCAGATCCAATCTGTGCCTGTTGCACCAGATTGGCGACATCGCCGGACGACGGCCCGCTTTGACCAAGTTTCGAGAAATCCACTCCGGTATTGGCCAGAGCTTGATTGGCCTGTTGCACGGCGCTTTGAAAACACACGGCCGCCTTGGCGAAGGAGTCCGGTGTCGAACCCAAAGCGACCCGGTTGCCGGCAGCTTCGCAGGCGGCCGGTGAAGCGGCGGCTTCGAATTGCTTGGTGTCGAGATTGCAGCATGTCTTACCGTCGGCGCGAGCCGTGCCGGACGACAGCGTTGCAGCCAACAGGGCAGCAAGGATGACCCGATACAAAGCACACGGATGAGAGGATCCTGCACGAAGAAACCTCTGCCCTTGCCGTGAAGGCTTGTGGAAATGGTGCTCAGTCACGGTTATTCCCATCGTCTTTGTCCGGTTGGTGTTCCAGCTCTGCTCGAGCGAAAAACGTCGCGTCATCGATCGGCTCGATCGTCAGCACGCGCGTGGCCGTCAGGCGGCCTTCATAACGACCGAGATGGCCAAAGCCGCCTCCGCTCTCCAGCGTGCCTTCAACGGCGAGGCGCACGGTGATATGGCTGCCCCGTTGCCCGGCCTTGCGCTGAACATGGGCCTGTAGTTCGGGTCCGACCGCCTCCGTGTAGTCCATCCAATAGGGCCCGCCGCCCCCGTCTGGATAGAACGCGCTTTGTTCAAAGCCCTGACGGTAAAGCCCGTCGAAGCGGCCCGAAGAGGGATCGGCGGCGGACGGCTCGGAACATCCGCCAATCACCAGGACCACGGCGGCAACAGCGCCATTCAGCACCCAGACGGAGCGTTGCGCTAAGCCCATGACGCCGCCTCAAGCGTGGGCGCACGGCCGGTCGCGGGGAGCGGTCCGGGGCGCGGCGCGAACATGCCGTAGAGCACGAACAGAACAAAGGCGCCGACCAACAGCCCGGCGATAACCGCCGGCATGCGGCTCACCCAGCGCATCCACGCACTGGAACGGGCACGCGCCGACGGCAGTGCGAGAAGGGCAGGCACAATGGCCGCTGCTTGCAAAGCCAGGAAGATCAGCACACGGTTTGCATTTCGGGTGAAGCCGTCGCCATCGGGCGCAATCGCCATATAGGCGGCAAAGGCACCGAAAAAGAGACACGCCCAAAGCGCGAGAACGAGATTTCCGAACAGCGGCGACGCCATTGGGTCAATCCCCCTGCCAATAACTGTCCAGGCGACCATCGGGGGTCAAAAACAGGAGCACGCTCGACGTCTCTGATTTGCCGAGCAGCACCGCATCGCCGCGCAATGTCGGCGGCACAGCCCCGGACGCCCCCGGGGCAATGGGCCCTTGGGGAAAGACAGCCCACACATCGATCGACTTGAAATAGTCCGGCATAAGCTGAGGCCCGATTGGCCCGTCATAGCCCGCCAGAAGAAGCCGGCTCGCATCGCTCAAACAGAGTGCGGCGCCTGGACGTTTGTCCTCGCGCCGTTCTATGGCGGCCAGCAGGTCGGGCGAGCCGTCGCCATCCATATCAGGGCGCAACACGCCGGGCTGACCGCCGAATGGGCCGCCCGCCATCCGCCCACTGATTTGATATGTGGATTGGTCGAGGCCGCAGGCCTTGAGCGCGGACGCCGCTTGCATGAGTGACATCGGCTCCGCATCCGGACTGGGCGAAACTGGTTCTGCCGCGCCCTGGCGAAAGGCCAGACACCCCTTAAAGTTCAGCCATTCAAAGGACGCCCGCTCGCCCGGGGCAGGGGGGCTCAACTCAAAGGGCCCCAGAACGATTTCCCCAAGGCCTCCAATATCGCCGGAAGGCGCTTGGCCCGGCTGCGCCGGCGTCATGGTCTCTGGATGCGCAGCGCCGACAGCCAACGCTCCGAAGGCAAAGCGCCGACGATGTTGCGGGGCATTCACGTCGCCCGTGTTGGGTCCGTCATTGGCGGCATTGCGGAAGTGCCAACCCGCCAGGTTCAATGGGTTGGTCTCGACGGGACGCTGGGGCGGCGCAAAGACAGGCAGGGGCTCTCCGTGAGGACCGTACAGCGCGATGTGCCAACCATGGGGGCGAGGCTCAAGCGTCACATGCGCCAAGCCCAAACCATCGTCATCGCGAAACGGCTCCCCGCGCGAGACGGTTCCCGAAAAGGCATGGATGAGATGGCCACCGGGGGCGATGCCCGCGCAGGTCTGCTCATCGCTTGCCCAAAGGCTCGTCGACGAGATCACAAGGACACACAAAAACCAAAGCGGCGCACCGATGAGCCTGCAAGCCACGCATCACCCCTTTTATCATGCTACGGATCAGTTATAGCTTGGCATATCCTTGAGCTTTTCGGCGATCCGCTGCATCAGGGCGGGGTTGGTCTGCGCCACACTCGCCAGGGCCATCCCCAATTGGGTCTGCACCTGCGCGAGTTCCTGTTGCCGGTTCATGGTCTCGGCAAGCCAGTCGCTTTTGGAGATTTTTCCCTCCATCCGTTCGAACAGCTGATTCAGGTTCTGGAGGGCTGCGTCGATCTTTGCCGTTGCCGCATCTGCTTGCGCTTCGGTGGAGACCTGTCCCAAGGCCTGGGCGATCTGTAGAATTTGAGCGATATAATAGTCAGCGGCCTGCTTGGTGGTCGAAACGTCTTCCACGGACGATGTGGTCGGCGCGCCTTCAGCGGCCGGTTCGGCGAGCGCCCCGTGAGTGACCATGGCGCCAAGCGCCACCAAGGAAAGCAGCGTGGTCTTTTTCGGCATCGGCATCGTTTCAAATCCCCTGTAATGGCTTTTTAGTGCCATGACTCCATTCACTTTTTCGCGTTGGAGTAAAGACCAGATCGCGCGCTGGCTCAAGCAGACAAGTGATGCAAAGGCCGAAAAATGATGCGTTCAATCCTACTTGCTGCAAGTCTTCTACTCCTGACCGGTGCGGTTGATTGCGCATCGATTGCTCGAACTGGGGACCAAGACACGGAGGAGTTCGGTCGCCCTGAACCGACCTCACCTTTCGCTCTCGCGCCGGAAACCAGGGAGATCATCGCCGCGTGCGGCCTTGATCTACGCCGTTACACACCCGTTGCCGGTCCCGGCGGCGAGACCATCGGGGACGATTTCGATGGCGATGGATCGCTCGACTTTGCGGTGCGCATCGAACGGCGTGAGGACCTGCAAATCGGTGTCGCCGTCTGCCGCGCCGGCACCTGGCTCAATCTGCTGGGCTTCTCGCCCCTCGGTCCGTCCTGCCCGCAGCAGCCCCATCTGACCCTGGCCACGACCTGGCGCGCCCTGTCGCCGGACGAGGCCCGGTCCCTCGATCTTCCCTCAGGCGGCCCCCGCCTTCCGGATGTGGACGGCGACGCAATCCTTTATCCCGGCACGGAGGGGCAGGTCTGGCATTTTGGCTTTCGCGGCCGTGTGCCGGTCTGCACGCTGATCTTGGCGAGCCGCCGTGACTGACACGCGTCATGGCCGGTAGGGGGGCGGTAGCAGGGATTTTTAACTCCTGCGCGGTAGGCCTCGGCACGGCAGGCTCCCTGTCCCCCCATCCGTCCTGTCCCATTGAAGGAAGACCATGATGCTTAAAGCCTCCATCCCGGCCCTGATCGGCGCCGCAGCCCTTGCACTCGGCACACCGGCAATGGCCGAAACGTACAGCTGTGATGACCACGCCGCGCATATCGACCACTCGATTGGCGCGCAACAGGCGCTCGAAGCCTTCCACGTGCTCCACGGTGACAAGGCTGATGACCATCACGTGGTCGAGACATTGAAGAAAGAGCATCCGGAGATCGAGAAGGAACTTGAGGAATACGTTTCCCATGGTTGCGGCGAAGGCGAGTTGAAGGCCCACATGAATGACGCCGAAACGAAGCAACACGACCACCACTGATCGTCGACCGGCTCACCTCATCCGCATGCGTTAGAGGGGCCGTGAGACCGAAGCGACCTGAGCGGGGCGGACACCATGGCCCGGTATTCCGCCTCGACGGGTGGCGCAGGCATGGCGCGCCCCAAGGCACGCTTGCCCCAGGAGCCCCCGCGATCAGCACCGGCGCGGCGCACCGGGTGCGGGGGTTAAGGGAACCCAACGGGCGAGCCCAGGGAACGAGCCCAACGAGCAGGCCCAGGGAGCAGGCCCAGGGAGCAGGCCCAGGGAGCAGGCCCAGGGAGCAGGCTATAGGGCCACTTTCGCGCGTTTTGGGGCCCCGCGTTTTTTGCATCAGCCCGGCCAAGGTGTAGTCTGCGCGCGACCCGGTGGCCATCCAAGGCCCCTGCCCCAGAGGCCGCCAATGCCCCATTCAGATCCAAAAGCTCCGCTCGCCATCGTGATGATCAGCCTGAACGAGGCGCACAATATGCGCGCGGTCCTTGAAAACATTCAGGACCTCGCCCAGGAAGTTTTCCTGGTGGACAGTTACAGCACGGATGAAACCGTGGACATCGCCCTTGAGTTTGGCGTCCATGTGGTGCAGCGACGGTTTCGCGCCTTCGGGGATCAATGGAACTTTGCGCTTGAGACGCTGCCCATCACGGCGCCCTGGACCATGAAGCTCGACCCGGACGAACGCCTGACGGACGCCTTGAAAACCTCCATCCGCGATGCCCTCGCACGGGGCGACCATGATGCCTTCAGCATGCGGCGACGCTTGTGGTTCATGAACCGCCCCTTGAGCGTGCGCCAGGATATTGTCCGCATATGGCGCACTGGCCAGTGCCGCTTCTCCGATGTTCTGGTCAATGAACACCCCATCATATCCGGTTCCGTCGGGATGGTGAGCGGCGATCTTGAACACCATGACAGCCCGCATCTGCACCATTGGCTTGAAAAGCAGAACCGCTACTCGACCGCCGAAGCCCTTTCCACCTATCGCGGCAATGCCCTTGCGGCGCGCCCGCGTCTCACGGGAACGGCCCTGGAGCGGCGCATGTGGCTCAAACGGGCCTATTGGCGCGTGCCCTTCCGGCATGCCCTCATGTTCTGGTATTGCTGGCTGGGTTTGGGTGCATGGCGGGCGGGCAAGGCAGGCTTCCTTTGGGCCAAGATGCGCTCCTTCGTCTTTCAATTGCGCGAAACCAAGCTTGCCGAATTGCAGATGACGAAGACACCCTACGAAATCCCGCCCACACGGGTGGGTGAGCCAAGGCCCGATGTGCCGCAGTTTGACTGAGCCCGGCGGGACGTCTTCTTGGGTTGAATGCTGACACGATGGACCTGCCCCCAGATGGACTTGCCCCCATGTCGGACACGCCGCCGCTCCATGTGCTCAACCTGCTGGGTTGCTACTGGCCGGGCAATGATGCGACCGGCCCCAACCAGAGCATGAAGGCCCTTGCCAGGGCGCTCGACGGCCAAGCAGCCTTCCATGTTCTGGCCATGGCCAAAGGTCTTGAGGCCGCCGGACGCGCGGGTTGGGTCGATATGTGGGGCCATGACGGGCTGACCCATGTGCGCTACCGCCCCATCGGACGGTTCGGCGCCCGGGGTCTTGGCACGGTGATCCGGCAGACGCCCCACGATATCCTTATGCTGAATGGTGTCTTCGACAGGGGCTTTACGCTCCCGGCCCTGCTTCAGCGGCGGCTGGGCCGCATTCCGCGCACGCCCACCATGGTGTCCCCCCGGGGGGAATTTTCGCCCGGCGCACTGGATCTGAAGGGCGGCCGGAAGCAGCTTTTCCTCACCATGGCCAAGCGATCAAAGCTCTTTGGCGATGTATGGCTCCATGCGACCGGTGAAACGGAGGCGGAGGACATTGCCCGTACCGGTCTGAAATCGCGCGGCATCCTCATCGCGCCCAACGGTTCCGACTTGCCCGACTGCCCGCTCCAAACGATTGGCGAGCGGGAGCCGCGCACACCGCTTCGGATCGCCTTTTTGGGGCGGGTCACGCCGAAGAAAAACCTCGACTATGCCCTGGACGTCCTCAAATCCGTGGAGACGGCGGTTCAGTTCGATATTTTCGGCCCCCTTGTCGACCCCGACCACTGGGCCGCTTGCGAGCGGAAGATCCGTGCACTGCCGGATTACATCCAAGCGAGCCACAAGGGCGTCATACCGCACCGGCAAGTCGTGCCACGCCTGGCTGACTATGACCTGTTCTTTTTTCCCACGCGCGGGGAGAACTTCGGCCATGTGATCTCCGAGTCCCTCGCCGCCGGGACCCCCCTCCTCATCAGCGATACCACGCCGTGGCGCGGCCTCGCCGAGCGCTCGATCGGGTGGGACCTGCCCTTGGAGGCGCCGGAACGCTTTGCCCGCGCGATCGAAGACATGGCCCGCATGCCCAAGGAGAGCTACAAGGCGATGCGCAGGGCCGCCCGCGCCCATGCCGAGACCGTGCACGCCGCCAAGAACACCGCCACGGTCTATATGGAGACCTTCCGCACCATGATTGCCGCCGCCCCGCACCACACCGGACCCGCCCTGCGCCATACGGGCGACCGGGCCGGGCCCGGCGTTTGATGGGCCCGCGCGACGCGTCGTCCCGGGCCGTGGCCCCATCTTTTCCCCAATTTACCGCTTTCTCAACGCCGGCGCGCCCATGAAGCAGGTGCGCGTTTTCCCCTTTGTCCATGACACCGCTCGGGTTGATCCACCATGACCTTGCCCACCGCCGCCCCCACCGATCCTGACGATATCGATTTCGAGACAGCCGTCACGGTTCTCGATCCGGTGTGGATCCCCTTGAGCGACGGAACGCAGCTGGCGGCACGTGTGTGGTTGCCGTCGGACGCGGATCGCCGCCCCGTCCCGGCGGTACTCGAATACATTCCCTATCGCCTGCGCGACAACAAGGCCGTGCGCGATCACCAGATCCATGCTTATTTCGCGGCCCATGGATATGCCGGCATCCGCGTGGACATGCGCGGCTCGGGTAACTCCGATGGCATTCTTCATGATGAATATCTGCCTCAGGAACGCATGGACGGGCTCGAAATCCTGCGCTGGATCGCGGAGCAGGACTGGTGCACGGGGCGGGTCGGCCTCTTCGGCCTGTCCTGGGGCGGGTTCAATGGCTTGCAGATTGCCGCGTTGCGCCCGCCCGAAGTTGGCGCGGTCATCGCCGTGTGCGCTTCCGACGATCGCTATGCCGACGATGTTCACTATATGGGCGGTTGCCTTCTGACGGACAATTTGTCCTGGGCCAGCAATATGCTTGCCTTCAACTCCTGCCCGCCGGACCCGGCCGTGGTGGGCGATCGCTGGCGTGACATGTGGATCGAGCGCATGGAGAAATCCGGCCTGTGGCTCGCCACCTGGCTTCAGCATCAGCACCGGGATGAATACTGGAAAAGCGGATCGGTCGGAGAGAACTACGGCGCCATCGATGTGCCAGTGATGGCCGTCAGTGGCTGGCGCGACGGTTACACCAATCCTGTCTTCCGTCTGATGGAGCATCTGACGGTGCCGCGCCGGGCCATCGTGGGCTCCTGGGGCCACAAATACCCGCACCAGGGTGGCCCTGGACCCGCCATCGACTTCCTCGGTGAGTGTATCGCGTGGTGGGATCGCTGGCTGAAGGGCATCGAAAACGGCGTTGAAACCGAGCCGCGCCTGCGCGCCTGGATGATGAACTCCTCCTCCCCCCTCGATCCCACGAGCCCTGGACGCTGGGTCGCCGAGGACGAGTGGCCCTCCCCGCGCATTGCCGAGCGGACCTGGCGCCTTGGCAATGGCCGGCTCGTGGAACCCGATGACACCATCACCAACGATGATTTCAGCACGAGTATTCTCAGCCCCCTGAGTGTAGGCCTCTTTGCCGGCAAATGGTGCTCTTACGCCGAGGAGACGGACCTGCCCTGGGACCAGCGGCAGGAAGATGGGGGCGCGCTCCTGTTCGATTCCGAACCGCTGGCCGAACCCCTGGAGATCCTTGGCGAACCGCGGGTGGAGCTTGAGATCGCCGCTGACCGGCCCGTCGCCATGATCGCCGTGCGGCTATGCGATGTGGCGCCCACGGACCGGGCCGCCCGGGTGAGTTTCGCCATCCTCAACCTGTGCCACAGGGATGATCACGAGCGCCCGCAGCCACTCGAACCGGGCAAGCGGTATCGCGTGTCCATTGCCATGAACAACATCGCCCAGAGATTTTCCGTCGGCCACCGGGTGCGGCTCGCCATCTCAAGTTCTTATTGGCCCCTCGCGTGGCCGGCGCCGGAACCGGCGCGCCTGACGGTCTTCACAAAGGACTCGTTCCTGCACCTGCCCGTCCGCCCGGCGCGGGCCGAAGACGATGCCTTGCGTCCCTTACCCCCCGCCCGCCTGGCGCCGGCGCCGGCAACGCCCCACATCGCGCCGCCGCACCGGCAATGGGCCGTAACCCCGAACCAGGGCGCGAACCGCGTGGCGCTTGAGGTCGTCAACAACGATCCGACCTTTGTCCTCCAAGACATCGGCTTGCGGGTTGGACGCCAGACCCGTGAAAGCTACTCTTATTATAATAACGATTATGCAACCGTAAGAGGGTATGTGGAACAGGTCAGGAGTTTTAAGCGAGAAACCTGGGAAGTACAGACTATTACCAGAACCACACTCACGGCTCTGGAAGATCGTTTTCTCGTCCGCGCAACACTGGATGCTTACGAAGGCGAAGCGCGCGTCTTTGCCAAGAGCTGGGATGAAAGCATCCCGCGCGACCTTGTTTGAAAAACGGAGGGATTATGGCCGACAAATACAACGTTTTCTTTGTAGGACTTGACGATTATAACCGGGAAACGCTTGCCACCTTGCCTCAAGCCGCCGAGTGTAATTTCCACGCGGCTCTGACGTTTGAAGAAATGCGGGACGATCCGGATGTCCCCGTGACCGAACTTGTCGAACTGGCGGCCTCGCGCATGGCCGCGGTGCCGGGCGGCCCCCATGGGGTGACAAGCTTTTTCGATTTTCCGGGGACGATCATTTCGGCCATTCTGGCCGAACGGTTCAATCTTCCCGGGCCCGGACTTGAGTCCCTCGTGAAGTGCGAGCACAAATACTGGAGCCGGATGGAGCAGCATAAGGTGGCGGCGGATCATATCCCCGTCTTCCAGGCTTTCAGCCCCTTCGACGAGGATGCCTATTCCAAGATCGCCCTGATGCCGCCTTACTGGATTAAGCCGATCAAGTCTTTCCGCTCCTACCTCGCCTATCGCATCAATGATGAACGTCAGTTTACGGATGTCATGGAAACGTGCCGCGAAGGCTCCCCCGCCATCGTCAATCCGTTTCGTACGCTGATGAAGGCCTATGGCATGCCGGATGAGTTGACCAACATGCCCGAAACCTTCATTGCCGAATCCACCATCGGCGGGGCCCAGTGCACCCTTGAAGGCTACGCCCATGACGGCCGCGTGGTGATCTACGGCGTCGTGGACAGTGTGCGGGATGCCGATTCCTCCTCCTTTGCCCGCTATGAATACCCTTCGTCACTGCCCCTCGAGGTCCAGCACCGCATGATGGATGTGGCCCGCGCCGTCATCCATCAATTCGAATACAATCATGGGCCGTTCAATGCGGAATTCTTCTACGATCAGACCGGCGACAATGTCTGGCTGCTGGAGATCAATCCGCGGGCGTCCCAAAGCCATGCGGATCTCTTCCTGAAGGTTCACGGCATCTCCCACTTTACCGTGATCGTCGACTTGGCCCTGGGTCGCAAGCCGCGCACCTTTAAACGGGAGGGCACCTGGAACGTGGCCGGACACTTCTTCGTGCGGTCGACCGAAGCGGGCAAAGTCGTCCGTGTGCCAACCCAGACGGCGATGGACCGCCTCCTCGCCCGGCAGCCCGACACCAGGATCAATCTGAATGTGGCAAAAGGCATGGATCTGGCCGGCCTTGCCAATCAGGACAGCTACAGTTTCGAACTGGCCACGGTGGACATTGGCGGGCGGGACGTGCTCGACCTGCTCGATCGCTACGACCAGGTGATGACGGCCCTCCAATTCGAAGTGGAGTCCGAACCGTCACGCTGACCCCGGACGCCGGGAAACCCCATCGGACATGAGGCTAAAGCGGGCCCGTCTGCCTCGCGCCCGCGCGGCGGGCCTGGTGGCAGCGGGGCCGGTGGTGCAGGCAACGGGTTGAAGATTGCATCCCAGGGTGGCCGCCTTGACTTGATTCTCGCCCGCTGTCACGGTCCTGTCGCTTTGGCAATGTGGACGGGGTGGACGCTATGGGTGCGGCCCGAAGGTTGGCGGCGGCGATGCTGTGCGTCGCGGTGCAACTCTGTGCGACCGGCATGGGTTTAGGCGACGCGGCGCGCGCGTCCGAAACGGACTTGCGCCCGGGCGTCTACGCGCTGCGCGGCGAGCAAGGCGCGATCATCAATCTGCAGGCGGATGGATTTTTCATTTATACCGCGTTCGGCGAGCGCCGGGTCGGACGCCTCTTTGACACCGGCGGGGAAATCCATCTGGTGTTTTCACCACGCCAGCGCGACGTACACCGCGTCCTGAGCCGCGACGGCGGTTTCCTCGAAACCCTCAATAGCCAGAACCAGCCCATGCGCTGGCATGTGACCGGCCCCGCCCAACCCATCAGCCCCGAGGATCAAGACAAGATTTCCGCCCTGGCCATGCGCCTGTCGCCGGCATCGCACGGCCAGACGGCCGCAATCACGCCAGTGCACTTGTTGGGCACATGGCATCGCTTGGATGGCGCGGGCAATCGCCTCCTGACGGTTCAGTTCGCCCCCGATGCCGGGTTCCGCGTGGTCTCCCACGGACAGGTGGTCCATGGACGATACTCCGTAGACAACACACGGGTGATACTGCGCTTTTTTCGGGCCGCGCAGCCCGTCGCCGTCGATCTTCTGGACCTGGAGGAGGGCGCCGGTTTTTCCTGCGCCGAAGGCGCGCGCCGCGTGCGCTACATATTCGAGAAGACCGAGCCCTTGGCCCCCGAGTCTGTGTCCCTCGCGGCAGAGGTCGCGCGCGTCGTCAATGCGCAAGGCCGCAGGGCCCGCGAGGCAAGCCCCCTGTCGCTCCGCGACACAGCCCAAGACGACAAGGCTCAGCCGCCCCGCGCCGTTCCGGCCAAACGGGCCGGGTTGGGCGATGTTTTGGGTCGTTGGAGGGCGTTTTCGCCCCAAGGGTCTGTCATTCTTGAAATCGGCGCGCATGGAGGAGCCGTGCTCCAGGCCGCGCGCCGGCCACAGCGGCTGCACGGCCAGGTTTCCGTGACGGGCGGGCGTTTGACCGTGACCCTGTTTTCCGGTGGGGCCTATACGGTCTCCCTCGAACGCCTCGTGCGCGGCCGCACGCTTGAACTCAACGCGGACCGTTTCCGGTTCATCGGCCGCGCCCGGCTGACTGCGGATCAGACCAAACTCGCCTTCCAGAATGCCTCTATACGGAGCGCTCTCGGATACGACATCGGGGCCGGCCCCGTGGTCCAGGACGCGGAGGACACTTCCCTTGTCTCCATGGTTTTCGCCGCATCGGCCCTGCGTGAGGAGCAGCACAGCCGACTGGCACCGGCGCTCGCCGAAACGCCCTGGCTCTATCAACACCCTGGAGCCGGCGAACCCGCCCCTGCCGCCTTCGCGAACTGAACGGTGCGGCGCCAAGGCGCAGGTCCCTGCCCGGTATCATTGAAGCGCGGACCGATCTGGATTTCTCGCCCGCTGCTTGAGGACAAAAAGAGCCTGGGGGACAAAAAAAGAGCCTGCCGATCCACGCGGATCGAACAGGCTCTTTCTTTTGGACATGGTACGCGCCGCCAAACGCGACCAAGCCCCCCCGGCGGCTTTGCCAGATCCCGGTACTCGTGGGACCTTGCCACCCCTGCGTTGCCAGGACCGCCTCACACGTGCGTGAAACGGCTCCCCCCTGGCCTAGAAATCAGTGTGGACGCGGAGCGAGGGCGGCAGAGAGGTGAAGGGGGTCGCAACGGTAACCACCGCCCTCGTCCGTGACGCGGTAAGATACGCAATACCGCGACGTCCACGTCTCCCTATGGAGCAATCCGCGTGCCAAAAAGGGGTACTGGCCGACAAAGAAACCTTAACCCCTTGAGATTAGTATCATTTTGGAAATGATTGGTCGTCCCGCAACGAGACGGCGACCCGGTTCGGTGCAAGGCGCACGCCATAAAATCGCAGCGCGCCCCGCATTTTGCAAGGCTATTCGCGACGTTGGCCACAACTTGGATTTTTTCTGCAAAGACGCACCGGTCACAGCGGTGCAGGGCATTCACGTGACCTCGGACAAGACCATGGAACACCCGCCCCGCACTCCACCCCTCGCATTGACGCCACACACATGGCCGGCACGCGCCCGGCGCTTGGGTCTTGCAATCGTGCTGGGACTGATCGTTATCGCGACGCCCATGGCCGGCGCACGCGCCGCCAAGTCAGAACCGGTGGACGAGGACGCGTTCATGGTCATGGCGCCGTTGCAGGTCGCCATTGTCCAGAGCGGTCGCCCCCGGGGGGTCCTGCTGGTCGATATCGGGCTTGAGATTCCGGACAGCGATTTGCGGGCCCGGGTGCGCTCCGGCCTCCCACGCCTGCGCGATCATATGCTGCGCTCCTTGAGCCTGTTCGCCGCGAACGCCGTCGATTTCAACCGGCCCGTGGACGTGGTCCGCCTTGCGGGCCGACTGCAAACCGTGGCCGACGCCTATGCCGACGAAAAAGCCATCAAGGTCCTGTTGGTGAACGTCACCCTGCAACGGCAATAGGCCGTGTGCCTCACATGGCCGAAATCCCGCCATCGAGCTTGAGTTCCGCACCCGTCATGAATTTGGACTCGTCGCTCGCCAGGTAAAGCACCGCATAGGCCACATCATCCGGGTCGCCAAGCTCGCCGAGCGGCACCTGCCGGGACAGCTTGTCAAAGGCCACATCCTGACCGAAGCGCGCAACAAGCGGATCGAGGATCGGCGTTTTGATGAAGGTGGGGTGAATGGAGTTGGAGCGGATGCGATATCCCCGCTTCGCACAGTGCAGGGCCACCGACTTCGATAACAACCAGACCCCGGACTTCGCCGCGTTGTAGGCGGCCATGTTGTGGCCGGCGATCAGCCCGGAAATCGAAGAGATGTTGATGATGGAGCCGGGCGCGTGGGCGCGCATGTGCTCAAGCGCGTATTTGCAGCCCAGAAACACACTGTCGAGATCCACGGCCAGAACCCGCCGCCAACCCTCGAAGGTTTCGTCCTCGACCGACCCGTTGCCGCCGATCCCGGCATTGTTCACAAGGACATTCAGGCCGCCGAGTTCGCGCGTGGCGGCATCGAGCACGCCGACCCAATGGTCCTCGCGCGTCACGTCATGCTCGAAAGCGACCGCGCGGCCCGGCAGTTCGGCATTGATCGTTTCGGCCACCGCCGCCGCGCCGGCACCATTGATGTCCGTAAGGGCGACCCGTGCCCCTTCCCGGGCCAACATGGCCGCGCTTGCCGCCCCAAGCCCCGAAGCGGCGCCGGTCACCAGCGCCATTTTCCCCTCGACCCGTCCCTTACCCTGACCTGCCATCGTGTGTGTCCTCCCTTGTTTTGATCCTCAGCATCATCGCAAGGAAGCCTGCCCGGGCCGAGCCCCCTTTGTCACGGGGGTTGGGGGGGCGCCGCGCGGGGGTTCAGGGCGCGCCGACGGCGCCGCGCAAGTCCGACAGCTCCAAGCGCACCGCGCCATTGTCCCCGGTCACAACCAGAGCGGCATCGCGCGTCCCGATCACATCGGTGAGATCCCGGCGGTGGGACAGCTGCACAATCTGGAAGGTCCGGCCATCGTCGAAGCTGAGCGCGATCGTGCCCGACAGGCCAACCAGCACCACCGCGCCCGTGTCGAGAAGCGTCGCGGCCGTCAGGGATTGATCCGTACCAAGTTCGACCGGTACCCAGCTGCGCCCACCATCCTCGGACCGGCGCACCGTGCCGCGCATTCCAAAGGCCAGGATGGCACCCGACCGGGTGGCAAGCCCGCCCCAAAGGGACCCGTCATAATCCGTTCCGTGACGGTCGAAATACCAGGTCCCGCCCGGACCGGCCGGTGGACTGACGAAGACCTGGCCGAACTCGGCCGCGATCATCCTGCCGCCATTGGGCAGATCCACAATTGCGTTCAGATGGCCGTCCCGGGGGATTTCAGCGTCGGGCTCGGGTGCGAACCCCTCCCCGTCGCGCACGGCACGCCGGCGCCAGGTGACGCCGCCATCGGCCGTCTCCAGTGTCAGGGCGAAGGCCCCAACCGCCAATCCGTGTCCTGAGTCTGCAAAGGACAAATCGAGGATCGGCGCTTCGGCCTCGCGGGCCTCGAATTGTTTGGACCAGGTCTCGCCCCCGTCACGGGTGTGCAGAATGATGGCATCGTGGCCGGCCGCCCAGCCGCTGCGCGCATTGGCGAAGGCAACGCTGGTCAGTAGGATGCGGGCAGGCACCTGAGAGGCCTGGCGCCAGGAGCGCCCCTCGTCATCCGACAGAAGAATATGGCCATGGTCTCCGACGGCGACGAGCCGTTCGCCCGCCCTGGTGACGGCCGAGAGCAGACGCTGGCTCGCAAGGGGAGACGGCTCGGCCCAGTCCGGCGCGCTTGGCTCGGCTGTCGGGGCAGGCTCCTGGGCCCGCACAGGGCCCGCCGCGAGACCGGCCAGCACACACAGGACCGCCATCCAAACGGCGGCACGCGCCGCAGGGCTCCGGTGAACGCTTGTCAACATGGCGGCACTCCTTTCACCGGAGCCTGAGATCGGGTGGGCTTGTTTGAGCTTTAGCGCACACCCAGACGGCGCAGGCGGGCCGGCTGATACCGTTCCGCATCAAGATGATCCGCATCATAATCCACGGGCGGCTGCTCGTTGCGCATGGACAAAGCCAGATACCGCCCGTTTTGCAGATCATACACGATTTCCGCGCCCGAGCCGCACAGGGGCACATGGTAGTAGTTCAGGGTGTGCATCTCCTGCACACGCCACAGCTCGCCGCGCCCGTCATAAAGCTCGGCCGCCACAAGTTGGGTGGCGTCTTCGTCGAAATAGAAGACCCGGCGGCTGTAGACGTGACGCGTGCCCGGACGCAGCGTCGCTTCCACGACCCAAACCCGGTGCAGTTCATAGCGGACATGGTCCTGGTTCAGGTGCCCGGGCGCGAGCAGATCGGCGATGGGCACGAGTGCGGCATCATAGGTGTTGTAGGCAATATAGAATTCCCGCTTGCCCACGAGACGCCAATCGTAGCGATCCGGCGCCCCGTTATAGCCGTCAAAGGCATCGGCCGTGGACAGGGCGTCGCTGTTAAAACCGGGATTGTCATAGGCAATGTTCGGCGCCCGGCGGACCCGGCGTGTACCGGGGCTGTACTGCCAGGCCGCGCGGTTTTGTTTGGACTGGTCGATGGTCTCATGCACGAGCAGGATGTTTCCGGCGGACCGGGCAGGCGCGATGGTATTGGAGATATAAAAAAGGGAGATATTATCCAGTTGATCCGTTGACGAAATATCGGGATTGGACCATTGGATGATGGCCTCGTCCTGGACGATCTGCAGCGTGTAGTCGCCCCCGCGCGTGACCGGTGCCGCGGCGAATTGCCGGGTCAGCTGGAAGCCGCGATAACGCAAGGTCTGGTTCCAGACCATTTCCAGGCCCTGGTTCGGCACGGGGAACGGCAAGCCAAACGTTCCGCCCACCACACCATTGCCGGTGGGTGTAAGGCTCGTCTTTTGCGCATTGCGCCGGGACGCGTCATAAACCGCCTTGGGATAGGCGCAGCTTCGGCGCGAGGGATAGACCGTCATTTTGTAGTCTGGATAGGTCTGCAAAAGGGTTTTGTACCCGTCCGTCAGATGCGCCGCGTGGTCGGCCATGGTGGCCGCCGTGATGGTGAACAGTGGCTCATCGCCGGCGAAGGGATTGGGATGAAGCTGGGTTTCCGGATCGAACGTTACCGTATCGGGAATACCCGTCAGTCCACCCGTCCATTCCGGGATCGTTCCGTCCTTATTGCCGGCGATTTCGCCGCCCATCGGATTGAGGTCCTGACCCAGCCGTTCGGCGACCGGGGCCGGGACATCCGCCCAGGATGGTGCCAGCAGCATCGCCATTGCCAGGCTGGAAAGAACTGTCACGCTTGCTTTGATCGGCTTCATGGACTCCCCCGTCGTAAAGGTCGGCTGTAAATGGGTGTGTTGCGCTCGCAGGTCAGAACGAGACCGAAATGGTCGCGGACAGGGTGTCCCGATCATTTCGGCTGTTGCGCGTGGCGGCGCCGAAGAAGTTCAGATACTGAACACCGGTGCGCCACCGGTTGTTGAGGTCGGCCGTCGCGCCCAGGGCCAGGGACCCCAGGCCGGCCACAAATCCAGGGCCATAGGGTCCCGGCGACCGTCCCGTCACATCCTTGCGCAGGGCGATGGAGGGCGTCAGGCTCCAGGCCGTATTGAGAATATTGTTGTAGGTGACCGTCGTGACGGCCCGGTATCCGGCGGAAAACCGGCTGGCGCATTGCAGATTGGTGGCAGCGCTGGTGCCGCTGGAAATCGTGAGCGACGTGGTGAGCACGGGGTGGCCAAGCTCGCAGCCCGGAGCAGCGACCACGGTCTCGCTCAAATCGGGCAGATTGGGCACCCACATGAAGCCGGCATTCAGGATCAGGATGCTTTGATCCGCACCCAGCAGGGCCGGCAGCCAATGGGCGCCAGCAAAGGTCGACACCGTGGCCAACTGACCAGTGATGGCGTCACGCTGAACGAAGCCCTCGAAAATATCGCCAGGGCCCCGCGTCGACGTGCCGACGGCATAGGGCCGCCCGGTTTCCGAGGCGATGGCCGCCTGGGCCGCCGGAATGGCCGCCGCGCCGCCAGCCGCCACATAGGCCTGCAGCAAAAGCGGCGCGCGGAGCAATTCCCCTGCGGTGGGTCCGGAGGACGTATCATTGTCAATGATCCGGGCATTGATCTCACTGTCCGTGAGGGCAAGGGGCAGGTCCGGAAAGAATGCCATCTCGCCGGCCAGTGCGACACCGAAGGCCTGGGAGTTAAAGCTGAACCCCAAAATTTCGATATTGTCCGGAAAATCAAAGCCATACTGAGTCTGATTGGCGGTCACGCCAAAGGCCCGGGGCGCGAAAGTGACCGGATCGGACACACAGGAATTCGGCCCGCCATTGTAGCCATCGGGGATGTCGAGGGCCGGATTGGGATTGCCGATAAGCAGATTGCAGGCGGTCTCGAAATTCACCGCCGGCGCCTGAAACGTCAGATAGGGCAAGTGGGACGTGAAGTTCACATAGTAGAACTGCAACTCCGTCCCATTGTTGAGCCAGTCCGCATAGTAGGTCAGCCCAAGGCCCCATGCCTGGTCGCGCCGTCCCTGATCCTGAAAGCGGGTCTGCACAATGGGCGAGGTCGCCAGATCATCCGCGCCGCCGAACAGCACGAATTGCCCCCCGTCACCCCCGAAATCCGCCGCGGAATAGAAGGACTGGGCCGGGTCGATTTCCGTCTCGACGAAGTTCCACTGGTAGAACCCCTGAATGTCCACTCCCGGAAGAATACCGGCCGACGCGTAAATCGCCGGGACCGGTAAAAGGCCTTCCTTGATCTCGGACCCTGGAGAGCGCAGACGGGAAACATCGACGGGCAGATAGGAGTTGATGCCGCCGGCGATCAGCAGACTCTCGCCCCAATTGATGGCCTGATTGCCGAAGCGAATGGTCAGAGGCACGTCGCCCACATCGAACTGGCCGGTCAAAAACGCGTCCAACAGCCAGAAATCGCTGCCGATGTCATCGCGGGCGAAGGCGCTCAGATTGCGGAAATCAAGATCGTTCCGGTCATAGATGGAATCGTAGAAGGCCAAAGTGCGCACGAAAATGCTGTAATTGCGCCAGCGCACTTCCACGTCGTTCGTGATCCGCGCCACGGCGTTCACGAGTTCGCCCGCATCAAAGTTCAAGGTGCCGTCGTCCGTGTTCAGACTGCGACTGCCCGTCGGTGCGCCGCCGCCTGGGATTGTCTGTCCGAAATCGGGCAATTGGGGCCCGAAAAAGCAGCCGCCATTGACGGGGCCCACATTGGTACAGTCGGCATCCTGCGTACGCATGCTCAGACCGTAGGAGGCGGTGGTATCGAGAAAAATTTCAAGTTCGCCGATGGTGAAATCGATCGCATGGGCCCGCGGTGCCGAGCACAAGAAGACGGCCGCAGCGATCGGCAAGCCAAGCGCGGGCGCGAGCCATCGCCATACGGATAACCCGCGCCCGGCGCCCCTGGCTCCAGTCTGGTGGTTCTTGCCCGTACGGATCATGTGTCGCCTCCGCCTGTCACGCGGTCCATATGCCGTGCATGGCGCACGGCCTGGATCGCTTCCTGTTTTGTTGCAGGAGTAGACACTAGGGGGCGTAAAGGATCGGTGATCCGAACTTTAACTTATTTGGGCGAGTGTTTTTCAGAACGGGCCGATTGGGGCGGATCGGTGAGCCGAATGCCGGGGCCTAACTGGGTTGGACTGATCAGGGTTGGACTGATCAGGGGGCGGGTGACCGGGCGCGTCTTTGCGGTGGGAGCGTACGGGCGGGGGGGGTGGCCGGGCCCGGCGCCGAGGAGACGCTGCACTCCCACCTGGACCGGGCGGCGGCGGCCCACCTGCGCGCGGGCCTGGCCCGCAGCGGCGGGGTGAAGGTCGAGGCCGCTCGCCGACTGGGCATCGATCGGACCACCCTATACCGACTGCTCCGTCGCTTCGGGATCGAGAACGAGGCGTAGGCTCCTGCCGGCCGACGACTCCGGACCGGGGGCCCGGGCGCCGCTC
>CAYYTT010000039.1:0-26776 GCA_964474635.1 uncultured Alphaproteobacteria bacterium | reverse complement strand
GTCACCGACAGCACAAGGTCGGTCGCCGTCACACCTCCCTTGAGACGCCCGGTGATCTTGAAGCCGATGACCTCGGGGATGAGCATGGAAATGGGCTGGCCCAGCATGGCCGCCTCGGCCTCGATGCCGCCCACGCCCCAGCCCAGCACGCCAAGACCATTGATCATGGTTGTGTGGCTGTCGGTGCCGACCAGCGTGTCCGGGTAGGCGACTTCCGCGCCGCTTTCGTCCCGGGAGACCCAGACCGACTGGCCGAGATATTCAAGGTTCACCTGGTGGCAGATGCCGGTGCCCGGTGGAACCACGCGGAAGTTATCGAAGGCTCCAGCACCCCAGCGCAGGAAGGCATAGCGCTCGCCATTGCGCTCATATTCCTTCTCCACATTGGTACGGAAGGCCATCGGCGTGCCGAAGGTGTCCACCATGACGGAGTGGTCGATGACGAGATCAACCGGGGCCAGCGGATTGATCTTTTTGGGGTCGCCGCCGAGCGCATTCATGGCCGCGCGCATGGCCGCCAGGTCGACGACGGCCGGCACACCCGTGAAGTCTTGCATCAGAACCCGCGCCGGACGGTAGGCGATTTCGGTTTTCGATGTCCGGTTCTGGAGCCAGTCGGCCATGGAGCGAATGTGCTCGGGCGAGACCGACCGGTTGTCTTCGAACCGCAGCAGGTTTTCGAGCAGCACCTTCAGGGAAAAGGGAAGGCGGGCAAGCCCCGCGACGCCCTGGGTCTCGAGCGCGGGCAGGCTGTAATAGGCATAATCGCGGCCGGAGACGCTGAGGGTCTGGCGCGTGTTGAAACTGTTAACACCGGTCCTGGTCATAAAAATTTCCCTTGGTGAGAGGTCAAAGATGGCGTCCCGGAGACCTTCCGGGCACGACGCGCCGGCTCTGGCCCTGGGTCGGGCGCCGCGCCCGGTCCTGTGCCGGGGCGGCGCAGCGCCAAGGCGCATGCGCGGCGAACGTTGGGTTGGGGCAGGAACTTTGTCCTTGACACATATCGCCGACGGTCTAACGACCGTTTTCGCCGTTCGTGATACACCATTCTTTCCGAGGGGGGGAGGGACGAGCCAGGCTGATCACGGCGATGGACGGCCACAGCGTGTGAAAGACCGGGGGCGTGAAGCCGGCGACACAGGGCCAGGCGCACCAAGCCCGTGCGCAAAACGGCCGAAAACAGGGAAGACAGCCATGGACGGATCGACCAACGCGCCGCAGCCCGGGGCATCCGAAACCGACGCTCCGAGTATTCGCGTGGAGCGGACCGGGCCAGTCACGACAATATGTCTCTCCCGACCGCAGGTGCGCAACGCGGTCGACCGGCCAACGGCCGATGCCCTTGTGAAAGCGTTTCTTGCATTCGATGCCGATCCGGAGCAGCGCGTGGCCGTGTTCGCCGGGGATCATGGCACCTTCTGTGCCGGCGCCGACCTCAAGGCCATGAACGACGGGCGTGGCAACCGCATCGCCGATCCGGGACCCCTGGACCCGGACGATCCGTGTAAGACCTCCGCGCCAATGGGGCCGAGCCGGTTGCGCCTGTCCAAACCGGTCATTGCCGCCATCAGCGGGCACGCGGTCGCGGGCGGCATGGAACTGGCGCTTTGGTGCGATTTGCGGGTGATGGATACCCAGGCGGTCTTGGGCGTTTTCTGCCGGCGATGGGGGGTGCCCCTGATCGACGGCGGAACCGTCCGTCTGCCGCGCCTCATCGGGGAGTCCCGGGCCCTCGACCTTATTCTGACGGGCCGGCCCGTCGGCGCGGACGAGGCCCACGCCATGGGGCTTGTGAACCGCATCGCTCCCGCAGGACAGGCGCGCGCCGTGGCCGAGGACCTGGCCCAGGAAATCGCACGCTTCCCCCAGACCTGCATGCTGAACGATCGAAAGTCGGTTTACGAACAATGGTCAAAGCCCCTCGATGAGGCTCTGGCCGGAGAGTTCGCCCTGGGTCGAAACACGCTGGAGAGCGGGGAAAGCCGCGAGGGCGCGACCCGGTTTGCCAGCGGCAAGGGGCGCGGCGGCCGGTTCGACGATCTCTAAGGGGCAAAGGCGAACCGCCGCGGGCCGAAGTGCGTCCGGATGAGCCAGGAAAGGGCATGGTTCGAGGGGCAATCGCTCCGGGACGAAGACATCGTGCTGTTCGCGAAAGCCTGCCCTTTCCGGACCCGGTCCTCACGGCGATTACGCAGACCCGTTCGCAAAATGCCCGCGCAGTCCTGGCGACCTTTCTGGCCATTCTCGCGTTGAGCGGGGTCTTCCTTGTCTCCCCGTTCTTCATCGCCTCTCGGTCGATGACCCTGGCTCTCAAGTCCGTGGGGTTGATCGAACCCAGCGTTCTGGCTGTTGAACTCAATTTTTTCGCGCCCCTTCCCCTGTTCTTCAGTGGGCTGTTCTTTTTGGGCTTTTTTATCTTCATGATATGCCGACTAGGGCCTGAAACCTGGCGGCGCACTGCGCTGACCTCGCAGCTGATCTCGGGCCTTGATTAAAGGCATTGCGGCCTGTTCCAGCTCTTGGTCAACCTGGCCTGCAAGCGGATCCGCCCGGATCTCCCGATACAGACATATCTGGATGAGGTCTCTCGCCGGCTCAGCTGGCAGTGGGGCCGCGTGGCCTTTGGTCTTCTGGCCCTTGGCCTCGTTGCGCTCGTGCTCGACATCAAGAGCGCCACCCGCATTCATCCGGACCGTGTCACCCTGTCCCCCTATCTCAGTATAAGGACCCTGACCTACCGCCGGGATGACGTGACCGCCGTGCGAACCGCCTGCACGCAGTCGCGTGGCAGCCGGGGCGGGCTTAGCAACACCATTCGATACACGCTCACAGTGACTGACGGACGGCAGATCGATATCCCTCGAAATCTTCGGGTTTTCGACGGAACCTTGATCGACCTGCTAGACTTGGTGGACGGTGCCATGAGGCAACGGGGCGTGCCCCACAGCCCTGAGGAAGACCAGACCAGGGGTAGCGGGGCCACAACGCCCTATAATCCACGGTGTCTCGCGTATTATCGCAACACCTTGAGCCCAGAGGATTTTGTACGCTTACGCCGCATCTTTCGGCTTGAATAAGGCGTTGCCGCCCTCCCAAACTTCCGTGGCCTTGCGCCGTCCGTCCTGTCCCCATCCCCAAGCCTTGGAGATCCGTCCGTGAAACCTCTCGCCCTTATTCCCGTGGTCCTGTTTGCCGTGCTTGGCGTCTTTTTCTATGTGTCGCTGCAGGACGGCGGCGATGACACGCTTCCGTCCGTCCTTGTTGGGCGCCCGGCACCCGACACTGACCTGGCGCCCCTCGCGGATCGTCCGGACCATCAGGGCGCGGAGACGGACGGCCTTGCGTCGTCGGACCTTGCCGACGGCACCGTAAAGCTCGTGAATTTCTGGGCCTCCTGGTGCGCGCCGTGTCGCACGGAACATCCGGTCCTGACCGCCTTGGCCGAAGACGAGGGCATCACCATTCACGGTGTTAACTATAAAGATCGGCCGGACGGGGCCCGGCGCTTCTTGCGGGCCCTCGGCGATCCCTTCGCGCGGGTTGGTGTGGACGAGACCGGGCGCACCGGGATCGATTGGGGCGTGTACGGCGTGCCGGAAACGTTCGTGGTCGATGGGGAGGGGCACATCCTGGCCCGCCACGTGGGACCGCTGACCGAAGAGGCCTGGAACGCCTCGCTGTCGCGTTATTTCAAAACGTCGGCCACCGATGGCGATCGTCCGGCGCGCGGCGCGGGCGGCGGGGAGGGCTGACCCGGCAAGTCTTTCACCCTCTGGAGAGGCTTTGTGCGTATCGTCTCCGGCAAGCGGCAGATTTGGCCGGTCGATTTGGGGACGAGACGACGCCGGACCTCTTCCGGCGCCGGCGACCGCATGGGGGCGGTTTGGGGCGATGACAGCGGTGCTTTCACCATCGGTCCTTTTGGCGACGCAGGCCTATCGCGCCGGCGGCGGGCAAACCCCTGGTGCGGTCCTGGGGCCCGCGACGTCCCCCAGTGCGCCCCGTCCGGGCACCCCTGTAGAGCCTCGCGGGCGTGAGGGCATCACCGAGAATGCAAGCCGTGCGCCGACAACAGGCCGGCTCGGCGCCGATGCCGCCGTCCGGATCGATCTGTCACCGGACGCACGAGCCCGCCTGGCGCTTCGCCGCGGCGAGGATGAGGGCGAGGACAGGGCCTCTTCGACCATACGGGGAGACGCTCCAGGCGCTCCGCCGGCCGCCCTTGCTCCGCCGCGTGTTTTGGCCGGCGACCTCGCAGGGCGATCCGGCGACGCATCCGGAAACTCCGTGGATAGTGCCCCCAGCACGGCGAATGCCCCCAGCACTGTGAATGACCCGAGCACGCCGGCTGCTCCAGGAGCGGCAAATGGGCAAGATATGCCCGATGCGGACGGGCTTGGGGCAAGACGCGAGGCCCCCTTTGCCGGCACGCGCCTCGTCGCCGCGCCGCCGCGCCCACCCGGCTCCGCCATTGATGTGGTGATATAGAGCAACGGGCGCGCAATCCGGATCAATCCAACACCAGCGCGCCGTTGCTCTGGTTTTTGTGTCGCTCACGCGCGCCCATCACAGCTTTGGGTGCGCTCAACGAGGGCGGCGCAGCGGCGCCGGGCCGCCGTCGCACCCTTAAGCGCGGTGCCGCTCAATCGCCCCGCGCTCTCATCGCTCCAGGCTAGAGCATTTTTTCCCGATCAAGTTGGGTCACGAACACAGGCCGTGACCACGGCCCGGCGCCCCATACAGGCCCTTTTGGGCCGCCCTCGCGGAGCGCCCCAAAAGGGCCTGTATGGGCGCGCGCGAGCGAAACAAAACAAGAGCCGATCCCGTTTGAACGCAAACGGCTTTATGACACCGCAGCCGCAGGGCCACGAAAAAGCCCCGCGCCGGATCCGGCACGGGGCTTTTGAGGGTGATGACCGTGAAGGCGCGCCCCAGGCCATGCCCAGGGCGGTGATCAAACCAGTGATCAGCGCGCGGCGCGCTTCTTTCCGGCCGCCTTCTTCTTGACCGCAACCTTCCGCTTGGCTGCCGCCGGACGCTTGGCGGCGGTCTTCTTGGCGGCCGTCTTGCGCGTGGCGGTCTTTTTCGCGGCCGTCTTTTTCTTGGCAGCGGTCTTCTTGGCAGCGGTCTTCTTGCTGGTCGCCTTTGCGCGCGGCGCCGTACGGCGGGAGGCTGCGCTGGTCTCTTCCTCGTGGCGGTCGGCCGCTTCGGCGATCGTGGCCAAGGCCTTGAGGAAGTTCGACTTCAGGGAAGCGGGAAGCGGGTCGAGGATCTTGTTTTCCGCCTGCAGCACCTTTTCCTTCACGCTGTTGAGGGCGCGGCGGCCTTCGGCGGTGATGCTGACGGAATTGGCGCGAGCGTCGGTTTCCGTCCGCTTGCGCGACAGCAGGTTGCGCTTCAGAAGCCTGCTGATCATGTCCGCGAGGGTGGAGCGGTCAATGCCGGTTTTGCGGACGAGGTCGGTCTGGGACAGACCCTCGTTCTGCTCGACGGTCAAAAGCACCGCGAATTGACGGGGGGTCAGTTCGCTCGAGCCGACCTCCTGGGAATAAAGGTCGAAGGCGTACTGATTGCAGCGCCGGAGCAAATGTCCCGGCGTGTCCGACAGATTGAAGTCGCTTGAACTTCCAGAGGCCCTGCGTGCCATAGCTATCTCCTGGCGTTGATACTGTGCCCGAAAACTCCGTGATAGTGCCCAATATGCATTTTGTCGTTCCGTACGCAATGCATATTATTGGCCTACGCATCACTAAAACGCAAAAACCGGACAATATTTGCGCTGAACACCGCTGTTTGACTTAGTCGCAAGGGCTGAAGAAGCCTTTAATAGTCTTAAGTGTTACCTTCTCTGGACGGGGTCCACGTTGAGTGCCACACTCGCGCCCATGACACAGAACCCAAAGCCTCCGCTCGATATCACGTTCTCCCGCCGGGTTCCGGACGGGGACGATCACAATCGCCTGGTCTGCGATCATTGCGGACACATTCAGTATGTGAATCCAAAGCTTGTCGTGGGCGCGGTCGTCCATGACGGGGACCGGATTCTCCTGTGCCGCCGGGCGATTGAGCCGCGTCTGGGCTACTGGACCATGCCGGCCGGTTACATGGAACTGAGGGAAAGCACCGAGGACGCGGCCCGGCGCGAGGCCATGGAAGAGGCCTGCGCCCGGATCGATATCGATGCGCTGCTGGCCGTTTATTCCGTGCCCCGGATCTCGCAGGTCCAGATCATCTACCGGGCGCGCCTCGCCGACCCTGAGATCGCGGCGGGCCCGGAAAGTCAGGAGGTCGGCCTATTCCGGTGGGACGAGATCCCCTGGACAGAGCTTGCCTTTCCCACGGTGGTCTGGGCCCTGCGCCAGTTCCGCGAAGCCCCGCCATCGGGCCCCTTCGCGCCCTTCACGAACCCGGAAGATCCTTCAACGCCCCTTACCCTCTGAAAGGTCCGGCCCCCTGAAAGGTCCGGCGCGCCTTTGGGCCCCTGCCCCCACGAAAAAACCGGCGGTCCTCGCGGATCCGCCGGTTTTTTCGTGGGGGCAGGGGCCGGTGAGCGCCGCGATGCCCGGCGCTCAGGTTTGATCTTTTTCCGGCTCCGGCTGGTGGCTGGTGAGCAGCGGGATCTGCAACAGGCCGAAGAGGATGGTCAGCGGAACATTGCCCCAGAGCTTGAAGGTCAGCCAGAAGTCCTTGTCGAAGTTCAGCCGGACCACTTCGTTGAGAACGGCCAGAAAAACGAAAAAACCCGCCCAGCGGATCGTCAGCTTACGCCAGCCCTCGTCGGTCAGGTGGAAGGCATCCTGGAACAGGAACTTCATGAGCGGGCGCCCCATGGCGAGCCCGGCCAGCAGAACGCCGGCAAAAAGCAGATTGACGATGGTGGGCTTTACCATGATGAACAATTCGTCTTCGAGCAGGAGGGTGAGCCCACCGAAAATCAGCACGAAGACGCCCGTGACGAGCGGCATGGGCGCAAGCTGGCGCTCCACCGCATAGGTCACGGTGAGCGCGATGATCGTGGCGACCATGAAGACCGCCGTCGCCGTGAAGAAGTCATCCGCGCGCGCATTGACCACGAAAAACAGAACCAAAGGTCCCAAATCGATAATCAGTTTCGCCAGGGGCGGGAGGGATCGTGGGGACTTTGTCATATCGGCTGTGCACTTCCCATTGTGTCGTCGGTTCGGGTCTTCCGGGTCGGTCTGTCCTCGGTCCGCGCGCGATCACCGGCGCGCCCGCCTGCCTCGCGGACGGGATGGAGCGGGGTCAACTATCCGGGTCCGCCATATCCGCCCCCGTCAGGGCGGCAGCATAGCCTTCCGGGTCAAAGGGCTGGAGGTCATCGATGGTCTCGCCCACGCCAATGCCATGGATCGGCAGGCCATGCTTGTCCGCCAGGGCCACCAGAATGCCGCCCCGGGCCGTACCATCGAGCTTGGTCATGATCAGCCCCGTGACCCCCGCCACTTCCTTGAACACATCCACCTGATTCAAGGCGTTCTGCCCGGTGGTGGCATCGAGCACCAGAAGCACGGAATGGGGCGCGTCCGGATCCTGCTTTTTCAGCACTCGCTTGATTTTGGCAAGTTCATCCATCAGCCCCTGCTTGTTCTGCAGGCGGCCTGCCGTATCGATCAGCAGAATGTCCGTTCCGCTGTCCTTGGCGTCCTTCAAGGCATCGAAGGCAAGGCCGGCGGCGTCCGCGCCCAGATCGCGGGTGACCACGGGCGCCCCTGTCCGCTCGCCCCAGATGCTGAGCTGTTCAACGGCGGCGGCCCGGAATGTGTCGCCGGCCGCCAGCATGACCGAACGCCCCTCGGCACGGAACTGATGGGTCAGCTTGCCGATGGTGGTCGTTTTGCCGGTGCCGTTGACGCCAACCACCAGGATTACATGGGGTTTTTTGTCCGGGTCGAGCATGAAGGGCTCGGCCAGGGGCTCAAGGCGCGCGGCGATCAGGCGAGCCAATTCCTGGCGGACTTCAAGAGGCGAGATCTGCTTGTTGTAGCGGTCCTTGGCGAGGTCGCGGGTCAGTTCCTGGGCGGCCTTCACGCCGAGATCGGCCGTGATCAGAAGGTCCTCAAGCTCCTCCAGGGTCTCATCATCGAGCTTCGATTTGGTGAAAATCCCGGAAATGCCGTCCGACAACGCGGATGTGGACCGGCGAAGTCCATCGCGCAGCCGCGTAAAAAACCCTTTGCGCTCCGGCTCAGGGCCCGGCTCCGGCTCGGGATGCGCGTCCGAGTCCTGCGGACCGTCGGACCGGGCGGGCTCTTCCGGTTCGGGACCATCCGGTTGAAGACCATCCGGATGCACCAAAGCATAGGCTTCATCGGCCGCGATGCGCTCATCCGGGGCCATCGGCGCATCGGCCTCGACCGGCGCATCGGCCTCGACCGGCGCATCGGCCTCGACTGGTGGATCGGCCTCGACCGGCGCATCGGCCTCGACGGGCGGATCTGCCGCGATAAGCGGGGCCGCCGCCACGGGTGGATCGGCGGCCACGGGGGGATCGGCTTCAACGGGCGGCACGGGCTCGGCCGACACCGCCGGACCGGCGTCGAGGGCCGTGGGGGTGGGCGCGCCGGGGAGCGTTTCGGGCGGTTCCGCGCTGTCGGGCGTCACGGGATCCGGCGTTTCGGGCGTTGCCGGCTCCGGCAGGCTGTCCTGTGCGCTGGGTTCGGACGGAACGCTTTCCAGTGTGATGGGCGCGCCGTCCGGCTCCGCGACCGGCGCTGTTTGCGGATCGGGTGCTGGGTCCTTGTCTTTTTTCTTTCGTCCGAAACCGAACCAGGAAAACCGGCGTTTCTTGGGTTCGTCCGTGCTCATGGGCGCCTCAGGCTGTGGTCGGCGCACCGGCGCAGGCCTCGGTTGGGCCGGCCGGTGCGGATGATGGGGATGCGGAATGGGATGGGAGGGCCTGGCCCTCAAGGCGCGGGCCGCCGTCATAGCGGATCTGGACCGTCCGCAAGGTGCCGGGTTCGGACGGCTCCAACAGAGCGACGGGCGCAAAGCAGGGGGTGCGCGCCCGCGTCCGCGTCTCGACGAGAACCGTCTGGGTGGTGCCGGACAGGTGTTTCAGATGGCTCGCCAGGCATTCCTGGCCGAGGGCACGCAGGCGCGCGGCGCGGACCCGAATGTCCGGCCCCGGAACCTGGGGCATCAGGGCCGCAGGCGTTCCTTCACGCGGTGAGAACGGAAAAACGTGCAAATAGGTCAGTCCGCACGCCTCCACATGGGCCAGGGTGTTCTCGAACTGGGCATCCGTCTCGGTTGGAAAGCCGGCGATCAAATCCGCGCCAAACACCATATCGGGACGTGCGGCGCGCAGCTGCGCGCACATGGCAACCGCCTGCGCGGGACTGTGGCGCCGTTTCATGCGCTTCAGGATCAACCCGTCGCCTGCCTGCAAAGACAAATGCAGATGGGGCATCAGGCGCGCCTCGCTCGCAATGGCCTCCAGAAGCGGTTCATCGATCTCGATGGTGTCGAGCGAGGACAAGCGCAGGCGCGGCAGGTCCGGCACCAGTTTAAGGATGCGTTGCACCAGGCTGCCAAGGCTCGGGCGACCGGGCAGATCCGCGCCATAGGCGGTGATGTCGACACCCGTCAGCACCACTTCGGGAACGCCGCGCTCCACCAGATGCTTGATCTGATCCACAATAGCTCCCGCTGGAACGGATCGGGACGGTCCGCGTCCGTAAGGAATGATGCAGAAGGTGCATCGGTGGTCGCAGCCGTTCTGGATCTGCACGAAGGAGCGGGCGCGGCCCGACAGGCCATCGATCATGTGCCCCGCGGTTTCGCGCACGGCCATGATGTCATCCACGAGGACTTTCGGCGTCTCGATGGAGTCTATACGGAAGCTCTGGGCCCGCATCTTCTCCGCATTGCCGAGCACGCGGGTGACTTCCGGCATGGCGGCAAAGGCGTCCGGATCGATCTGTGCCGCGCAGCCTGTGACGATCACGGGCGTGTCGGGACGTTCACGCGCGGCGCGCCGGATGGCCTGGCGAGCCTGGCGCACGGCTTCCTGGGTGACGGCACAGGTGTTGACGATGATGGCCTCGCTCAGCCCCGCGGTGGCGGCATGGTCCCGCATGACTTCGGACTCATATGTGTTGAGCCGGCAGCCGAAGGTCAAAACCTGAAGGCTGTCATGGTCGTTGCTCATGGCGCGTCCTCCACCGCCAGCAGACCGTCGAAGACGAAGGTGGAGGGCCCCGTCATCATGACCGGCCCGCCGGGCGTCCAGGAAATCGTCAGGGGTCCGCCATCCATGGTCACATCGACCGTTGTGCCGGTGTGCCCGCGCCGGATCGCGGCAACGGCGGCGGCGCAGGCCCCCGATCCGCAGGCCTGGGTCAGGCCAGCCCCGCGCTCCCAGACCCTCAGACGGATCGACTCGGGGCTGACAATCCGGGCAAAGCCGATATTGGCCTGGTCCGGAAACAGGGCGTGGTGCTCAAGGCGCGGCCCCACGGTCTCCACGGGAAAGTTGTCCGGATCCGCACCGAAAAAAACACAATGGGGATTGCCCATGCTGACGGCCGTGCCAGGCCCAAGGCCGTCGGCATCCGGGCCCAGATCGAGCGCATTCGGATCGGTCTCGCGCGCCAGCGGGATGTCGCGCCACTCAAAGCGGGGCGGGCCCATATCGACGCGCACAAGACCATGCGCCAGCAATTCGCCTTCGATGATCCGGTCGCGGGTCTCCACCTTGATCCGGGTCCGGCCCAGATCGGCGGCGAGGCCCGCGACCACGCAGCGAGCGGCGTTGCCGCAGGCGCCCGCCTGGGAGCCGTCCGAATTGAAAATCTCCATGACGGCATCCGCATCGCTGCCGGAGGAGGCCGCGCGCAGCACAATGACCTGATCGCAGCCCACGCCGCGCCGCCGGTCGGCCAGATGGCGCAACCGCTCGCGCGCCAGCGGCCCTTCAGGGTCGGCGCGACGGTCGAGCACGACGAAATCGTTTCCGAGCCCGTGCCACTTTGTAAATCGGATGGTCATGACCCGCTTATATGGGCACGGGGGGGCCTTTGGCGAGTCCACGCCGCGTCAAGGAGCCCCTGCAACCGGGTCGGCTGGCGCCGGGCGGCGCCTTGGGCATAAGCTTGAGGCTGTGAGCCGCCAAAGGCGCGCCGTGCGTGCCAGATCGGCAAGCCAACAGGGCCAGCTAGGGACGCCAGCTAAAGGGAAGCCAGCAAAAGGGAAGGAAGACAATCCGTGCCGTGGACCAAGACAATGCAATGGAGACGGGGCGCCGCGGCGATGGCCGCCGCGCTTGTCCTTTCGGGAGGATGGCTATTGAACGCTGAGCGCACATCTGCACGCGCGGCCCAGGGCGCGGATGAGGATCCTTATATTTGGCTGGAAGAGGTGGAAGGCGAAAAGGCCCTCGACTGGGTGCGTGAGCGCAACACGGAAAGCCTCGCCGTTCTCGAGGGCGATGCCCGCTTCAAGGGCTTCGAGGAAAAGGCCCTGTCCATTGTGACGGCCCAGGACCGCATTCCCTACGGTGTCTATCGCGGGGGCTATGTTTACAATTTCTGGCAGGACGAGGCCCATGTCCGTGGGCTGATCCGCCGCACGAGCCTGGAGAGCTATCGCAGCGAAACGCCCGACTGGGAAACCGTGCTCGACATGGACGCCCTGGCCGAAGCGGAGGACGAAAACTGGGTCTATAAAGGCTCGTCCTGCCTGGCGCCGGAGTTCAACCGCTGCATTCTGACTTTGTCCCGCGGGGGCAAGGATGCGGCCGTGCGCCGGGAATTCGATTACGCCACGAAAACCTTCGTGGACGGCGGCTTTGAGTTGCCGGAAGCCAAAACCTACCTGACCTGGTTCGACAAGGATCACCTGATCGTCGGCACCGATTTCGGTGAGGGCAGCCTGACGACCTCGGGCTATCCGCGCGTGGCCAAGCTGTGGCGCCGGGGCACGCCCATCGAAAGCGCCAAAACGCTCTATGAGGGGCAGGCAGAGGATTTCCTGGTCGCCAGCTACCGCCTGGACCGGCCCGAAGGCTCGTTGAGCGTGATCGTGCGCGGCATATCCTTCTTTGAATCCGAGTACTTCATCGTCGGTGAGGACGGCGCGCTCACGAAATTGCCCGTGCCCGAACATATGGAACTCGACGGGCTTTTCATGGGGCAGCTTCTCATGACGCCCCAGGAGGACTGGGCCGTCGGCGACGCCACGGTGGCCAAGGGCACGCTCGTGTCCATAGATCTTGCCGCCTTTTTGAAAAATGGCGCGCTGCCGCCGCTCAAGACGCTCTTCGTGCCGGATGCGCGCAGCGCCGTGCAAAGCGTCAGCGATGCCAAATCAGCCCTGATCGTCTCGGTCCTGTCCAATGTGACGAGCGTCATGAAGCGCTTCACCTTCAAGGACGGCGCGTGGGCCTCCCAGGACATTCCCATCCCGCCCAACGGGTCGGCGGGTGTCGCGGCGGCCGTGTCCTTCAACGACACCGTCTTTTTGAATTATGAGAGCTTTCTCGTCCCCGACACGCTCTACGCCTATGATGCCGGCAGTCAGGATTTCGGTCCGCTGAAACAGGCGCCCGCGCGGTTTGACGCGAAAGGCCTTGTGACCCGGCAGCTTGAAGCGACGAGCAAGGACGGCACGAAGGTGCCTTACTTTATCGTGCACCGGGACGGGCTGGCCTATGACGGCACCAACGCGACCAATCTTTATGGTTATGGCGGTTTCCGGATCTCGCTCGATCCGTCCTATAGCGGCGTGGTGGGCAAGCTGTGGCTGGAGCGCGGCGGTGTCTATGTGGTCGCCAATATTCGCGGCGGCGGGGAATTCGGTCCCGGCTGGCACGAGGCGGCCCTGAAGCTGAACCGTCAGCGGGCCTATGACGACTTCATCGCCGTGGCAGAGGACCTCATTGCACGGAAGATTACGTCTCCGGAGCATCTGGGTATCGCCGGCGGCTCCAATGGCGGCCTCCTTGTGGGCGTCGCCTTCACCCAGCGTCCCGATCTGATGAACGCCGTGGTATGCGCTGTGCCCTTGCTCGACATGCTGCGCTATCACCTGCTCCCCCCGGGGGCGAGCTGGATCGGCGAGTATGGCGATCCGGAGAGTCCCGAGGAACGGGCCGCGATTGCCGCCTACTCGCCCTACCAGAATGTGAAGGCGGATGCGGACTACCCGAAGGTCTTCTTTGTCACTTCGACCAAGGATGACCGGGTGCAGCCGGGCCATGCCCGCAAGATGGCCGCCCGGATGATCGAACAGGGCCATGACCTGCTTTACTATGAGAACACCGAGGGCGGTCACGCGGCCGGCGCCAATCTGCGCCAGGTCGCCTATCAGCAGGCCCTCCAATATGTCTATTTGAGCCGTCAACTGATGGACGGCTCCGGGGACGGGAGCACCGCGGAATGATGGGCAAAAACGCGCTGAAGGCCGCCGTCGCGGCCCTGATGGTCATGGTGGGGGCCGCGCCGGCCACCCACGCGGCCCACCACGAGGCGACAGTGACGCTCGTGCAGGCTGGCCGGCTTCTGGTCCGCGCCGATCAGCCGGTGCAGACCGAGAAAACCATCGTGATCCGCAATGGCCGGGTCGAGGCGATCCGCGAGGGCTATGTGGACGCCATTGAGGGTGAAACGGCCAAGGTCGTTAACCTCCAGGGGCATTTCGTCCTGCCGGGTCTCATCGACGGCCATGTGCACATGACCAACGAGCTTGGGCCTCGCCGTAAACTGAGCGTTGTCGAACGCTCCGACCCGGATGTGGCGTTTGTGACGGCCCGTTACGCCAAGCGCACCTTGTTGGCCGGCTTCACCACCGTGCGCGACATGGGCGCCGGCGGGGGCGATGCCATCTTCGCCGCCCGGGACGCCATTGCCCGGGGCGATATTCCGGGCCCGCGCATCTTCGCCGCCGGCAACGCCATTTCGCCCACCGGCGGCCACGGCGATGCCCATGGGTTTCGCAACGAGATCCTGGTCATGTTCCAATCGGCCGGCGTGTGCGACGGCCCGGCGGACTGTCGCCGCGCGGTGCGCGCCCAGGTGAAGCGTACGGCCGATCACGTGAAGCTGACGGCGACGGGCGGTGTGCTCAGCGAAACGGCCGCGGGCACGGAGGTGCAGTTCTTTGAGGATGAGCTGAAGGCCATTATGGACACGGCGCATCTGATGGGCCGGCGGGTGGCGGCCCATGCCCACGGCGCCACGGGCATCAACGCGGCCCTGCGCGCCGGCGTCGATGCCATCGAGCACGGCACCTACGCCAATAAGGAAAGCTTCCGCCTGTTCAAGGAAACGGGTGCCTTCCTGGTACCGACGATTCTGGCCGGCGCGACCGTCGCGGAGATGGCCAAGCCGGACACGACCTTCATGCCCCCGCCGATCCGCGCCAAGGCCCTCGCGGTGGGTCCGCAGATCCTGGAAATGGTCCGCGAAGCCAACAAGGCGGGCGTGCGCATTGCCTTCGGCACCGATTCCGGGGTCAGCCGCCATGGCATCAATGCGCGCGAATTCGAATTGCTGGTCGACGCGGGCCTGACGCCGCGCCAGGCGATCATGACCGCCACGCTCCACGGCGCCCTGAACATCGGCAAGCCGGACGATCTCGGCAGCCTGGAGCCGGGCCGTTACGGCGATCTCATCGCCGTGGAGGGCGATCCGCTCGAAAATATCAGTGAGCTGATGGACGTGGATGCCGTCGTCAAGGAAGGCGTGGTCTACAAAATGCCGTCTTAAGCCGGCGCGACACGGCTCAACGCAAGACCGCCAAAACCATGGGTGGGAAGAGCCTTGCTTTTCCCGCCCATGTTTTTTAACTTCCCATTTCCTTCCGAGTTTGCAGGCTCAGAAGGTCCTTTTTTGGGGATCTCCATCCGTCGGCGAAGGTTCGCTCACGGGTGCGATGACCCGTTCCCGCTCGCCGCACCTGGATCAGGGCCCGTTTTGGCTTGAGGGGAACCGTCGCGGGCGAAACCTCGCCTCTAAATCAGGACGACGACATGTTCGATAACCTATCCGGCCGTCTGGGGTCGATTTTCGACCGCCTGAAGGGCCGGGGCAGCTTGAGCGACGCCGATGTCTCCGAGGCCATGCGCGAAATCCGCGTGGCGCTCCTGGAGGCCGATGTCGCGTTGCCGATCGTCAAGGAATTCATCGCCAAGGTGAAGGTGGAGGCGGTCGGCCAGGATGTCGTCCGGTCCGTGACGCCGGGGCAGATGGTCGTCAAGATCGTTCACGACCAGCTTGTCCAAATGCTGGGCTCGGATGCTTCCGACCTCAATCTCCAGGCGCCGGCCCCTTTGCCCATTCTGGTGGTCGGTCTCCAGGGCTCGGGTAAGACGACGTCCACGGCCAAGATCGCCCTGCGCCTGACCAAGCGCGACAAGAAGCGGGTCCTGATGGCCTCGCTCGACACGCGCCGGCCCGCCGCCCAGGAGCAGCTCAAGGTGCTCGGCGAGCAGACCGAGGTGGACACCCTGCCCATCGTCGCTGGCCAGAGCCCCATCGAAATCACCAAGCGGGCCATGGAGGCGGCCAAGCTCGGCGGCTATGACGTGGTGATGCTGGACACGGCAGGCCGGACCCATATCGACGAACTGTTGATGCTCGAAGTTCAGCAGATCCAGAATTACGCGCGGCCCGTTGAAACGCTGCTGGTGGTCGACAGCCTGACCGGTCAGGACGCGGTCAATGTGGCCAAGTCCTTCCATGAGCGTCTGACCGTGACGGGGATCGTCCTGACCCGGATCGACGGCGACGGCCGGGGCGGCGCGGCCCTGTCCATGCGCGCCGTCACGGGTGTGCCCATCAAATTGCTGGGTACGGGCGAAAAGCCTGACGGCCTTGAAACCTTCGATCCAGAGCGCATCGCGGGCCGGATCCTGGGCATGGGCGACGTGGTCAGCCTGGTGGAACGGGCGGCGGAGACGGTCGATGAGGCGCAGGCCAAAAAGCTCGCCAAGAAAATGCAAAAGGGCGAGTTCGACCTTGAGGACCTGGGCGATCAGTTGCGCCAAATGCAGAAAATGGGCGGCCTTCAGGGCATCATGGGGTTCCTGCCCGGCATGGGCAAAATGAAGGACGCGGTGGCGGCGGCGAATGTGGATGACAAGACGTTCAAGCGCCAGGAAGCCATCATCCAGTCCATGACGCCAAAGGAACGGCGCAATCCCAAACTGCTGAATGCCTCGCGTAAAAAACGCATCGCGGCCGGCAGTGGCATGGATGTTCAGGACGTCAACAAACTGCTGAAGATGCACCGTCAGATGGCCGATATGGTCAAGAAGATGGGCAAAAAGGGCATGAAGGGCCTGCTCGGCGGCATGGGCGGCATGATGCCCGGCGGAATGCCGCCCGGGATGGGCATGCCCCCCGGCGGGCTGCCACCCGGCGCCATGCCCCAGGATCTGTTGCCGCCCGGCGGCCAACTGCCCCCGGGCCTTGGCGGGCCCGGCGCAGGGTTGCCCGGCCTGCCGGGGCTTGGCGGCCTTTCCGATGGCGGGGCTGGCGGAAAGAAGAAAAAGAAGAAGTGATCGGTCCCCCGCGGCCCGCTTTTTCCGAACCATGACGATTGACAGTGAACGAACAGGCCGCGCCGCATGGCGGGCGGTGGCTCAGGTTTAGCGAAAGGAAGATCCATGTCCCTCAAAATCCGGCTCTCCCGGGGCGGCGCCAAGAAGCGTCCCGTCTACCGCATCGTGGTGGCCGACAGCCGCTCGCCGCGTGACGGCCGCTTTATCGAAAAAATCGGCACCTATAATCCGCTGTTGCCGCGCGAGCATGAAAGCCGCGTGATGATCGACGAGGATCGCGCCCGCCATTGGCTCAAAAGCGGCGCGCGCCCGACCGACCGCGTGGCGCGCTTCCTGAGCGAGCGCGAATTGGCGACCTGGTCGCCGAGCAACAATCCGAAAAAGGCGCAGCCGGGCAAGAAGGCCCAGGAACGCATCGCCGAAAAGCAGGCCAAGGAAGAAGAAGCCAAGGCTGCTGCCGAGGCCGCGGCTGCCGAGGCGGCCGAGGCCGATGCGGCGCCAGCCGAAGAGAGCGGCGATGGCGAGGCGGCCGCCGAAGCGTGAGCCCCAGCCCGGCGCGGCCGTCTCCGCCGGCGACCCGGGCAAGGGCCCGGTCAAGCCGGAGGATGTGCCGCCGGGCCTGGTGTGCCTGGGGGCCTTCGCCGGCGGGCGCGGCGTGGCGGGCGAGGTTCGCATCAAGCCGTTTACGGATGATCCGCTTTCGGTGGGCGCCTATGGGCCGGTGCAGGACCGGGCGGGACGGGCCTACACGCTGACGGATCTGCGTGTGCACAAGGATGGGCTCATCGGGCGTGTGGACGGGGTCCGCAGCCGGGATGCGGCGGATGCCCTGCGCGGGCAGGCCTTTTTCGTCTCGCGCGATGCCCTGCCGGCACCGGATGATGAGGACGATTTCTACCAGGCCGATCTGATCGGCCTGGAGGCGGTGCTGGAGGACGGAAGCGTCATCGGCTCGGTGCGCAGTGTGCAGGATTTCGGGGCCGGCGACCTTCTTGACGTTCGACTTGCGGGCGAGCCTCGCTCCGTGCTGGTGCCCTTCACCAAGGCCGTTGTGCCGGTGGTCGATATCGCGGGCCGCCGGCTCGTGGTGGTGCCGCCGCCGGGCCTGTTCGATGAGCCGGAACCGGAGCCGGCCGCTCAAAATGCTGACGCGGCGCGCCCGCAGGATGGGGAGACATGACAACGCCCTCAAGGCCCGCCTGGCACGCGACCGTGTTGACGCTCTTTCCGGAGATGTTCCCCGGGCCCCTGGGGATCAGCCTGGCGGGAAAGGCCCTGGAGACGGGCGTGTGGAGCCTCGAAACGGTGGACATTCGCGACTTTGCGCGCGATAAACATCGCTCCGTTGATGACACACCCGCCGGGGGCGGCCCCGGTATGGTGATGCGGGCCGATGTGGTTGCCAGCGCCGTGGATGCGGCGCGCGCCAAGGCCCCGGCGGATTGCCCGGTTTTGTGTCCAAGCCCGAGGGGCCAGCGCTTCGACCAGGGGATGGCCCGCGCCCTGGCGCGTGGATCCGGCGCCCTGTTCGTCTGCGGCCGGTTCGAGGGCTTTGACGAGCGGCTCTTCGCGGCGCGGCCCATTGTCGAGGTCAGCCTCGGGGATTTCATCTTGTCGGGGGGCGAGCTTGCGGCCCTGACAGTGATCGACGCCACGGTTCGGTTGCTGCCCGGCGTGATGGGCGATGCCCGCTCCGGGGATGAGGAAAGTTTCGAGGCGGATCTTCTGGAGTATCCGCACTACACGCGCCCGGCCCTCTGGGACGGTCTGGGCATTCCGGATGTTCTGACATCCGGGCACCACGGCAAGATCACGGCCTGGCGCAGGGACTGCGCGGAGGTCACCACCCGGCGGCGCAGGCCCGATCTGTGGCGGCGCTACCAGGCCCTGAAGACAAAATCGGACGGTTCAAAAGGATAGAGCCATGAATATCATTCAGCAGCTTGAGGCCGAGCAGGTCGAAGCCCTCGGCAAGGACATTCCCGAGTTTCAGCCCGGCGACACCCTGCGCGTGAACGTGAAGGTGGTCGAGGGCACCCGTGAGCGGATCCAGGCCTATGAGGGTGTGTGCATTGCCCGTTCCGGCTCCGGCCTGCATGAGGCCTTCACGGTGCGGAAGATTTCCTACGGTGAGGGTGTCGAGCGAATTTTCCCGATTTATAGCCCCCTGATCGAGTCCATCAAGGTTGTGCGCCGTGGCCGCGTGCGCCGTGCCAAGCTCTATTACCTGCGGGAGCGCCGCGGTAAGTCCGCGCGGATCGCCGAGCGCCAGGACAATCGCACCAAGGCCGACGCGCCGGCCAAGAAAGCCGCGCCGGCCAAGAAAGCCGCGCCGGCCGAGGCGGCATCCAAATAATCGGACGGGCACCGGCACGCCAGTTCCTTCGGCTGGCCCCCAACTGACGGTCTGCTGGCCGGCTGGCATCCCTGCCGGCCGGCTTTTGTGCATTTTAACCAGGGTGAAACATCATGGGCTATCGGGTAGCAGTGGTCGGCGCGACGGGCATGGTGGGCCGGGAGATGTTGAACATCCTCGCCGAACGGGAGTTTCCGGCCGATGAGGTCGTGGCCCTGGCCTCCAGTCGCTCCATCGGGGTCGAGTGTTCCTATGGCGACAAGACGCTGAAGATCAAATCCCTCGACAGCCATGATTTTTCCGGCACCGACATTGCGCTGCTGGCCGCGGGAAGCGATGTCGCCGCCACCTGGGCGCCGCGGATTGCGCAGGCCGGCGCGGTCGTGATCGACAATTCCTCCAAGTTTCGGATGGAACCGGACGTTCCCCTGATCGTGCCGGAAGTGAACCCGGAGGCCCTGGCCGGGTATGAAAAGCGCCGGATCATCGCCAATCCGAACTGCTCCACCGCGCAGCTCGTCGTGGCCCTCAAGCCGCTCCACGACCGGGCGCGCATCAAGCGCGTCGTGGTGGCGACGTATCAGTCCGTGTCCGGAGCGGGCAGTGCGGCCTCCGAGGAATTGTGGAACCAGACCAAGGGCATTTTCGTCACGGACATGCCGGAAAAGCGGGAATTCACCAAGCAGATCGCCTTCAATGTGATCCCCCACATCGACAGCTTCATGGCCGATGGGGGCACGCGTGAAGAGTGGAAAATGTCCGTGGAGACGCGCAAGATCCTCGATCCCAAGATCGAATTGACGGCCACATGCGTGCGCGTTCCGGTCTTTGTCGGGCACAGCGAAGCGGTGAATGTGGAGTTCCACGATCCCATCACGGACGATGAGGCCCGCGAAATCCTGCGCGAGTCGCCCGGTGTGCTCGTGGTCGATAAACGTGACGATGAGGGCTATGTGACGCCGGTCGAATGTGTCGGGGATTTCGCGACCTTCGTCAGCCGAATCCGGATCGATCCGACGACGGATAACGCCCTGAATATGTGGGTGGTATCCGACAATTTGCGCAAGGGCGCCGCCCTGAACGCCGTGCAAATTGCCGAAAGCCTCGTTAATCGCTACCTCAGCAAGACCCGATAAGAAAAACGGGCCCATGGGGTGGGCCCGTTCCAGCCATTCGACCAGGATTGATATCCTTCGAGCAGAGCCGCCCCGGGGACCAGCGAGCCTGTTCTGTCTGTTTCAACTGGCTGTTTGGGACGACCGGCTGTCTATTAAGACTGGGGCAGCGGCAGACGCGGCCGGTCGGCATCGTGGTGATGCGGCAGGTGCGGGCGCATCACCTCATAGGCCTGCTCGAACCGACGGGCCCGCTCCAGCTTCATCGCCAGTTCGGCCGCCTGTTTCATGTCCGCCATCATCGCATGGCCACGCCCATCAAGCGTGCGCGGAACCGGCAAGGACGCCAGGGCGTCGAGCGCCATGAAAGTCACCTGCCGGCTCGTCTTGAACCGGTGACGCGCCACGATCTGTTCCAGCTCATAACCACCGAAGGGCCGGCCGGCGTAAACGTTCCAGGCTTTGGCGATACGCACCACCGGCGAGACAAGTCCGCCGGTGCTGGCATCGGCTGAGCGCAACCGCTCGGCGGCGCCCAAGGGATCGATAGGCAACCAGGACAGACCCTGTCCGTCCGTGCCGCCGATCATGCTCAAATGACCATCCCGCGTGAGCAGGCCTGGAACAAGGCGCAAGGTCCGCCCCAGCAAGTCGATCGACACGCCGGTCCGCGTGGGCCGGCTGGCTTCATCCGTGAGCCATGTGCCGATCAAGTCCTGGAGCAGGGCCACACTTTGTGCCGGCGTGGTCGTGGTGCTGGTGCGAAAGGGCACGAGTGCGTCAATCGAGGCGCGCCCGTCCTGTGTCGGGCTCAGCCGCGTGTGGCGCACATGGGACCCGAACAATTGCAGGGCACGCGCATCGTTGCGCAGCACGATCTTCAACACCCGGCGTACGACGGTGATGGTCTTGGAAATCCGCGCGGATTCTCGCTCGGTCAGCGTGTCCGGCCGCGCAAGCTCATGCATCTGCGCGCCCAAAAGGGATGGGGCGAGCGCGTCATGGAGGACCGGTACCCGCCGCGCTGGGGTTTGCCCGACCAGGTCAGGAAACAACTCTGTAATGGTACCGGTCATTGTCGTTTTGGCCGGCACGAAAGTCGCATCACTATACACGTGCCTATCCCTTTCTTCGTACGCCCGTTTCACCTGCCACGCTACGGTAGAGTATCAAGTGTTAATCGGGCTTTTATTGGTTGGGTAAACCCATAAATTTGCCTCATTCAAAGGCAGACCAAGGTCATCCCCCCAGCAAAGTGCTTGTCATCCGAGAAAACTGAGTGTCGAAACCTCTTAACCTTAACGAACACAAAAAACCAAAGCGCGATCCCCGCCCCGTCTCCAGCCGGGCCATTAGTGTGCACCAGAAACACCTGTCTGCGAAGCAACCTACGGGCCAATCCGCAATTTTGCCCCAATCGCGACACGAAGGACACACTCCCTCCCAGAGCGAAAATATGGGGGCTTCCTGTCTCCGCCGTCATGCGCTCGCGTAAAAGTGACACAGGCTTGAGGTATATGGGTGCCCGCGCTCGCCTTTACCGCGAGATTCCCTGGCCCGGCTCGTGGCCAAAGTCCCCGGCCCGTGTCACTACCCAAGATGGCAGTTTCATTACGAGACACTACGCGATGATTCCAAAGGCAGAGGGAGGGGGATCGGCGGGGCCGTTGGCCCGCCGGGTCAGGCAGCCGTGGTGCCGCTTTTGGTCAGGGGGAAAAGGCCATGGCTTCGATGGCCTGCACGCCGGCGGCGCCGCGAAACTGGTCCTGCGCGGCTATGAGCGGCAGTTCCGGCAGGGAGCCGCCGGCGCCAAAGCGCAAAACCGCATCCACACCGGAAACGGCGCGGGAGAGGGCGCCAGGCACATCCGCGCCGCGCAGCAGGTGGCCGAGGAACAGCGCCGTTAGCAGATCTCCGGTGCCGGGCGGGACCCGGGACAGGCGGGTCGCAACGCACAGCCACGCCCCGTCGCCCGTGACGGCAAGGGTCCCAAGGCGGTCCGCACGGCCGGGCAGGGGCACGGACGTCACCACCGTCAAAGGGCAGCCGAGGCTTCGGGCGGCCTCGTGGGCCCCCTTGGGGTCATCGACCGCGCGGCCCGCGAGCACGGACAGTTCAAAGGCGTTGGGTGTGAGGATATCGGCGAGGGGGAGGAGCCGCTCGGCAATGCCCTCCGGGATTCCGGCGCGCACATAAGTGCCCTTCGGCGCATCGCCGATCACCGGGTCGCAGCAATACAGGGCGTTCGGCGATGCCTTGCGGGTCCGCTCCAGCGCATCGACGACCACATCCACCTGGCCGGCGGCCCCCAGATAGCCCGACAGAACAGCCCTGCAGCCGCCCAGAAGCCCGCGCGTTTCAAGGCCCGCGACAAGCTCAGACAAGGTGCCCGGCGTCGCGGCGTGCCCCGTAAAGCCGCCATGGCCCGGATGGTTCGAGAACAACACCGTGGGCAGGGCCCATACTTCGTGTCCAAGGGCCTGGAGGGCAAATTGTGCGGCGCCGTTGCCCACATGGCCAAAAACGACCTGGGACTGTATGGAAAGAATGCCGTCCATGGCCCTTTCGTCTCTCACTGTCATCCGCGTCGGGCCATGCTTGCCGGGCCCTGGCCGCGGGATGCTGATGCGCGGGGCCCCTCATGTCAGCTTGGCAGTAACGTCTGTGAGCGTATAGGGTTTCGCGCGATTGTGCGCCCGCGAAGGGCGCGGCGGTTTTCCGCCCGGACCGGGCCGAAAGGCCAGGTCTGGCTGCGTGAAGCACCGCAACGCTCAGGATTGGGGAGCCTTGCCATGACCGACACCCTTGCAAAACGCGTGCGCCCACGTCGCAGCGTGCTGTACATGCCCGGTTCGAACGCCCGGGCCATGGAAAAGGCCAAGACCCTGCCCGCCGACGCCCTGATCCTTGATCTGGAAGACGCGGTCGCACCGGATGCCAAGGAAACTGCCCGCGAGCAGGTTTGCGCGGCCGTGAAGGCGGGGGGCTATGGCCACCGCGAAGTGATCATCCGCACCAACGGTCTTGATACGGACTGGGGCGCGGCGGACTTGGAGGCCGCCGTGCGCGCCGGGCCCGATGGCGTGCTCGTGCCCAAGATCGACGGCGCCGATGCGGTGGGCGCGGCCGATACCCTCATGGAAGCGGCCGGCGCGCCCAAGGACATGGGCCTTTGGGCCATGATGGAGACGCCGCTCGCCATGCTGCGCGCCGAAGCCATCGCGGCGCGCGCCCAGGACACGCGGCTTGCCGCCTTCGTGATGGGCACGAATGATTTGGCCAAGGACCTTTCCGCCCAACAGACACCGGACCGTCTGCCGCTCCTGACCGGCTTGTCCCTCACCTTGCTGGCCGGCAAGGCCTATGGGCTTGCCCTGATTGACGGGGTCTTTAACGGCATTCGGGATGTGGACGGCTTCATTCAGAGTTGCCGGCAGGGCCTGTCCTTCGGGTTCGACGGCAAGACCCTTATCCATCCGAGCCAGGTCGAGCCCTGCAATCGCGTTTTCACGCCGGAGCAGGAGGCCGTGGCCTGGGCCCGCAAAATCATTGGCGAGTTTGAAAAGCCGGAAAACACCGCCAAGGGGGTCGTCCAGGTCGAAGGGCGCATGGTGGAACGGCTGCATGCGGACCAGGCACGCACGCTGGTCGCGCTGGCCGAGGCGATTGAACGGTTCGAAGGCGCGGCTTGAGGACTGGCGAGGGACATCAGGGGACCAGGATCATGACGACGACAAAGATGAATGCGGGCAAAACCAATCCGGGCCGCTTTTTTGAAGATTTTCGCCTGGGCGAAACCATCCACCACGCAACGCCGCGCACGCTGACCGAGGGCGATTTGGCGCTTTACACCGCGCTTTACGGCTCGCGCTTTGCGCTGCAGTCCTCAAGCGCGTTTGCCCGGGCCTGCGGCCTGCCGCGCGCGCCCATCGACGATATGCTGGGCTTCCATGTGGTGTTCGGCAAAACGGTGGCTGACGTTTCTCTCAATGCCATTGCCAATCTGGGCTATGCCGAAGCGCGCTTCGTGACCCCGCTCTATCCTGGCGACACGGTGACGACCACGAGCGATGTGATCGGCCTGCGGCAGAACTCCAATGGCAAGACCGGCGTTGTCTATGTGCGCTCCAAGGGCGCCAATCAACGCGGCGAGACCGTGATTGATTATGTCCGTTGGGTGATGGTTCGCAAACGGGACGAGAGCCTGCCGGCGCCCGAGGCTCATATCCCGGACCTGAAGCCCATGGTGGCGGCGGAGGACTTGCGCCTGCCCGAGGGTCTCGATTTTTCCGCCTATGACACCGGTCTCGCCGGTGCGCCGCACCTGTGGGACGACTATGAGGTCGGCGAGAAGATCGACCATGTGGACGGCATGACCCTGGAAGAGGCCGAGCATATGTCGGCCACGCGCCTCTACCAGAACACCGCAAAGGTTCACTTCAATCAGCATGCCGAGGAAAAGGGCCGCTTCGGCCGCAGGCTGATTTATGGCGGGCACATTATTTCGATTGCCCGGTCCTTAAGCTTCAATGGCCTTGCCAATGCCTGCCTGGTGGCGGGGATCAATGGCGGACGGCACGCCGCGCCCTCCTTTGCCGGGGACACGATCTACGCGTGGTCCGAAGTGCTCGACAAGGCGGCGCTTCCGGGCCGCACAGATGCCGGCGCGTTGCGGGTGCGTCTCGTGGCCACAAAGGACCTGCCTTGCGAGACCTTCCCCTACCGCGATCCGGAGGGCAGCTATCTCAGCGCCGTGGTGCTCGATCTCGACTATTGGGTGGTGATGCCGCGACGCTGAAGGGTGATGCCGGCGGCGCTCGAGCAACACCCGGCGTGCCGGGTATGCTGCGGCGCGAGGTGAAATTGACACCCCAAACTCAAGGCTTACACTCCACGCGCATTTTGAAATGCTCTCGTGACGCGCCGGTCCGACACTGTGACGTCGCGGTTTTCAGACCGGCTGGCGCGCTCGCGGAGCGTCTTGATCCGCCCCGTTCGGACCTTTCCGCGCCCACGCCAGGGGCCATGCTTTTGGCCGGGCTCAGATTTCACACCTTAAGGCGGTTCGGACAGGGGCGTTTTGGCGAGAATCATTCGGTGCACC
The DNA here is from genome assembly GCA_964474635.1 of uncultured Alphaproteobacteria bacterium. Taxonomy (GTDB): domain Bacteria; phylum Pseudomonadota; class Alphaproteobacteria; order JAJFIK01; family JAJFIK01; genus CAYUYV01. Next base: position 1,679 of record CAYYTT010000039.1, on the reverse strand, counting down.
GCGCGCACCGTCCGGGGGACAGCAGGATCGCAGCCGCACAACACGACGGTTCGATCGGCATACGGGGCCCGGTGCTTTGGGCAGAGAAAGGATAGGTCGATGGCGCAGACATCCACTGGAGGGGGGGCCGCCGGCCGGCCTTTGTCTCCTCATCTGCAAATCTGGAAATGGCATGTCACCATGGCTACCTCGATTGCCCACCGGGCAAGCGGGGTGGGCAACGCGCTCGGCGGCCTCTTGCTGGCGTGGTGGCTGCTGTCGGCGGCGAGCGGCGAGGCGTCCTATGAGGTCTTCGCGGGCTTCATTTCGAGCCTGCTCGGCCAACTCATCTTGTTCGGTTTTACCGCGTCGCTGGTTTATCACGCGCTGAATGGCATCCGGCACCTCTTCTGGGACACCGGCGCGGGGTTCGATCTGGCAACGTCCCGCAACAGCGGCTTGTTCGTGTTCGCTGCCACGGCGGTCGTGACGGTGCTCATCTGGGTCGCCGCCTACAGCGTTAAGGGAGGGGCATGATGGCCAATCTTCGCACGCCGCTTCGCAATGCTCGCGGTCTCGGCTCGGCCAAAGAAGGTGTGAACCATTGGCTGGCCCAGCGCATGACCGCCGTTGCGCTCGTGCCGCTGGTGACCTGGTTCATCATTTCCATGGTCGCCTATGCAGGGCAGCCCTATGGCGAGATGATCGCCTTCCTGGAACAGCCTTTCGTCAGCGTTCTGATGGTTCTCTTCATTCTCGCGGCGTTCTATCACATGCGTCTTGGGCTACAGGTCGTGATTGAAGACTACATTGCTAAAGACGGAACACGGGTTCTTCTGCTGCTGCTGACCAATTTCGCCGTGATCGGCGTTGGTGTCGCGGCCGTGTTCTCCGTTTTGAAAATCAGCTTTTCTTAAAGGGTGGGGTCACCATGACGGCTTACGACATTATCGATCACACCTTCGACGTCGTCGTTGTCGGCGCGGGTGGATCGGGACTGCGCGCCACACTCGGCTGCGCGCAGGCGGGTTTGAAAACCGCCAACATCACCAAAGTGTTCCCGACCCGCAGCCACACGGTGGCGGCGCAGGGCGGGATTTCCGCCGCGCTCGGCAATATGAGCGAGGACGATTGGCGCTGGCACATGTACGACACCGTGAAAGGGTCGGACTGGCTCGGCGACCAGGACGCCATTGAGTATCTGTGCCGCAACGCGCCGGCCGCGGTGTATGAGCTTGAACATTTCGGCGTGCCCTTCTCGCGCACCGAAGAAGGCAAAATCTACCAGCGGGCCTTTGGTGGCATGACGCGCAACTTCGGCGAAGGTCAGGTGCAGCGAACCTGCGCGGCCGCTGACCGGACTGGTCACGCCATCCTGCACACGCTCTATGGGCAATCCCTGCGCAACAACGCGGAGTTCTTTGTCGAGTATTTCGCGCTCGACCTGATCTTCGATGACGAAGGCGCCTGCCGCGGCCTGATGGCCTGGAACCTGGATGACGGAACGATCCACCGCTTCCGCGCCCAGCGGACCATCCTGGCGACGGGCGGCTATGGCCGGGCCTATTTCTCGTGCACATCGGCGCACACCTCCACGGGCGACGGCGGCGCCATGATCCTGCGCGGCAATCATCCGCTTCAAGACATGGAATTCACTCAATTCCATCCCACCGGTGTCTATGGCGCAGGTGTGCTGATCA
>CAYYTT010000038.1:18837-27670 GCA_964474635.1 uncultured Alphaproteobacteria bacterium | reverse complement strand
GTCGGAGCGCCTTGGGACGGTGAGCCCGGGGTCATTTGGATCGGTGCCGAGATCTTTTGGATCGGCGGTTGCCATCGCGTCCGCCATCCGCTGCGCGTTTGTCGCCATGCACGCGGCGCAGGGCGTGTCGCAGATCCGCCGACAACCGGTCATAGGCCCGGTCGGGTGTGTCCTGGCGGGCGATCAGGACATAAAGCCCGCCGGAGCGCCCTTCGCGGCGCAGGATGGACCGGGCAAGGGCCCGAAGCCTGCGTTTGGCCCGGTTGCGCACGACGGCCCCGCCAATTTTTCGCGTCGCCGTCACCCCAAAACGGATTTCACCGCAGTCTGGGGGCTGATCCTCCGCTATAAATTGCAGAACGAGCCCCTTGGAGACCGCTTTCAAACCCTTTTGGGCCCGCAGAAAGTCGGCGCGTTTTTTCAGACTGCGCATGTGTTTGGGCTGGCTTGGGTCCCCCAACCGTCACCCCCATCGCAGCGTCAGGCCCATCGCAGCGTCAGGCCGACAGCCGCTTGCGCCCTTTGGCCCGGCGACGCGCCAGGATCTGACGCCCATTCTTGGTGCCGAGACGGGCCCGGAAGCCGTGACGGCGCTTGCGCACCAGGCGGCTGGGCTGAAACGTTCTTTTCATCGTGATCTCCGCGGATCTCAGGCAGGCGGGGCGTATCGTCGCGCCGCGCAAGGCATGCACAGGCCGCCGGACGGAGTCTCGGCGCCTTCAAAGAGCGCTTCAGTAAAGCTGGTGGAGGGCCGAGTCAAATGCGCTCTCGGCCGATCGGGGGACCCATGTGTGCCCCAAAGCCGCGCGCCACGATCACGCCGGCTCACGAAACCGCGAGTGTCGGCGTTTGTCTGGTGTCATGCGCCGCGGCAAGGCCTAATTGGAGGCAGGACGCCGGGATAGCCCGGCCACGACCTGGCGGGAGGATGACCGGATGAGCGACGACAAGAGCCCCGATGACGCAATCGCGGGCGGCGAAGGACAGGCGGCGAAACGCTCGACCCCTTTAATCTTGCGCCTCGCGCCCCTGGCTCTGCTCGTGGCCGGCCTTGGTGTCGCCTATGCCTACGGATTGCACGAATGGATCTCCTTTGAGCGCCTGCGCGACAATCGGGAAGCCATAACTGACTGGGTTGGCGAGAACCGTGTTCTGGCCGCTTCCGCATTCGTACTCACTTACACGGCACTCATCGCCATCTCGTTCCCTGGCGGCCTGTTCCTGACCATCGTGGGCGGCTTTCTGTTTGGGGTTTGGCCGGGTGTGCTTTTCGTCGTGGCCGGAGCGACCGCAGGCGCGACCCTGCTGTTCCTCGCTGCCCGGACGGGCCTTGGAGAGCCCTTGCGCGCGCGGGCGGGCGGCCTGATCCGCCGCATGGAAGAGGGCTTTCGCGAAAACGCGCTCAGCTATCTTCTGTTCCTGCGCCTCGTGCCCGTGTTTCCGTTCTGGGCCGTCAATCTGGCGCCGGCCTTTCTGGGCGTGCCCCTCACAACCTATGTGGCCGCAACGTTTCTCGGAATCATTCCGGGCTCACTTGTGTATGTAAGTGTTGGGAACGGGCTGGGGGCCGTCTTCGACGCCGGCGAGGATCCGGACCTGGGACGCATTTTCGATCTGCCGATCCTTCTCCCGATCCTCGGCATCGCCGTCTTGTCCCTAGTGCCGGTGATTTACGGCAGGCTGCGCCGCAAGGACCGTCCCTGAGCAAATTTTTGCACCCGCCCAATTTGAGGACCCCCCATGGCCTTTGATCCCCTCACCCGGACGGCGGCGGACGCACCGACCGAGGCGGCCCTGATCCAAACCGATGTCTGCGTTATCGGCGCCGGCGCAGCGGGCCTGTCCGTGGCGGCGGGCGCGGTCCAAATGGGGGCCCGGGTCGTCCTGATCGAGCGTGAAATGCGCGGCGGCTTTATGGGCGGAGAGTGCCTGCACACCGGCTGCGTGCCCTCAAAAGCGCTGCTGGCCGCCGGCAAACACGCCAAGGCCATGGCCGAGACCGGCAAGTTCGGCATCGCGCCTGCCGTTGCGCTGGTGGATTTTCCGGCCGTCATGGACCATGTCCACGGCGTCATCGAGGCCATCGCGCCCGTGGACTCCATCGAACGGTTCGAGGGGCTGGGCGTCTCCGTGATGGAGGGAACGGCCCGCTTCATCGATCCGCGCACGGTGGAAATCGAGGGCATGAGGGTGCGCGCCAAGCGCTTTGTCCTGGCCACGGGCTCGACCCCCGCACTGCCGCCCATTCCTGGCCTCGACAAGGTCGCTTACCTCACGAACGAGACCATCTGGGACAACCGCACCCTGCCCGATCATCTCATCATCATCGGCGGCGGACCCATCGGCATGGAAATGGCCCAGGCCCATCGGCGCCTTGGCGCGCGCGTCACCGTGCTGGAGCGCTTCCATGCCCTGCCCAATGACGATCCGGACCTGCGGGCCCTGCTGGCGGACCGGCTGACCCGCGAGGGGGTGGCCATCCACGAAAAAGTCGAAGTCACCGCGGTCAGCCAGGGCGGGACGGGGGACATCCACGTCAAGGCCGTGATCGATGGACGCGATCAGGTGCTCACCGGCAGCCATCTTCTCGTCGCCGCGGGCCGCGTGCCGACCGTCGAAGGGCTTGGCCTTGAGGCGGCGGGCGTCGCCTTCACCGGACGCGGCGTCACGGTGAATGCAAACCTGCGCACCTCCAATCGGCGTGTCTATGCCATCGGCGACTGCGCGGATGCCGGTCCGCGCCTGACCCACATGGCAAGCCACCACGCGAGCGTCGCGGTGCAGAACATTTTGCTGCGCCGGGGCGCCAAAATCACGCCCGACCAGGTCCCGGCGGTGACCTATACGGACCCGGAATTTGCCAGGGTCGGCCTGACTGAGGCGCAAGCGCGCGAGACCTTCAAGGATGTGGAAACGGTCACCTGGCCCCTTGAGGAAAACGACCGGGCCCAGGCCGAACGCGAGACCGAGGGGCTGATCAAGGTGGTCGTGCGGCGCAATGGGAAAATCCTTGGCGCCAGTATTGTCGCGCCCCAGGCCGGCGAATTGATCCAGCCCTGGTTGCTGGCCCTTGGCTGGGGTAAAAAACTGAGTGCGATGACAGGGATGATTGTGCCCTATCCGACCCTTGGCGAAATAAACAAACGGGTCTCGAGCAAGTTTTACACCCCTCTGATTTTCGGACCGACGGTCAAGCGGGTCGTAAAGCTGCTGATGCGATTGCCATAGCCGGGACGGACGCCTGCGCAGTCCGCCATCAGGTTCGATCCGCCGCAGGCCCGAGGGCCCACGGCGCCCCGCGCAGCGGTTGGACGGGAGGTCATGGGGCCGGTGCCGTACGAACGACGCAAGCACAGGACCGAGACGCGCAAGCCGCGGCGGGAGCCCTTGGGAGGCCTTCTCGGTCCGGAACATCGAAAGCATCTGATTGCCCACGTCACGGGATTGCAGGGCCGCCTGTTCGCCTGGACCCTTGTGTTCGTGATGATCGCCGAACTGGTCGTCTTCGTGCCTTCCATCGGCATGTTCTACAAAACCTGGCTTGGCGAACGGATCAACGCGGCGCAAATCGGCGCCCTGGCCCATGAGGCCGCGCGCAACAGTGCCGATCTCGGCATGTTCGAAGAAGACATCCTGGCCCGGGCCGGCGTCACCATGATTATTCTCAATCGGGCCGGCACCCGTGAGGCCCTGTTCATGGCCGAAAGTCTGCCCACGCCGGATGTGCGCGTGCGCCTGGACGCGCGCGGCCCCTGGGTCTCCATCTGGAACGCCTTCGACGCCCTCCTGGCGCCGCCCGGCCGCACGATCCATGTCATGGGCCCGCGCCTTTCCACCGGCGAGGCAGTGGAAATCATGGTGTCCGAGGCGCCGCTGAAGGCCGCCCTCATTACCCACTGCCACAATATCTTCGGACTGTCCTTGATCATTGCCCTGATCACCGCGGCCTTCGTTTATGCGGCCGTTTACCAGGAACTCGTGCGTCCCATCCAGTCGATCATCGGCAACATGATGGCCTTTCGTCGCCACCCGGAGGACGCAACCTTGACCATGCCAGACACGCCCCGCCGGGGGGAACTCGCCGAGGCGGCCAAAACCCTCCATGAGATGCAAACCGATTTACGCGCGGCCCTGACCCAGAAAAGCCGGCTTGCGGCCCTGGGAACGGCGGTCAGCAAGATCAATCACGACCTGCGCAATATTCTGGCCTCCGCCCAGCTCATCACGGACAGGCTGGCCTCGAGCGCCGACCCCACAGTGCAGCGCATTGCACCCCAACTTGTTCGCTCCATCGACCGGGCGGTGACCTTGTGTTCCGAAACACTGCGCTATGGACGGGCGGATGATCCAATGCCGGAGCGCCAATGGATCGCCTTTGCGCCCCTGGTCGAGGACGTGCGCGCGAGCCTTGATCTTGGTCCGGACGGCCTGGCGGACTGGACGGCGGACTTCCCCGACGACCTGAGGGTCTGTGCGGATCCGGACCATCTGTTTCGCAGTCTGCTGAACTTGACGCGCAATGCGGTGCAGGCGATCGAGGCGGACCGGGAAAGGACCATGCGGGGCGCGGTGCGATTGCGGGCGCGGCGCATCGAGGAAGGCAACACCGCCAGCCTGATCGTCGATTTGGAGGACAATGGTCCCGGCATCCCCGACATGGTCCGGGACAGACTGTTCCAGGCCTTTGCCACCGCCGCGCGGGCGGGGGGCACGGGCCTCGGCCTTGCCATCGCGCGCGATCTGACCCGGGCACAGGGCGGGGATCTGACCTTGTACAAATCAACCCGCGAAGGCACCGTTTTTCGCCTCGTCCTGCCCCAACCACGGCCCGATGCGCGGGCCACCGACCGCGACCCGGCAAACGCCTTGGCGCCGCGTTAACGGGCCCGGCGGCACAAGGGGCGAACGGGTCGGCGTGCCGTTTTCACGCTTGTCTCGACCTGTCCGTCTGGCCATGATCCGGCCGGTTTCGAGACACACTCCGGGGCAGGAGACACGCCATGGCCTATGAACCGACGCTTCTGCTGGGGGATATCGGCGGCACCAACGCACGGTTTGCCCTGTTTCGCGACGGCCGCCTGATTCAGGAACCGGTCCAATGGCTCGCCGCGCTCCATCCCGACCTGCCGAGCGCCATCCGCTCCTTTGTCGAAACACATATGCCCGCGGGCATGGAGCTTGACGGCGTTGCCGTGTGCGGCGCCGGTCCCGTCCAGGACGGGCATATCCGGTTGACGAATTCGCCCTGGACCGTCGATGCGCGCCAGATCGCCGACGTCACCCGGGTCGACGATCCGGTGGTGGTCAACGACTTCACGGCCATGGCCATGGGCGCCGTGAAGGTAGCGGCCCGCGACCGCCAGACCATCAAGAACGGCGCCATCGATCCCGATCAGCCCATTGGCGTCATCGGCCCTGGAACGGGGCTGGGGGTTTCCGGGCTCATTCCGGATGGGCGCGGCGGGCACATTCCGCTCAGCGGAGAGGGCGGCCATGTGGACCTCGCTCCGGCGGGCGAGCGGGACATCGCGATCCTGTTTCAGTTGATGCAGATGTGCGGGCATGTGAGTGCCGAGACGGTCCTGTGCGGGCCGGGCCTTGAGACCCTGTACACGGCCATTGCCCAGGTCGACGGCCGGCCGGTCAACGAACGGCCCACGGCGGTCGACATCGCCATGGCCGCCAGTGCCCGCTCCTGCCCCATAGCCATCGAAACAGTGGCCCTCTTCACGCGCTGGCTCGGCGCGGTGGCGGGCAATCTGGCCCTGACCCTGGGCGCGCGCGGCGGTGTCGTGTTGACCGGCGGGATCTTGCCCAAATGGGGCGACCTGTTCGATCCGGCGCTGTTCAGACATGGCTTTGAGTCCAAGGGCGCCTTCAGGAGGTATCTGGAGCCCATCCCCACGGTACTGGTGACCGGCGGACATCCCGCGATGCTGGGCCTTGCGGCCCTGTGGGACCAGAGCCAGCGCGGGCAAACCATCGCCTGACCCGGCGGCACGGCACCGTTTGGCCCGCGCCATGCCATTTGTCGCGCAAGGCGGCGTTGGCACCGGGTGCCCTTGGGCTCGAAACCGGTCACTATGGCCAAAAGATCCAACAGCGGTTTCGAACCAGAGGGAGCGCACCATGAGCCTTCACGCTGCAGCCAAAACGGTGGCCCAGGGCCTTGTGGACCGGGGCGATGAGATCGAAGCGGCGCGCCGCCTGCCCGCCGATGTTGCCCAGAGCCTCGCCCGGGCCGGTCTTATCCGCATGATGGTGCCCGCGGCCCTCGGCGGCGGGGAAACGAGCCCGTGGGACGCCGTGGAGGCCATCGAAACCCTGGCCGAGACGAACGCGGCGACCGGCTGGTGCACCATGATCGCCGGCACCACGGGTCTCGTCGCCGCTTATCTTCCGCAGGACGAGGCGCGGGACATCTTTGGCCCCGCCGAAACCGTAACCGGAGGCGTGTTCGCGCCCACGGGGACGGCGGTCGTCGAGGGCGACAAATACCGGGTCTCCGGGCGCTGGCAGTGGGTCAGCGGCGGGCACAATTGCCAGTGGATCCTGGGCGGCTGCATGATCATCGAAGATGGCGAGATGCGCCGACTGCCCAATGGCATGCCGGACTCGCGCATGGTGGTCTTCCCCGCCGATGCGGTCGAGCTAATCGACACCTGGTATGCTGCGGGGCTCAGCGGTACGGGCAGCGGCGACATGGCCGTCGACGATCTCGTCGTGCCGGCCCGCCGCTCGGTCTCGCTTGTGATGGATAGGCCCTGGGCGGATGGTCCGCTCTACCGCTTTCCCCTCTTTGGGCTGTTGTCCCTGGGCATCGCCGCCGTGGCCCTTGGCAACGCGAAGGGCGCCATGGAAGACCTGAAATCCCTCGCCCTCGCCAAACGCCGACGGGACAGCCGGCGCACCGTGGCCGAAACCAATCACGGCCAGGCCACCCTTGCCCATGCCCATGCGCGCCTGCGTTCGGCCCGCGGCTACCTCCAGGAAACGGCATTGAGCGCCTGGGAGACGGCCAAGGCCGGAGGCTCCCTAACGGTCGAGCAGCGCGCCGAAATCCGCCTCGCGGCGGCCCACGCCACGCGCACCTGCGCCGACATCACCAAGGACATGTACGACCTGGGCGGCGGCACGTCGGTCTATCTGACCTCGCCTTTGCAGCGCCGCTTCCGGGACGGCCATGTGGCAACGCAACATATGATGGTGGCCCATTCGACCTTCGAAATCGCCGGGCGCGCCCTCTTTGGGCTGGAGACCGACGCCACGTTTTTGTGATCAGGCCGCCGATCCGAAACGCGCGACCGGCAGGCACCGCCTGATTTGCAATCCCAGGCACCGGCGCCCACACTGCGCGGCGATTTTGGCACTGCAACAGGGCGGCGCCGGCTTTGAAGGGATGCGTTGATGGCTGATTTTCTCAACACGCTTCAGGGGGTGCTGAGCGCCGCCAGCAATTTCGTCTGGGGCCCCTATCTCCTGATCCCCCTTTTGCTGGGCACTGGCCTGTTCCTGTCCGTTCTGCTGCGCTTCATGCCGCTGTTCCGCATCGGCAAGGGCTTCGCAATGGCCTTTCAGGGGCGCAAACCCGGACAGGCGGAGGGCGAAATCACGCCCTTCCAGGCCCTGACCACCGCCCTGTCGGCGACCGTGGGCACAGGCAACATCGCCGGTGTCGCAACGGCCATCTTCCTTGGTGGTCCCGGTGCGGTGTTTTGGATGTGGATCACGGCGATCCTAGGCATGGCGACGAAATATTCTGAAGCCGTCCTGGCCGTGACCTACCGTGAGGAACGGGGCGATGGGCGTTTCGTGGGCGGGCCCATGTACTATATCCGCAATGGTTTGGGCCCGAATTTTGCGTGGCTGGGTGCCGCCTTCGCCTTCTTTGCCATGATCGCCGCCTTCGGCCTTGGCAACATGGTCCAGGCCAATTCCGTCGCGGCCGCCTTCAACGCCAATTTCGACGTGCCCAACTGGGTCACGGGCGTTGTGATGGCCGGGCTGACCTTCGCCGTCATCATTGGCGGTCTGACGCGCATTGCCTCCGTGGCCGAGATCCTCGTGCCGGCCATGGCGGTATTCTATGTGGGCGGCGCGCTGATTGTCCTTATTTTGAATGCATCGCTCGTGCCGGGCGCCTTCGTGTTGATCGTCGAGGATGCCTTCACGGGCACGGCGGCGGCGGGCGGGTTCGCCGGCGCGGCCGTCTGGGCGGCCATGCGCTACGGCGTGGCCCGGGGCATTTTTTCAAACGAAAGTGGCCTTGGCAGCGCGGCCATCGCCCACGCCGCCGCGCAAACCAACAATCCCGTGCGCCAGGGCACCATCGCCATGATGGGCACGTTCATAGATACACTCATCGTCTGTACCATGACGGCCCTTGTGATTCTGACGGTGCAGATCCCGCAGGTTGGCGCGGACGGCGCCACCACCATGATCCCAGCCTGGACCTCGGGCCTTACAGGCGCGGAATTGTCCACGGCCGCCTTCGGCGCCGGCCTGCCGGGCGCCCAATGGGTGATCAGCATTGGGCTGATTATCTTCGCGTTCACAACCGTCATGGGCTGGAGCGTCTACGGCGAACGCTCCGCCGAATATCTCTTCGGCAGCGGCGCGATCATGCCCTATCGGCTGCTTTGGGTCGGGGCGCTGCTGGTGGGCGCGCTCGTGAAACTCGATCTGGTGTGGACTTTCTCGGACGTGATGAACGGCCAGATGGCGCTGCCGAACCTTGTGGCCCTGCTGTTACTCAGAGGCACGGTCTACACGATCACCCGCAAGGGCCTCGCCGATGAGCTTGCTGCGCTCCAGGTAATCCATAGACTCCACA
>CAYYTT010000038.1:6249-18827 GCA_964474635.1 uncultured Alphaproteobacteria bacterium | reverse complement strand
GAGCCGTTTCCGTTCAATCGGAAACGGCTCTAATTCAGATCCCGGTAGGCCGGGGCGATGCCGAGCCCGTCCGCTTCAACCATGGCGCGGCCGATGGCGCGGGCGAGGCAGTCGGCGGCAAGGGTGCCGAGGCGGGCGAGGGTGAAGGCGTCCGTGTCAGCCGCCCGCTCTGCGGTGCTCAAGTCGCCAGTGCTTAGGGCGCCGGTGCTTAGGGCAAAGACGATATCGCCGTCAAAGGGTGTGTGGATTGGGCGAATGGCCCGGGCCATGCCGTCCTTGGCCATGATGGCGAGCCGCGTGGCCTGGGCGCTCGTCAGCGGCACGCCGGTGGCCACAACGGCAAGGGTGGTGTTCGTGCCCTGCGCCGGATCCGCATCGCCCGCCCCGTCCCGTTGGGTATCGGTCCCGAATTGCGGTGGCGGGGCGAGGGCGGTCTTGGTGTCCGCAGGCCAATCATCCGGTGTCGGAGACGGCGCGAATTGCTCCTGGCTGCCCATTTCGCCGTTTGCCTCAAAGGGCGCGGCCCAGAGGCGTTTCGAGCCCGGCATGACCGGTGAGCCGAACGCATTGACGGCCACATAGGCCCCGACGGTGAGGCCATCGGCCGTGACGCAGGATGCGCTGCCCACCCCGCCCTTATAGGCGCCCGCCCGCGCGCCATATCCGGCGCCCACGCTGCCCAGTTCAAACGCGATCCCGCTCGCCGCGACTGCCTCCCGCCCAAGCCGGTCATAGGGTGTGAACTCGCCCCAGTCCTTGTCCCCACCATTGTTGAGGTCGAACAGGATGGCCGCCGGCACAATGGGGGCATGGCGAGGACTGCCCGGCACAGGGAAACCGCGCCCACGCGCGCCGAGCCAAGCCGTGACCCCTGAGGCGGCTTCAAGGCCGTAGACGGACCCGCCGGAGAACACGATGGCGTCCGCCTGGCCGACCAAGCTTGTCGGATGCAAAGCGTCCGTTTCACGGGTTCCGGGCCCACCGCCGCCCACATGGACGCCGGCCACAGCCGGCCGCTCGGCGAGGATCACGCTGACGCCCGTGCGCACGGCCGCATCGGCGGCCTGGCCGACCCGAAGGCCGGGCACATCGGTGATAAGGTTGCGCGGGCCCGTGGTGATGGCCATGGCGGCCTCCCGGTCTCATGGAGTGGATCGGTTTCGTTTTGCCCCGCCCTGCAGGGGGTATCCTGTCGCGCGGCGCCTGATATGGTTTCGAAAGTTGCGTTTCACAGGTCACAAGGACGCGCCCATGATGCTTAGCCCTCTTCCCAGTGTCGATTTCGCCCCGCTCCGCAGTTTAGCGCTTTGTCCCGGCCTTGCGCTGGGTTTCGCCCTGGCTTTGACCGGGGCGCTCTTGTCCCCCGCCCCGGCGGCGGCCCAGGAAGCGGGCGACCAGGACATGTTCGTTGAGGACGCGCCGGACGCGCCGGCGGTGAAAACCGCGACGGCGAGCCGGGGCCAGGGCATGGTCGTCGCGGCCCATCCCCTCGCGGTCGAAGCCGGCGTTGAGATCTTGGAAGCCGGGGGCACGGCGGTGGACGCGGCCGTTGCCGTGCAGACCGTGCTCTCCCTGGTGGAACCCCAGTCCTCGGGCCTTGGAGGCGGGCTTTTTGCCCTTGTGTGGGACGCCGAGAAAAAGGCGCTCCAGACCTATGACGGGCGCGAAACCGCGCCGGCGGCGGCCCGGCCGACCCAGTTCCTGGAACCCAATGGCGAGCGCATGGGATTTGTGAAGGCCTGGCTTGGCGGCCACTCGGTGGGCGTGCCGGGCGCGGTCGCGGCCCTTGGCATGATGCATGGCGATCACGGGGCGCTTGACTGGTCCCGCCTGCTGGCGCGCGCGGAACAGCTGGCGACGGACGGGTTCTTGATCACTCCGCGTCTGCATGGCTCCATCGCCCGGTTCCAGCGGGCCACGAAAACCATGCCGGCAACGCGCGCGTATTTTTTCGACGAAGAGGGTAATGTCCTGCCCGTCGGCCATCGGCTGAAAAATCCGGACTACGCGCAAACCTTGCGCCTTCTTGCGGAAGGCGGCGCGGGCGCCTTTTACAACGGCCCCATCGCCGAAGCTATTGCCGATGCGGTCTCGAACGCGCCGCGCAATCCCCAAGCCATGACCGTGGCCGACATTGCGCGCCACGAGGCCAAGACCCGCCCGCCCCTGTGCGTGCCCTACCGGGCCTATATGGTCTGCGGCATGCAGCCCCCAAGCTCCGGCGGTCTTGTCGTGGCGCAAGCCCTGCGGTTCCTGGAGCGCTTCGACCTCGGCATCGATCTTGACGGTGCTGAGGATCCCATGGCCGCCATGGTGCCCGCGCTCCATTTGCTGATGGAGGCCCAGCGGCTCGCCTATGCGGACCGGGACCTTTATGTGGCCGATCCGGATTTCGTGCAGGTGCCCATCGCCGGCATGGTGGCGCCGGACTATACGGCCGCGCGCAGTGCCTTGATCAAAACCGACGCCTCCCTGGGCGTGGCCAAGGCGGGCAATCCCTGGCCCCACAATGCGCCCGAGCGCGCCCCCGACACCTCGCCCAAAATGCCGGGCACGAGCCACTTCTCCGTGGCCGACGGGGCGGGCAATGTGGTGTCGATCACCACAACGGTGGAGTTCATCTTCGGCAGTCATCTGATGGCCGGAGGGTTCTTCCTCAACAATCAGCTCACCGATTTCTCCTTCGAGCCCATCAAGGACGGGCGCGTGGTGGCCAACAGCGTGCAGCCGGGAAAACGTCCGCGCAGCACCATGGCTCCGACGCTGGTGTTCACCCGCGACGGAGACAAACTAGGGGAACCGGTCTTCGCCATCGGGTCTCCGGGCGGCAGCCGCATTCCGGGCTATGTGCTTTTGACGCTGGTGGGCGTGCTCGACTGGGGCATGGAGCTGCAGGACGCCATCGACCTGCCGCGGGCCCTGAACCGCAACGGGCCGGTCGAAATCGAGCAGACGGGCGATGTGGATGTCACCGCGTGGGTGGAGGGCCTGAAGGCGCTCGGCCACGAGGTCGGTGAACCGCGCCCCATGGGCAGCGGTCTGCACGGTATTCTGCTCACGGAAGAGGGCCTCACAGGCGGCGCGGACGGGCGCCGGGAAGGCGTTACGGGGGTCGCGAAGGCACCGTAACTGGCGAAGTGATCCGTCACCGGCCATGGGCGCGCAAGGTCTGGGGGTGCGCAAGGTCCGGGCGCGCGCAAGGTCTGGCCGGTGACGGATCGAAGGGTGCAGTATTGCAGCCGGCGAAAAATCCAGTTCAGTCTGTGTCCAGCTTAACGCTGCTATTGTTCGATCTTCATGGGTGCGGCATGCGCGACCCTACCGCAGCGACAACCCCGTGGCCGTTTCAAGCTCGCCAATGGCGCTCGCCGCGTCGACCACCTTGATGGTTGTCATGCCCATGGCCCGCGCAGGCTTCAGGTTGATGCCCAAATCGTCGAGATAGACGCATGTGGCCGGGTTCACCGACAGGGCCTCGCACATCATCTGGTAGATCCGTGGATCTGGCTTGCGGATGCCCACCTTTGAGCTTTCGATCACATGGTCGAAGATGTCCATGACGGCGGCGATCTGGGCGGCACGGCTGCCGGCCGCCCAGAAATTCTCACCCTCGGACGGTTTTACGTTGTTCGTGATGCAGCCCGTTTTGAACTGGGCGGCGCAGCGGCGCAGGGCCTCGACCATCTCGGGCCGGACATCCCCATGCAGCAGCTCGATGATCACTTTTCCCGGCACCTCGTGGCCTGAGGCCCGGGTCTCCTCGGCAAAAAGCCGGTCAAATTCCTCCAAGGAAACATCGCTGCGCTCGAACAGGGCCCAGGCATTGGTGTCGGGGTTGGTCGCGTTCACGGTGCGGATAAAATCCTTGGGCAGGCCCTTTTCCTGCTCGTAGCGGGCAAAGGCTTCAAAAGGCGAGGAGGTGATCACCCCGCCGAAATCCCAAATGACTGCATCGACCATGGCCTCAGGCCTCCTTTTGCGTGAGCGCAGGCGCGCCGGCCGTCAGGCCCAGGGCATCGAACAGCGCCGCGTCGGTCTTCGTGTCCGGATTGTCCGTGGTCAAAAGGCGCTCGCCCACGAATATGGAGTTGGCGCCCGCCAGGAAGCACAGGGCCTGGGTCTCCGCGCTCATGTGCTCGCGCCCCGCCGACAGGCGCACGACGGACCACGGCATCATGATGCGGGCGAGGGCCACCGTGCGGACAAAGGCGATGCCGGGCAGGGGCGCACTGGCGCCGAGCGGTGTGCCCTTGGTGGGCATGAGCGCATTGATGGGCACGGACCCGGGGTGTTCGGGCAGATTGGCGAGCGTCACCAGCATGGCCACCCGGTCCTGAGGTGTCTCGCCCATGCCCACGATCCCGCCACAGCAGACATTGATGCCTGCCTTGCGCACGGTATCGAGGGTGTCGAGGCGATCCTCAAAACTCCGTGTCGTGACGACAGAGCCATAGTATTCCGGCGAGGTGTCGATGTTGTGGTTGTAGTAATCGAGCCCCGCGTCCGCCAGTCGGCCGGCCTGCTCGGTGGTCAGCATGCCGAGGGTCATGCAGGTCTCAAGGCCAAGGCCCTTGACCTCCCGGATCATGGCCTCGACGGCTGGTATGTCCCGCTCCTTGGGCGACCGCCAGGCGGCGCCCATGCAATAGCGCGTCGCGCCCCGCGCCTTCGCGGCCCGGGCCCCGGCCACCACACTGTCCAGGTCGAGAAGTTTCGTGGCCGCAAGACCCGTATCGAACTTCGCTGACTGGTTGCAGTACCCGCAATCCTCAGGGCACCCGCCCGTTTTGATGGACAACAGCTCCGCCTGCTCCACCACATTGGGCTCAAAATGGGTGCGGTGCACCTGCTGGGCTTTGAACAGCAGGTCCGCGAAGGGCAGGTCGTGGAGGGCTTGGCCCTCCTCCCGCGTCCAATCATGGCGCGGGCCATCGCGCCCCACGGACGGGGGAACGCAGGCGGGATCGGGGACGAGACCGGGCGTGGGAACAGTCATTCGGGGTCCTTGGCGCAAGGTGGGTTGGTGGATGCCAGCCTTGCCGCGCCGCCGCCGGGGGTCAAGACACGCCGCCTTGAGAGTATCCCCAACCAGGGGGACGTCGCGGCTTGCGTGTTTCCGAGGCTCCGCATGACCGCTGAGCGGTTGCGGACGGGGCCAAACTGGCTCAAAACGGGTGCAACGGCCAATGGGGGTCAAAACCAAGGCGTAAGCCGGAGGGGACGATGATTGTACGTGTTTTGACCTTGGCGCTGTTCGGCGTTCTTTGCCTTGGCGCCGGTTTTGCTTTGCGCGGTCTGCCCCAGGGCGAGATCGTCGAACAGGCCCTGAACGACGCGGGCGAGCAGGCCAGCACACTGGCGAGCGGATTGCTGCGCGCCCCAAGCCTCGCGACCGATGAACCCGATGAGGGGGCCCGTGTGGGCGAGACCGCGGGGTCGCAAGCCTCGGCGCAGCCCCAGGCCCAAACCGGCCAAGACGATGCACCGGCCGACCCTGCCCCCTTTGCCTTCACCCGCCTTCGCGTCAAAACGGACGCGGATGTGCCAGAGGCCTGCCTTGCCTTCAACCGCGATCTGTCGACGGACGAAACAGTCAAGTTTCAAGATTACCTGCGCCTGTCGCCGGACGTGACCCCGGTCCTGCGGGCCGAGGGCCGCCTGCTTTGCATTGCCGGCCTGGCGTTCGGCGAAACCTACCAGGTGACCATGCGCGAAGGCCTTCCGGCCGCCGATGGCAGCGCCCTGTCCTATGAAGAAACGATCACCGTTGAGCTTCAGGATCGCCCCGCCGCGATCGCCTTCGGCTCGGGCATTATCCTGCCGCGGGAAGGCGGGGACGGGGTGCCCGTGACCACGGTCAATGTGGAAACGCTGCGCTTCCAGGTGGTGCGCGTCGGTGACCGCATTCTCTCCCAGATTCGCTCGGGCCTGCTGGACGAGGCCAATCTGCGCCGCTGGCAGGCCGATCAAGTGATTGAGGAAAACGGCAGCCTCGTCTGGACGGGCACCATGGCCGTCGATGCGCAGCGCAATGCCTCCAAGCGGACACTCTTTCCCTTGCGCGATGTTCTGCCTGCGAACAGCACCGGAGCCTACCTGATCTACGCGACCGATGACGCCTTCGAGGCCGAAGGGCGCGGACGCGGGCCCTCGGCGGCCCAGTGGGTTTTGCAGTCGGACCTGGGGCTCACCAGTTTCTCCGGGCCCGATGATTTACGGGTCTTTGTGCGCTCCATCGCGACGGCGGCCCCCTTGGCGGGTATTGAGCTGCACCTGCTGGCCCGCAATAACGAAATCCTCGCCAGGGCCAAAACCGGCCGCGACGGCGGCGTCACCTTCGATCCAGGTCTTTTGCGCGGGCGCCAGGGCATGACGCCGGTCATGGTCATGGCCTACGGCAAAGAGGATTTCATGATCCTCGATCTGCGCCGGCCCGCCTTCGACTTTTCCGATCGCGGCGTGAACGGACGGCCTGCCCGAACGGGAACGGACGCGTTTGTATATCTCGACCGGGGCATTTACCGGCCCGGCGAAACGGTCCAGGTGGCGGGACTGCTGCGCGACGATGCGGCAAACGCGCTGACCGACCTGCCCGTGACGGCCATCGTGCGCCGTCCCGACGGCATTGAGTACCGCCGTTTGACGGCCACCGTCGGTGCCTCCGGTGCTGTCCATATGCCGGTGACCTTGTCGCGCACGGCGCCCCGGGGCATGTGGAGCGTGTCGCTTTATCTCGATACGGAACGGGCGCCGGTGGGCAGTGCCAGTTTCGATGTCCAGGACTTCGTGCCCGAACGCCTTGAGGTTTCGCTTGACAGCAAGGCGGATTTCCTGCGCCCGGGCGATGCGGTCGATGTGGCGGTGACCGCGCGCTACCTCTATGACGCCCCGGGCAAAGGGCTCGACGGCGAGGCCACCATGCGCATTGCGCCCGACTCGCGCCCCTTCAAGGACTTTGCCGAATACAGCTTTACCAAGGTCGACGACCGTTTCTCGCCAACCTACGATTCGCTTGACCTTCCAATTACGGACGAGGACGGAAAAACCCGTGTCCAGGGTAAGATCCGTTCCCTGACCGGTGTGACCCGGCCCTTGCGTGCCGATATCACCGTCGCGGTGTTCGAGCCCGGCGGACGCACCACCCGCAAGCAGATCTCCATTCCCGTGCGCCCCGCTGACCTCATGGTCGGGATCCGCTCCAGCTTCAGCGGAAGCGTCGTGCGCCGCGACACGCCCGCCAGTTTTGACATTGTCGCGGTCGATGCGGCCGGCAAGCGGCTCGATGCGGGTCGGATGGACTGGAACCTGTCGCGCGAAATCGTTCAGTACCAGTGGTATCAGGTGGGCGGCGAATGGCGCTATGAAAGCGTCGTCAAGGACCGGCCCATCGATGCCGGTTCCCTGGACGTGGGCGCCGAAGGCCCTACCCAGGTTAAGGTGGCCGGCCTTGACTATGGCAGCTACCGGTTCGAAGTGCGCGACCGCAAGACCGGGACGACATCAAGTGTGCGCTTCTGGTCCGGCTGGTATGGCGGCGGCGCGGACGGGCGGCCCGACCGGGTGACCGTGACGGCCGACAAGACCGACTATGCGCCCGGCGAAACGGCGCGCGTCACCATCCGCCCTCCCATGCCGGGCAAGGCCCTCGTCACCGTGGCCGGTGCCTCGATCTTCGGGACGCGCCTCATCGATCTGGGCGAGGGCGACACGACCATTGAGGTGCCCGTGGACGCCGGGTGGCAGTCGGGCGCCTATGTCATCGTCAACGCCTATCGCCCCGTCACGGGCGAGGGCAGCCAGGTGCCCGTGCGTGCCATAGGCCTTGTGCATCTGGGTGTTGATCAGTCCCCGCGCGAACTCGATGTGCGCGTGGATCTGCCCGAGCGTCTTGCGCCGCAAAGCACGGTGAGCCTGCCGGTGACCGTGACCCGGCGCCGGGGCGAGGCGCCTTTGAAAAGCGCGCATGTCACCCTCGCCGCCGTCGACACGGGCATTCTCAACCTGACGGGATTTCAGCCTCCGCGTCCGGAAGATCACTATTTCAGCAAGCGGCGCCTGGGCATCGATATCCGTGATGATTACGGCCGGCTGATCCGGGGAACGCGCGGCGCCGTTGGTGCAATTCGCTCCGGCGGTGACGGCTTTGGCGATGCGGGCGGCCTGCAAGTGGTTCCGATCCGAACGGTCGCCCTGTTCTCCGGCATCGTCCCCTTGGCCGAGGATGGAACAGCGGCCGTGACCCTCGACATCCCGGACTTCGTCGGTGAGCTGACCGTCATGGCGGTCGCCTTTTCGGCCGAGGCGGTGGGCCATGGCAGCGGCAAGGTGAAAGTGCGCGGCGATGTGGTGGGCGATCTCGTCCTGCCCCGTTTCCTGGCCCCCGGTGACACGGCCCGGGCCTCCTTGCAGGTCAACAATGTGGAAGGGCCCAAGGGTGCGTACACCGCCACGGTGAGCGGCGAGGGTGCGGTCACCCTCGGTGAGGAGCGCAAGGCCAGTATGGCCCGCACCCTTGGCCTTGAAAGCGGTGAGGACGGGCGCGACACGGTGGCGATCACGGGCGGTGAGCCGGGGCGGGCGAGGGTCCGTCTCGATGTGACCGGGCCGGAGGACCTTCTGATTAAGCGTTCCTGGCCGATTGAGGTGCGCGCGCCGCGTCCCCTGAGCACGCAAGTCGCCGCTGGTGCCCTGGAACCGGGCACGGCGCTCGATTACGCGGCCGACAAGCTTGAGCCCTATTATCCGTCCACGGCTGGCTTTTCAGTCACGGTGTCCTCCGTCCCCGGCATCGATGTGCCGGGCCTGCTCGCGGCACTGTATCGTTATCCCTATGGCTGTCTTGAGCAGACCACGAGCCGGGGTTTCCCGCTGCTCTATTTCAACGACCTTGCCGAGGCGGCCGGCGTCGCGCCCGACGAGGATCTGCCCGCGCGCCTCCAGGATGCCGTGGACCGGGTGCTCGATCTTCAGCGGGCCAATGGTGCCTTCGGCATGTGGACCCGCATGGGCGGGGAAGCCAATCTGTGGCTCAGCGTGTTTGCCATCGATTTCCTCACCGAGGCACGCTCTCAAGGACTGCTCGTCCCGCTTGATGCCTTGAACCGAGGCCAGTCCTGGCTCACGGATCTGACCCAGTCGACCTACCGGGATGCCTCGCCCCGGGCCTATGCCTTCTACGTTCTGGCGAAAGCCAACAAGGCGCGGCTCAGCGATCTGCGGTACTTCTTCGACACTCAGCGGGTCAATCTGAAAAACGCTATCAGCCTTGGCTTCCTTGGGGCGGCGCTCGATGCGGCCGGGGACCGGGCCCGGGGGCGCATCGCCTTCGTGGAGGCAGCGGACCAACTGACCAAGGACACTGGTCAGTACAAGTCCATTGCCTATGGTAGCCGCCTGCGGGATCTGACGGCCGTCACCACGCTTGCGGTGCGCAGCCGGCGGCTTGACCTGCTTCCGGCCCTGTTCGAGCGGCGTGAGACCCTGCGTCGGCGGCTGCGTTTCACCACCACTCAGGAAAAAGTCTGGCTTCTGCTGCTCGCCCACGAACTGCGCGAGGCACGTGAGAGCGCGGACGTATCCGTATCCGTCACGGGAACGACGGCGCGCGAGGATGGCGGTCTCGTGACCATCACGCCGACTGCGGATGAACTGGCGAGCGGGATCCGGATCGAGAACGCCGGCGCATCCGCCCTGTGGTATGTGGCGACGGCGCGCGGTGTTCCCTCCGAGCCCCAGGACCCGAGGGCGCGGGGCCTGACCCTGTCCAAAACCATCTTCACTTTGGATGGTGAAAAAGTGGATGTGAACGCGCTGCGCCAGAGCGGGCGTTACGTGATCGTTCTGCAGGGCACCATGAGCACCTTTCGCTTCCGGGAAATGGGTCTGCTCGACCTGTTGCCGGCGGGATTTGAGATCGAGACGGTGCTCACCCGTGGCGGCGCGCGCAATCCGCAATATCCGTGGCTGCCGGATCTGTGGCGCACGCGGATGAGTTCCGCGCGGGACGACCGCTTCGTGGCGGCTTTTGATATCGGCGATCGCTATCGCCGGCGCCCCCGTGAAGGGGAAGTCCGGCCCAAGCCCCGCTTTGCCATGGCCTATGTGGTTCGCGCGGTTACGCCGGGTCGTTTTGCCCTGCCGGGAACCCTGGTGGAAGACATGTACGCCCCCCGCATCATGGCGCGCACGGGCGAGGGCATGGTCACCATCCTGCCCGTCGGTGCACCGGCCGGGGATCCATCGCCAATGCCGGAAGAGGGCAGCAAGGCAGCCGTCCCGTCGGACGCGGCCGATCCGGAGGATGACGAGGACGAGGATCCGGACCGGGACGATACGGACGGGGACGGCTCTGACATGGGCGGCGCGGATGCGGCCTCTGGAGACGACGAGGCTAATGGCGAAGAGACCGACGCCTGAGGTCTTGCACGCTTTACGCGGGCTATGGGCCGCGCGGCCGCGCGCTTGGGCCGCCCTGGCCTGCGCTGGGGTGCTCGCCCTGGGCCTTGCGGCGGCGGACACGGTTCTGCCGCCGCCCCTTGAGCGGTACACGGATCGCAGTCCCATGGTGCTGGCGCGTGGCGGCGAGGTGCTGCGCGCCTTCTTGAGCCGGGACGATAAATGGCGCCTCGGGGCCACCGTCGCTATGGTGGATGGTCGCTATCTGGAGGCCTTGCGGCTTTACGAGGACCGCCGCTTTTACAGTCATCCGGGCGTGGACCCCATCGCCGCTGCACGCGCCGCCGGCCAGCTTCTCGCCAGTGGGCGGGTCGTTTCCGGCGCCTCGACCCTGACCATGCAGGCCGCGCGCCTGCTGGAGCCCGGCCCCCTCGGTCTTGGCCAGCGGGGCGTGGGCACGAAGCTGCGCCAGATGGCCCGCGCGTTTCAGCTCGAAAGGCGCTACAGCAAGGACGAGATCCTGGCGATTTATCTGACCCTCGCGCCCTTTGGCGGCAATCTGGAGGGTGTCCGCGCCGCAAGCCTCGCCTATTTCGGCAAGGAGCCCACCCACCTGACCTGGAGCGAGGCGGCCCTCCTCGTGGCCCTGCCCCAGTCCCCGGAACGTCAGCGTCCAGATCGCCATGGCACGCGGGCCCGCGCGGGCCGGGACAAGGTGCTCCGGCGTCTGCACGGCGCCGGTGCCATCGGCGCGCGCGACCTTGCCGAGGCCCTCGCCGAGCCGGTGCCGGAGCGCCGTCGGTCCTTTCCCTTCCACGCGCCGCGCCTTGCGCGCGATCTGGCCCGCGCTCAGGCCCGGCGCAAGCCGGGCGCCGAAGTCATCCGCACAGAACTCGATGCGCAAATTCAGACCGGTCTTGAAGACCTCGTCCGCCGCCACGCGCGCACCCTGGACGACGGGGCGAGCCTTGCCGTCGTAATGGTCGACAACCGCACCTTGTCCGTACGCGGCTATCTGGGCGGCAGCGATTTCGGCGGGCCGGCCGGGCAACTCGACCTGGCCCTTGCGGTGCGCTCGCCCGGCTCGGCCCTGAAGCCGTTCATTTATGCCCTCGCCTTTGAGGATGTGGTCCTGCATCCCATGAGCCTGATCGAGGATCGGCGCGCCGCCTTTGGCCGGTATGCGCCGCGCAACTTTGACCGGGCGTTCCAAGGCACCGTCACGGTGCGCAGCGCCCTGCAGCGCTCGCTCAATGTTCCCGCGGTCGCCGTGCTCGATACGGTCGGGCCGCATCGGTTCTACACGGCCCTGCGCAAAGTCGGTGCCCGGGTCGCCCTGCCGGGTGCCATGGCCCAGGCAAGCCTGCCGCTCGCGCTGGGCGGCGCCGGCATTACCTTGCGTGATCTGACGATGCTTTATGCGGGGCTCGCCCGGGGCGGGCGTGTGGCGCCCCTCCGCCTGCGGACAGACGCGCGGCAGGTGGAGGGGACGGTCTTTGTCGGTCCGGCGGCGGCCTGGTATGTCACCGATATCCTGAAAGGCGTGGCCCTGCCGGATGGCTGGGGTCAGGCCCGCAATATTGTCCGTGACCGGTACATTGCCTTCAAGACGGGTACGTCGGCGGGCTTCCAGGATGCCTGGGCGGTCGGTTTCACCCATGACTACACGGTGGGAGTGTGGACCGGCCGGGCCGATGGGACCGCCAGACCGGGCCGGATCGGGCGCAATGCTGCCGCGCCGCTGATGCTCATGGCCTTCGGCCTCTTGCCGCCTGAACGCGGTGAGGAGGCGCCGCGACCGGAGGGCGTCATTGCGGTGCGAACGGTGAAGGACCTGCCGCCGGC
Organism: uncultured Alphaproteobacteria bacterium; assembly: GCA_964474635.1. Lineage (GTDB taxonomy): Bacteria > Pseudomonadota > Alphaproteobacteria > JAJFIK01 > JAJFIK01 > CAYUYV01. The sequence goes on along the minus strand of CAYYTT010000038.1, from coordinate 6,587 downwards.
CTTGCGCAGCTTTGCCGTGGAGGACCGGCCGGGCGGGTTTGAGACAACGGATCCCTTGCGCATTCTCTATCCGCCGGACGGCGCGACGGTGCTTTATCGGGGGGAGGGGCGGCCCCTGACCTTCAGTGCCGAGGGCGGGCAGGCGCCATTGCGCTGGATCGTGAACGGCTCGGTCTTGCCGCAGGGCCCCGGTTCCGGGCATCTGGCAGACTGGATGGCTGACGGCGCCGGGTTCGTCGACGTGTCGGTCCTTGATGCATCGGGCGCCAGTGCCCGGTCCAGTTTTCGCATAACGCGTTAGGATCGCGCGGGCCCCCGCTCCAATCGCTCGGCGGCCT
>CAYYTT010000038.1:0-6149 GCA_964474635.1 uncultured Alphaproteobacteria bacterium | reverse complement strand
ACTGGGCGGCCCCGTGAATGCCGCCTCCACACGCCTCTCCTGGAACGAGCCATGCCCTCCGACATGACGCCCCGCCCCATCAGCTCCAGCGATCTTGAAGTCAGCCTCGCGCGCCTCGCCGCAATGACCAAGGATCCCTTGGCGGGCGTGTTTGGCCCGCAGAGCGCGGTGTGGCGGATCCAGCGCGAGGCCCTGGTCTTTTTCGGCGCCGGTCGGGCCATGCTGCTCCAGACCGCCCATCCCTGGGTGGCGCAAGGGGTGGCCCGCCAGTCCCGGGCGCTCAAGGATCCGATTGGGCGCTTCCACCGCACTTTCGTGATGATGTTTTCCCTGTCCTATGGCTCGACAGAGCAGGCCTTCGCGCGGGCGCGCCAATTGCACGGGATCCACAGCAAGATCCACGGCCAGATGGACGAGACCGTGGGTCCCTTCCCCAAGGGCAGCGCCTACAGCGCCAATGACGTCAATGCCATGCTTTGGGTCCATGCCACCCTGTGGGACACGGCCATCATGATGCATGAGGCGGTGATGGGACCGATGGATCCGGCCCTGAAGGCGGCCTACTACGCGGAAACACGCCGTTTCGCCCAATTTTTTGGCATTCCGGACGACATGGTGCCGGCTGACCTGCCCGCCTTCGAGGCCTATGTGGCCGGCATGCTGGCCTCGGGGACGCTGGCTGTTGGACCTGCCGGGCGCCATATCGCCCAGGCGCTCATGGCCGGGCGGGGGCCGGGCTTCTGGCCCGGCGTGCCCGGCTGGTATCGGGGTTTTACGGCAAGTCTGCTTCCCGAGACCCTTCGGGAGGGTTTCGGTCTCACCTATAGCGACAAGCAGGCCGCTCGGGCGGAACTGTCCTGGACGCGCATCAGGACATTCTATCCCAAACTGCCCGAGCGGCTGCGCCACGTGCCGCCATACCGGGAGGCGCTGGGTCGCATTGCCGGCAAAAAGGGGCCGGATGTCATCACCCGGGCTCTCAATCTCGCCTGGATCGGCCGCAGCCGGCTTGTGAGCTAGAACACCCGGCCGCCGTCGCGGCCATAAGCGCGGTGCGGATTTATCGCTCCGCAGTGGAGCATTTTCCGTTTCAATTGGGTCACGAACACAGGCCTTGACCACGGTCCGGCGCCCCTGCGCCGCCGTCGCGGAGCGCCCCAAAAGGGCCGATTTTGGGCGCGCGCGAGCGAAACAAAACAAGCGCCGGGTCCGTTTGATCGCAGACGGCTTGTCTTATGACTTTTCCCTGTGATCAGGCACAAGAGATCCGCTGCGGGTGCCGGACAAAGTCCGCAGACAACATTCTCGACACCATAAAGCGCTTCTGCCTGATGACTCTCGAAACCGCCGACAAACAAATTGAAATCATCAAAACGTCAGGATCAGGACACTAGAGCCCGTTCAATGATCTCCGAGTCATTGAATGGGCTCTAGCGTATTGATTTTGAGCGCTTTGCGGGCGGAAAACCGCATACACTTTTCCTGAAAGCGCTCTAGGTATGCTCAGCGCAAATCATATTTGTGACCGATGGCGCAGTTGAAGAGGACAGCCTTATCGTCCGGTGCGATGCGCCCGTCAGCGATGGCCTGTCGATAGGCGACGTAAGTGGCCGCGCCTTCAGGGCACATGAGAAAGCCATCCGAGCCCGCGATATCGCGGCGCGCCGCCAGGATGTCCGCGTCCGATACCGCGATGGCAAAGCCGTCGCTCTCGCGCACCGCCCGCAGAATGAGAAAATCGCCGATGGCGGCCGGCACCCGAATGCCGGCGGCGACCGTGTGGGCCTCCGCCCAGCGCTCGGCAAACGCATCGCCCGCCTCATAGGCCCGCACCATGGGGGCGCAGCCCTCCGCCTGCACCGCGACCATGCGCGGCTTCTTTCCCGTGATGAAACCGAGGGCCTCAAGCTCCTGGAAGCCTTTCCACATGCCGATGAGGCCCGTGCCGCCGCCGGTGGGATAGAAGATCACATCCGGCAGCGCCCAGCCCATCTGCTCGGCGAGTTCCAGACCCATCGTCTTCTTGCCCTCGATCCGGTAGGGCTCCTTCAGGGTAGAGACATTGAAGGCCCCCGTCCGGGCCGCATGGTCCGCCGCCAGACGGCCGCAATCGTCAATGTAGCCGTCGATCCGGTGCACGGTCGCACCGTGAAGCTCCGTCTCATGAAGTTTAATGGGCGGCGTGTCCTTGGGGCAGAACACCGTCGCGCCCATGCCCGCCCGCGCGCAATAGGCCGCCATCGCCGCGCCCGCATTGCCATTGGACGGCATCACCATGTCCTTGACCCCAAGGGCCCGGGCCATGGCCACCGCCATGGTGAGCCCGCGCGCCTTAAAGGACCCGGTGGGCAGGCGCCCCTCGTCCTTCACCATGAGCCAAGTGCCGCCGGCCGCCTGGGCGGAGGCCGGCAGATCAATGAGCGGCGTTACGCCCTCGCCCAGGCTCACGATGTGCTCGGGCCGCTCCACGGGAAGAAGCTCCCGGTAGCGCCACAGGTCGCCGGGCCGGGCCGCCAGCGCATCCTTGGTGAAGCGCCGCGCCGCCGCCTCAAGATCATATTTGACAAGGAGCGGCTTGCCCGCGGAGGAGACCGTCTGGAGCGTGTTTTTCTCAAACCGTTCCCCCGTCAGACCGCACTCCAGATGCGTCACGCAGGACGGCCCCTGCCCGTAAAACTCATGTCCCAAGATCTGTCTCCTGCCCCAATGCGCCGTTGATCCATTTCATCGGTGTAGCACAGGGCGAACGGACACAAAAAAGCCGCCCCGACCGGAGCCGGGGCGGCATGACCGCTTTCGCATGCGGGAGACGGGCGCATCAGAACGCCGTGTCCGCCTCCTCGAGTCCCGTGAGGCCCTGGAAGGTCACGGTGCCGTTTGCGAAGGTAAGCTGAAGATCTGTACCGGCCAAGATGGCGACGGCCGAACCGCTGTCGGCGGCATCGATCACGCCGTTGCCGGATGTGTCGAAGTCGCTGAAACTCGCCGCTGTGCCTGAAGCATCGAACACGTCCGTGCCCGCCTGAAAATCGACAATGGTGTCATCGTCGAAGGTCCCGGAAACCACGAACCGGTCCGCGTCCATGCCGCCCGTCAAGGTGTCGTTGCCATCATCGCCGCGCAGGGTGTCATTTCCGCTGTCACCGGACAGGTTGTCGTCCCCGGTGCCGCCGACAATGGTGTCGTTGCCGAGGCTGCCCTTCAGGGTGTCATTGCCGGAGGCGCCGTCCACGAAGTCGTTGCCGGTGCCGCCGTCGACCCGGTCATTGCCGACACTGCCATTTACCCAGTCATCGCCCGATGCGCCGTCCAGGCTGTCATTGCCGGTGCCGCCATCAATGGTGTCGTTGTCCACACTGCCATTGATGGTGTCATTCCCGGACCCTCCGAAAAGCGTGTCTTCGCCGGAGCCGCCGTCGAGAACGTCCGCCTGGGAACTGCCATCCAGAATGTCGTCACCGGAGCCACCGGACAGGGTGTCATTGCCCGAGCCGCCAAGGAGGCTGTCATTCTGGGACGAGCCTTCAAGCGCATCGTTGCCCGAGCCACCGTCCAGGGTGTCGTCGCCGGAGCCACCATTCAGCGTGTCATCGTCGGCGCTGCCATCCAGTATGTCGTTGCCTGAGCCACCGTCCAATGTGTCTTCGCCGGCATCGCCGAACAGGGCATCGTTCTCGGACGATCCGTCGAGGGAGTCATTGCCCGTTCCGCCGACCAGCGTGTCGTTGCCAGCATTACCAAACAGGCTGTCGTTGCCTTCAAAGCCAGTGAGGGAGTCGTTTCCGACAAGCCCCAGAATTTCATCATTGCCCGCACCGCCCGTCAGATCATCATCGCCGTCGGTGCCTTCCACAAAACCCGGATCTTCCGTTTCGGGCGGAGGCGGCGGAGCATCAGCCACGTCCTCAGTCACCCGCTCGGATTCTGCAATGCTAAGCTCACGCGGATCATCCGTGAAGATCTCCTCATTGACCAGGATCATCCGGTCGATGACGTGATTGCTGGAGCGCGCGGAGATATTGATGTCGTAAACGCCGGGCTCATCGAAGCGGGCATAAATGTTATGCGCGTCGTTATCGCTCGTGCGCGCCGACCATCGCCAATCATTGGCACCGGAGGAATAAACCTTGAACCAACCGTCCCTGCCGGACCCCTCCGGCAGTTCGGCGCCGTCGGGATAGTCGTTTTCAGGGCCCGCGCCCTTGGGACGCACGACATTGCCATTGCGTTTGACGCCATAGAAGGCGTCGGCATCGATCTTCAGCCAGGTGTCGTTGTGTTCGGTGGTGTTGTTGCCTCGGCCGACCTGATTGCGCCAGTCAAAGCGGTAAAGGCCCGGATTGGTGATTTCGACCTGGTAGGTGATAAGGCCGTTGCCCGGACGGCCGAGAGATTGGGGCCCATCCCACGCAATGTAATCGCCTTGGGACGCGCCGCCTGGGTCGTTCACATCAGGCGCATTCGTGGACCCACGGTCACGCCAGGCGTCCGGGAGCGTGTCAGCGGATTCCATTTCGATGACGACCAGGCCGTCCTTTTCAATAAAGGCTCCGACGTTACTCATGGTTTCATCCTCACTGGCTATTGTTGAGGGGCTATCGGCGATTTCGACAGGGGCCGGATCGTCAAACTCCAGGGCCGCAAGACCGACCTCTGGTCAGCACGCAAATCGATATTGAGGGCGTGCCTGCCCATCTCCAGGTCATCCAAGGTCAGCCTATTGACAAAATGCGTCGCTGCCTTGTGGACCGCGTTGGATTTGTGGATCGCCTTATCGTTCGGCCCTGTAAAGCCGTCGAAATGCACACCCTCGAGGCCCGCCGGACCGTCATAGATCTGGTGGCCGGAAAAGCCACCATCGGCGGGCAGGCTGCGCCCTTCCACGATTTCACTCTCATCCAGGATGACGTGCTCGCCCTCCTCGACGACAACCACATCGCCGGGACCGGGCACATCGCCGGGACCGGGCTTGGTCCCATCCACTTTTCGAAGCTGCGACCAACACTGCATCGGCCTGCGCACCTCTTCTCCACCTGTCAGGCAGACCGGTTCGGCCCCTGGTGGGGTCGGTCCGCCTGTCCATGGCGATGGGTTAGGTCCGGCATGTCTTGCCAAGGCGGATGGGGCATCATGCAGAGCGATGCCGCCGCGCAGCCCGATCAGCCCAGACGTCCCTGCCTGGCCTGATGACTGCCGCGTTTCACCATCCGAAAAAGCCGAAAGCTGCGCTGCCGCCCGAAAAATCCCTCGCCCGTTTTCGATTTCCGAGTGATGGGTAGCATTGATCCCGGGCACACGTTACTTAGCGTCCGGTCATGACTGTTCGGCCATGCCTCCAGGTTTGGGCCAACACGAACGGCGAGACAACGCGCGGGCGTGGGACGGACGTGCCCGATTATCGGCTTGCAATGCGGCCGCTGATGGGGTTAATAGCGAATTCCGCTGTGGCAGCGCGTCCTGCGCATCAGCCCCGCAGCCCTGCACCGGTAGCTCAGCTGGATAGAGCACCAGACTACGAATCTGGGGGTCGGGGGTTCGAATCCTCCCCGGTGCGCCATCTCACTCCTAATTTCAATACTTGGGACGCGCATGGTCCGCATGCTGCGTGAAATAGTGCTTTACATCCGGTGCACGCGTCACCGCGCGGTTAATCACAATCATTCGCAAGATAAGCTTGAAGCTTCAATTGGGCATTGGGGCATGCATATTTAAATGCGGCAAACAATCTGTTGAGCGACCAAATCGAAGCAAGGACTTCGTCTGCGCGCTAAATTCTGCCTAAAATTTACCTGCTTAAAGCGTTTGAGGCTTGGCGAGGATGGGCTTTTTATACGGTGTTGCGATCTTGCAAATCATAGGCGGGCTTCTGCTCGGGGCACTTTTTGTGCCCACCCATGGCCTTGCCTGTGCGACGCGCTCAACACTAGAGCAAATGCAGACCTGCTCGTTCCTGTTGAATAGTGTGTGGGTGATTTTGCTTCTGGGCGGGATTGGATCGGTCGTGCTGCTCCGGGCCAGACGGCCGTTCAGTGCCTTTCTCCTGTCACTCGCAGCATCCATTCCCACGCTGATATTTTTCAGTTTGGATCGCCTTTAAAGCGCTTTCAGGAAAAGTGTATGCGGTTTTCCGCCCGGAAAGCGCTCAAAAT
>CAYYTT010000037.1:0-28250 GCA_964474635.1 uncultured Alphaproteobacteria bacterium | reverse complement strand
GCTTTCTCATCGTAACGGGCCTGCAGCTCCACAAGGGCGGTCACGGACTTGCCCGCCTCGGGCGCCTTGATCAGGGCCTCCTCGATGGGGGATTGTTTGGACGTTCTGTAGAGGGTCTGTTTGATCGCCACCACATCCGGGTCCTTGGCCGCCTGGCGCAGGAACTGCACCACCACGTCAAAGGATTCATAGGGATGGTGGACGAGAATGTCCTTTTCCCGAATGGCGGCGAAGCAATCCCCGCCCTGCTCCCGGATGCGCTCGGGAAAACGGGCATTGTAGGGCATGAACTTCAAGTCCGGCCGGTCATCGACGATAAGCTGCGCGGTCTCCGCGAGGCTGACCTCCCCGTCCACCAGGGCGACCTCCGCCATGGGCGCGTCAAGCGCATCGATGATGAACTCGCGCAAATCCTCCGGCATGCCCGCATCGATCTTGAGGTGGATCACCTGCCCCCGGCGACGTTGGCGCAGCAAGTGTTCGAAGAGGCGCACCAGGTCCTCGGCCTCTTCCTCGACCTCGATGTCGCTGTCCCTCAAAACGCGGAACGCCCCTTCGGCAACCACCGTGAAGCCTGAAAACAGGGTGGGCAGAAACTCCGCCAGCATATTGTCCAGAGAGATAAAGCGGATCTCGCCCCACCCCTCCCCTTGTGGACTGAGTTTCGGCAGGCGGATGAAACGCTCAAGCTGCGCTGGCACGGGCAGGATGGCGTTCATCAACTCACCGTCGCGGATGCGGCGCAGTTTGAGCACCAGGGCCGATCCGCGATTGGCGATGAAGGGAAACGGGTGGGTCGGCCCCGTGGCGAGGGGGGTGAGCACGGGAAAGACGTTGGCCTCGAAATAGGCGGCCATCCATGTGCGCTCTTCGGCCGTCACGTCGCCGGCCGACAGCACCGAGATGCCGTTGTCCTTCAGCATGGCGCGCAAGGTCTGCCAGACGCTCTGCTGCGACTGGATCAAGGTCGCGGCCCGGTCATTCACTTTGTCGAGTTGCTGGGCGGGGGCAAAGCCGTCCTGGCTGACGGGATCGAGGCCCGCCTGGATCTGATCCACAAGGCCGGCGACCCGGACCATATAGAATTCATCGAGGTTCGAGGCGGAGATGGACAGGAACCGCACCCGCTCCAGGAGGGGATGGTTGGGGTTCGCCGCCTCTTCAAGCACCCGTTCGTTAAAGGCGAGCCAGGAGACTTCCCGATTGATGAACCGGTCGGGCGAGGTCAGCGTGATTGGATTGTCCGGCGAGGGCGCCAGAAAGTCCGGCCCCGGTGCATCGGGTAGGCCTGGGCGTGCCTTCATCTCATCGTCCTGCGCGCGCTCCTCGGGCCCGTCATCCGCCGCTCCGCGGGCCGTGTCGGCGCCGGGCCGACCCGCCAAGCCGGCCAGGAACGCGGCGGCATCCCTATCGAACCCGTTTTGGGCAGACCCGTTTTGGGCGCCAGGGCCCGTACCACTGGGGCCGGCACCGTTCTGGCCCGGAGGGTGATTGCCGTCTCCATCGCGTGTGGTCATGCCTCGCCCTCCGCTCCCCTGCGGCCCGCCAGCCCCTGCTCCTTGCTTCAGCCTGGGCGTTAGCCTGAGCTTCGACCTGGGCCCTGACCGGGGCCCTGACCGGGGCCTCGACCTGAGAGCATGGCGCGTCGGTGTCGGTTCCCATTGCCTGACCCGTCACAAGGGGAGCTTAGATCCAGACAGCGGGGTTGTCATGGCGCGGCCCCCTTAAGCCCGGGGTGCAGCGATGTCATCCGCTGGGTCGCCGTGATCCTCCAGGTCCTCTGCGTGCTCGCCGACCACCTCAAGGGCCATGCGCGCCGTGATGGGACCGCGGCGGGCAAGAGCCAGACGGTCGAGTTCATCAACCAGCGCCAGTGCCGCATCGAACGAACGTTCCATGCGCAGGGTTAAAGTTTTGATGACCTGGGGCTTTACGACCACTTGGCGGTCGCGAAACAGCTTGACGAGCAGGGCCTCCAGCATCGCGTCACCCGGCGCCGTCACGGCGGCACAGGGCATGGCCCGCAGACGGCTTGTCAGGTCGGCGCGCTCCAGCGGCCAGTCGCCCGGATGGGAGCGGGCCGTCACCAGCAGGCTGCGGCCCCATTCCTTGGTCAGATTGATGAGATGAAACAGGGCCGGCTCGTCGCAAACCGGCGGCTCGCCCAGTTCGAGGGCGAGATCGGTGTCGTGCAGCAGATCGGGCACCTGCTCGACCGTCAGGTCGCGCCCGTCGATGACCCGGACCGTCCCGCCCTGTGCGGCGCGCACACGCGCGGCCCAGATATGGGCAAGATGGCTTTTGCCCGCGCCGGCGGGGCCGGAAACAAGCGCCCAGGGCGCCGTCCAGTCCGGCCAGCGGTCCACAAGGGCGAGCGCCGCCTCGTTCGCCTCGGACACCTGGAAACTGTCACGGTCCCAGGCGGAGCGGACCGGCAAGGCAAGGGGGATTTGTCCGGGCCGGCCCACAGGCTCGCTCAACGTTGTTGCCAGGCCGGTGTGCGGGCGCGGCCCGAACGCTCGTAAGGCTCGCCCTGAGGCTGGGTCTGAACCGGAAAAATCCGCGGCATGGAGCCTTTCGCGTCCGTGAGCGAGGCCGGCACGATGCCCTGGCGCGAAATCTCCCAATAGCCCTGTTCGCCGGACAGCATCAGGCCGTTCTGATCGAGCGCCAGGGCCAACTGGTCGACGGTTCCGGCGAAAATCAACGACAGCTCGGCCCCCCGGTGGGACAGGACCGTCGTGTCGTAGGAGACGATGTTGGGGATCTTGTCGAGCCGCTGCTTGATGTCCGTCCAATCCTGGATGGAGGCAAGCGGCACGGTCACGGGCATGGTGAAGCGGGCATTGAAATCGACCAGGGTGCGCGATTTCCAGTCCCGGGCGATAATGGCCATGACCTCATCCATGGCCCGCACATAGACCGTGTCGCCCTCGCGCACGGTTGTGGCCGGGCCCTTCGCGCTGCCCGTAAAGGAGGCCTGGCGCCCCCGTTCCAGGCGCACAATGCCAAGGTCAAGGCGAACATCACCCGGACCAACCGAACCCGTCACCGGGACGGGCGCGGCCATCGGATCGACGGCGCCGTCAGGATCATCACCCGCCGGCGTGCCGCCGCTGCGCGCGAAGGGGTCGCCGGGCGCGGAGAGGGACTGCTGCTGGGCGATCACGACGAGGGCCGCACTCGCGCCGTAGCGCTCCACAAGCGGTTGAAGATCGAGCCAGTCCGCGTTGATCACCTGCGTGGCGCTCAGGGCCGCGATATCCGTGAGATCGCCCAGGGGCGCCACCACGGGAACGAGACCGTCCGTATCGGCCCGATTGGCCCAGACCGCGCGCCAGGGATTGTCATCCTCCCACAGGGTCAGCCGGCCATCGACCTCGAGCACCGGAATGACGAGAAGCGGCGCGGACTTGCTTTCGCTGAACGGGATGCCGAGGGCGGTGAGCAGCTCGCGCACGGCCTCGGGCTTGAAGCTGTAGGTGATGCGCGCGAGGTAGCGGTTCTGGCTGTTGCGCTCGTCTTCGATGCTCAAACCGGCGGCCATCTGTGCCAGGCGCGCATCGGTTGGTTGGGGCAGGCGGGACCAGTCGGACTGGCGGGTCAGGCGGCGGGTCAACGCGGCAAAGGCCTCGCGCCAGCCCTCCCGGTGCGCCAGTTCGCGGGCATCGGCCGCATTCGAGGCCGTTGCGTCCACCTCAACGCCGCCGACGGCGAACAGATCGGCCCGCGCCGGACCGGCAAAGACGAGACCGGCCACCATGATCGAGCAGGCCAAACCCCATGCGACCGCGCGTATCCCGCGCCCTTTCGCACCGCCGATGCCCCAAAACCACATCCGCCGTCTCCTTTTTGTCTTGCCCGATTTGTGTCCCGCTGCCCGTCTTCGGCAAATCGCCGGAACCCTACACCAGCACGCCAGGGCTTTGAACGCCGGCTTTGCCCCAAATGCCGTCCCGCGCTATCCCTAATTCAGCACCACGGGCATGGCGTCCGGGACCTTGCGGAACGAATGCACCATGAGCGGCGAGCCCAGCTCCGATGACCGGCCCGACGGGCCCTTGAGCGCCCCGGCGCCCACCGCCGGCATGACATATGCCGATGCCGGCGTCGACATTGAGGCAGGCAACGCCCTTGTCCGCCGGATCGGCCCCCTGGCCCGCGCCACGGCCCGGCCCGGCGCCGATGCGGCCCTCGGCGGTTTCGGAGCCCTGTTCGACCCGCGCGCCGCCGGCTTTACAGACCCGATCCTGGTGTCCTCAACCGACGGGGTGGGCACGAAACTGCTCATCGCCATCGCCTCCGGCCACCACAACACGGTGGGCCAGGATCTGGTGGCCATGTGCGTCAATGACCTGCTGGTCCAGGGCGCCGAACCGCTGTTCTTTCTCGATTACTTTGCCACCGGGCATCTCGACCCGGAGAGCGCCGCACGTGTGATCGCCGGGGTCGCGGAGGGCTGCCGGCTGGCGGGCTGCGCGCTGATCGGCGGCGAGACGGCCGAGATGCCCGACATGTACGCGCCGGGCCACTACGATCTTGCCGGCTTTGCCGTTGGCGCCGTCGAACGGGGCGGACTGCTGCCACGGCCCGATCTCGGGGCCGGCGATTTGCTGGTCGCCCTCGCCTCCAACGGGCTCCATTCCAACGGTTTTTCCCTCGTGCGCCGGCTGGTGGAGCGCCTGGGCCTCAGCTACGCAGACCCCGCGCCCTTCGCGCCGGAGCGCACGCTCGGCGAGGCCCTTCTGGACCCGACCCACATTTATGCCGCCGCCCTGAAGGGCACGATCCGCGCCGGCCGGGTAAAGGCCATGGCCCATATCACCGGCGGCGGGCTCACCGAGAACCTGCCCCGGGTGCTGCCCGATCACCTGGCGCCGTCCCTGACCGGCAAGCGCCCGCCCCGCCCGGCCGTCTTCGATTGGCTGCAGGACGCCGGGGGGATTACCCCCGAAGAGATGGCGCGGACCTTCAATTGCGGCATCGGCATGGTTCTTGTGGTGAGCGAAAAAGATCTTGGCGCCATACTGGACGATGAGGACGTGGCCCCTTACGCGCCGTTTGTCCTCGGATGCCTTGAGGACAAACCGTCCTCGTGATCCGCGAACCCACCGGGCAAGGCGGTGCCCGGCCAGAAGAGGACCGACTGTCATGCACAGCCTTGCCATCCTGATTTCCGGCCGCGGCTCCAACATGAAGGCCTTGATCGATGCCTGCGCCGAGGACGATTTTCCCGCCCAGGTCAAACTTGTGATCGCCAACCGGCCCGATGCGCCGGGCCTTGCCATCGCCGAAGAGGCCGGCATCGAAACCCGCGTCATCGACCACTCGACCTATCCGAGCCGGGAAGCCTTCGACAACATTGTCGAGGATTCCCTTCTGGCCGAGAACATCGACACGGTGTGCCTCGCGGGTTTCATGCGTATTCTGAGCATTCAGTTTGCCGCCCGATGGCAGGGCCGGGTACTGAACATTCACCCCTCGCTGCTGCCGGTCTTCCCGGGACTGAAACCCTGGAATGCGGCGCTCGACGCCGGTGTGCGGGTTTCGGGGTGTACGGTGCAATATGTGACGCCGGAACTCGACGCGGGCCCCATCATCGGCCAGGCCGCGGTACCGGTCTATCTCGACGACACGCCCGACACTCTGGCGGCACGGATCCTGGAGCAGGAGCACAAGCTCTATCCGGCCTGCGTGCGCCTCGTGGCCGAGGGCAAGGTGGTCTACGGCAATGGCCGCGCGGTTTTTCGCGATGCCGAGCCGCCCATGTGGCTGGTGCCGAGCGAGCCGCGCGCGGCCTAAGCGGTTTCTTCCCATGAAAAAAGCGCAGGCCCTGAAGAAGACCTGCGCTGCGGTTCGATCAATACCGGGCCAACAAATCAGCCGACGATTTCGTCGTCCTTGAAGAAGAACTTAATTTCTTCAGCGGCCGTCTCAGGGGAGTCCGAGCCGTGCACGGAGTTGCGCTCGATGTTCTCGGCGAATTCTTTGCGGATGGTGCCCTCGGCCGCTTCTTCCGGGTTTGTGGCGCCCATGACTTCGCGGTTCTTGGCAATGGCACCGTCGCCTTCCAGAACCTGCACGACGACCGGACCGGAGGTCATGAAGCTGACGAGATCGCCGTAAAAGGGGCGCTCCTTGTGGACTTCGTAGAACTTCTCGGCCTGTTCCTTGCTCAGGCGAACGCGCTTTTGAGCAACGACGCGCAGGTCAGCGGTCTCGAATTTCTTGATGATGGCGCCGGTGATGTTCCGCTCGGTGGCGTCCGGCTTGATAATCGACAAAGTACGCTCGGTGGCCATTGTTTCGTGTCCCAGTAAGGGCCCTGTCCCCGGTTACGGAGCCCCCCACGGGCCCCCGACGGATCAGGGCGTTAACCAAACGCCGGCCTTATACGGGCCAGCCGCGACAAGGGCAAGGGCACGGGTCGCGAGACTGGGCGGGCGATTTTGCACCGCCCGCCGCCAAGCTCACTCCTTGAGGCAAGCGCCGCCAAGGAATTGGGAGCGCTGAATGCCCACTTCCGGGTGGAAGTCCATGACGGCCTTCAGGACCCGGCAACGTTCGTCCATGGTCTCGATGCGCTCATCCGCCGCCAGACGATCAAGCACGCCTTGCAGGGTTTCCGTACTCGAGATCATCCGCACGCCGCCATCCTGGGGCGTGTCGAACACCATCACCGCGCCGTCGCCATAGGTCGGCCAGTCGGGCCGTCCCTCGCCCTGGGGCACACCGGTGCGGGCGAACCCGGCCCAATAGGCCATCATGGCGTCCGACACGGCCTCCCGCCCGGCCTTGTTGCCGTCGGTGAAAAAGAATTGATCCCCCGTTTCGCCAAAGAAGCGGAATCGTCCAAAGACGAACGGGATTTCCATGGCATGGGCCGCGCCCACGAGTTGCGAGAAATCCGTGAACAGGAAGTTTGCTTCTTCGTCCCAGTCGAAACGATAGGCATAAAGATCATCGTGACCCGCACCGGCCATGCGGGCAAATGGGTCGTCCACGCCCCGCACGCGCCAGACCACGCTTTGATATTCCGCCACGAGATCGTAATAGGCGCGATCCTTCGGCCAGTACTGCAAACCGAACAGGGAACTCACATAGGACGGGTCGAGGAAGTTGAAGAGTTTGGTCTCATCCCGGGTCGTCCCGCTCATGATCGGCACGGCATTGAAGCCGGGCCGCGTCACGGCCGCCCGCATACCATCGGACGGAATGGCGATCCCGTCGCTCACCACCAAAGGCAGGCCGATGAGACCGCCGCTACTGTTGGCGCGATAGGGCGCAAAGACCTGCTCAACGCTTAAGGCCCGCAGGGCCTGGGGCAAGGCCGCGTCCTCGACCGGCCCTTCCCGGCCCGCCGCGCGCAGCATGGCCTCGGCGGCCGGGCGGGCCGCATTGGGATAGGCGCCCTCCAGCCCTTCGGCGACCGCCAGGGGCACGGAGCGGAAACTGCCGCTTTGGATAATGGCCCGGTGGAACAGGCCCTCGGCGAGGGGCGATGCAATCAGGCTTGCCACATCATGGCCGCCGGCGCTTTCGCCAAAAATCGTCACGCGGGAGGCATCACCGCCGAAGGCGGCAATGTTATCGCGGACCCACTCAAGGCTAGCGATCATGTCGAGCGTGGCGAAATTGGCCGAACGATCCTCCGGTGTTTGGGCGTCATCGCGGATCGCGCCGTGGGCGAACCAGCCGAGGGGCCCGAGACGATACTGGATCGTCACGACAATGACATTCTGCGTCGCGGCCAGTCGGCTGCCGTCGAACTGAGCGGCCCGGCCCCACACATTGCCGCCGCCATGGATCCAGACCATGACCGGAAGGGACGCGCCTTGGCCTGCATCCTGGGGCGCGTAGATATTGAGATGAAGACAATCCTCCTCGCCGCGCAGGATCTCCGGCGCAAGACCTTCACCCTGGTCGAGGGCATTGGTCACTTGGGGACAGGCGGGCCCGAAATCGAGGGCTTCAAGCTGGCCGTCCCAGGCCTCGGGCGGCCGCGGCGCGCGCCAGCGCAACGCGCCGATAGGCGCCTTTACAAACGGGATACCCCGCCAGACATGGGCGCCGTCTTCGGAGGAAAAGCCGATCAGGTCTCCCTGGGCCAGGGTGCGCACGGTCGCCGGATCGGCGATCACCGCCTCAGGCTCCGGTGCCCCGCCCCCGCACGCGGCCAGGGCAAAAAAGGCCGCCAGCGACAGGCACCGCATGGCATGCCCCGGCGCAAATAGTCTCTCATCTGATGGTCTGATGGTCATGACAATCTTCCCCTATAGTCTCTGCCGTGCCCGGCCCGCCGGCAGATGCGTTTTGTCCAGTTGGCCACAATCACCCGTCCTTGTGCAATCGCGCCGCGCCCTCTTTAAGGCGCCTTGATGCCCTTAGGTAGGCACGGGCGACTTGTGCTAGTGACCAGGGAACCCAGTTTTTCTCCGAGCCGCCTCCCATGCTGCATATCAACGACCTGACCTACCGTATTGAAGGACGCCTGATCCTGGAGGGCGCCACGGCCGCCATTCCTGCCGGACACAAGGTGGGTCTTGTGGGCCGCAATGGGGCGGGCAAGTCCACTTTGCTCAAACTGATCATGGGCGATGTGGGCCCCGAGCAGGGCGCCATCACACTGCCGCGCAATGCCCGCATCGGCGCGGTGGCCCAGGAGGCGCCGGGCACCGAGGAGAGCCTGCTCGACACGGTGCTGGCCGCCGACAAGGAGCGCGCCAATCTGCTGGCCGAGGCCGAGACCGCCAGCGATCCCCACCGCATCGCCGACATCCAGACCCGCCTTGCCGACATCGAGGCGCTCGGCGCGCCGGCGCGCGCGGCCTCGATCCAGGCCGGGCTCGGGTTCGACGAGGCGACCCAGGCCCGTCCCTGATCGGACTTTTCAGGCGGCTGGCGCATGCGCGTGGCGCTCGCCGCCGTTCTGTTTTCGGCGCCCGATCTGCTGCTGCTCGATGAGCCCACGAACTATCTGGACCTGGAGGGCGTCATCTGGCTTGAAACCTATCTGCGCAGCTATCCCTATACGGTGCTTCTGGTCAGCCACGACCGGGACCTGTTGAACCGCGCCGTTGGCTCCATCCTGCACCTGGAGCGCGGGCGCCTTACCCTTTATGCCGGCACCTATGACCAGTTCGAAGCCCAGCGCCGGGCCCGCTTCGAGCAGCAACTTGCCTTGAAGAAAAAGCAGGAGGCTCAGCGCCGGCATATCGAGTCCTTCGTGGAGCGCTTCCGCGCCAAGGCCTCCAAGGCGACCCAGGCGCAAAGTCGCCTGAAGGCCCTTGAGAAGATGCAGCCCATCGTGGCCATGGTGGAGGATCGCCTGCCCCCCTTCACCTTTCCCGATCCCGAACCCCTCAGCCCGCCGATCATCACCATGGAAGAGGCGAGCGTGGGCTATGAGCCGGACAAATCGGTCCTCAAAAAGCTCACCTTACGGATCGACAACGACGATCGCATCGCGCTGCTGGGTGCCAACGGCAACGGCAAATCGACCTTCGCCAAGCTGATTTCGGGGCGCTTGAAGGTCACCATGGGGCGCCTGCGCCGTTCGCCCACGCTCACCATCGGCTATTTCGCACAGCACCAACTCGACGAACTGAACCCGAAGGAGAGCCCTTACCAGATGTATGAGCGCCTGCTGCCCGACGCGACCGAGGCGCAGCGGCGCGCCAAGCTCGGCGCCCTTGGCTTCACGGCCGACAAGGCGGACACCAAGATCGGCGACCTGTCGGGCGGCGAGAAGGCGCGCATCATGCTGGCGCTCGCCACCTGGTCGAAACCCCATCTGCTGATCCTCGATGAGCCCACGAACCACCTGGACGTGGACAGCCGGGAGGCCCTCATCCATGCCCTGAACACTTATCAGGGCGCCGTGATTTTGATCAGCCACGACCGCCACCTTGTGGAGGCGTGCGCGGATCGCCTGTGGCTCGTGGCCGACGGCACCGTCAAACCCTATGAGGATGATCTCGACGCCTATCGCCAATGGCTGCTCGCCAATACTGGCATCCGAGCGCAAAAAAAGGCCGATGCGGACAAGTCCGAACCCGGCGTCAAATCGATCCGCACCGACGAGCGCCGCGCCGCCGCAGAACGCCGCGCCCAACTCGCGCCCCTGAAGAAGGAGGCCGAGAAATGGGAAAAACAGGTTGCGGATCTTACGGCCAAGCGAGAAAAGGCGCAGGCCAAGCTCGGCGACCCGAAGATTTACACGGACCATCCGGACAAGGCGGCCGAGCTTGCCAAGATCGAAGGGCAGCTTGAGAAAAAAATCAGCGAAGCGGAAGAAAAATGGATCGAAGCCCTCGAAGCCTACGAAACGGCGCAGGGGGCAGCCTAACCCTTAAGCCTTCTTATCCCATTTTCCGCCGGCGTCCTGTTGCCAGTAGGTGCAGGCAGCGCCCGCGTCCTTGGCGCTTTTCCAGGTGGTGCGGGCGGCCGTGACGGCATGCTGATCGCGGCCGTCGAACAGGAGGATAATCCGCTCGAATGTCTCCAGGCTGCCGTTGTCCAGTTCCGGAAAGGCGGCACCATCCACGAGGAAGAGTACTTGAGCGCCGTTGGTGTTGGCGGGCCCGCCGGTCAGCAGGATAGGCTGGTCGGCGGCGTCCCCCCTGCCCTCGCTGCCATGGGGCAGGAAGCTGTCATCCGCATAGGTCCATAAATGACTGTCGAGCGCCTCCAGACGCTCGATCTGTCCGACCCGCACAAGGGCGCGCCAGCCCTTGGCGAGCGTCTTTGACAGCAGGTCCGGCAGGACCGCCTCCAGGGTCGAACGCTCCAGGTGATAAAACCACAGGGCGGCCATGGCTTGGTTCACCCGACCGTGCGGGCCACATAGGCGTCGAGCAGGCGGGCGCCGAAGCCGGTGGCCCAGGCGGGCGAGGTGTCCTTGGGCTTGGGGATCCAGGCCGTCGAGGCGATGTCGAGATGGGCCCAGGTCGTGCCGTTGGTATGGCGCCGCAAGAACTGGGCCGCCGTGATGGACTGGCCGGGCCGGCCGGAGCTGTTTTTCATGTCCGCGAACTGACTGTCGATCAGGCGGTCATAGCTTTCGCCCATGGGCAGGCGCCAAAGGGGCTCGCCGCTTTCAAGTCCCGCGCCGAGCAGATCTTCAGCAAGGGAATCATCGTCCGTAAACAGGCCGGCATAGTCATTGCCGAGCGCGACGATGATGCCGCCTGTCAGGGTCGCCACATCAATCATCACCTGGGGATGGAAGCGGTCCTGGGTGTACCAGAGGGCATCGGCGAGCACGAGCCGGCCTTCCGCATCCGTATTGACAACCTCGATGGTCTGGCCCGACAGGCTCGTGAGGATGTCGGACGGTCGGATGGCGTTGCCGTCCGGCATGTTCTCTACCAGCCCGACGACGCCCACGACGTGGGCCTTGGCTCCGCGCGCGGCGATGGCATGCATGGCGCCCACCACGGCGGCGGCCCCGCCCATGTCGCCCTTCATTTCTTCCATGCCCTGGGCGGGCTTAATGGACAGGCCGCCGCTGTCGAAACACACACCCTTGCCCACGAGCGCGACGGCGGGCGCCTCGCCCTTGGCTGCCTTGGCTTTCGCGCCGCGCCCGCCCGATTTGGCCGGCGCAAGGCCGTTCCACTGCATGATGACGAGTTGGGAGTCCTGGGTACTGCCCTGGCCAACGCCGAGGAGGGTGTGCATGCCGAGCTTGGCCATCTCCTTCTCGCCCAAAACCTCCACCTCGACACCCAGTTTCGTGAGCGCCTTGCAGCGTTTGGCGAACTCCTTGGGGGTCAGCATGTTGGGCGGCTCGGAGACAAGATCGCGGGCGAGTTTGGTGCCCTCCGCCGCCGCCTCAAGCGCCTTGAACAGGCCCCGCGCCTTGAGCGCCCCCTCCCCCATCACCGTCACCTTCACCGGCGCGGGCCGGGCCTCCTTGTCCTTCCGGGTGCGGTATTTGTCGAAGCGGTAGTCGCGCAAAGACATGCCAAGGGCCACATGCGCGGCCATCGCATCCTCGGCGAGGTCGGCCTTTTTCGGCACGGCCGGCACCACGGCTGCGCTGCCGGCGAAGCTGTCGATCAAATGTCCCATGAGGCGCCCGCCGACCTGTTCGGCGACCTGCGCGGTCAAAGCCTCCGGCTTGCCGAGCCCGATCAGGAGAAGACGGCCGGGTGCGGGCGCCGCCGGTTCGATCACCTCCACGATTTGTCCGCGGCTTCCCTTGAAACGCGCATTGGCCATCGCCCGCTTGAGCAGTCCGCCCAGCTCCCGGTCGAGATCGGCTGCGGGGCCGGACAGATCGGCGCCTTCGGCAAGGGTGAAAACCAGGGCGCCCGTCTTGGGCACGGCGTATTTGGCGAAGCTGATGGTCATGGTGATGCCCCAGTCTGCTGTTGGGTGATGCTGTTGTTATGGAGGACGGGCGGGGCCGGCGACGCGGTGCTGGGCGTCGTCCCGAGGATGGTCCAGGGCGCCGCCGCATGGGCGAAGCGACAGGCACGATGCACTATGGTGCGAGTCGCGCCGCAAGGCCGGCTCCCCCCGCCAGATGGCGGGCGAACGGTCCAGTTAAAATGTGCATTGCATTCGCCCGTTAACCCATGATGTTTGGAACCCATGGTGTTTGAAGGGACGAACCGCTCGAACGCGCATGCGGCGCGGACCGGTGCCCGTGGGCGGGACGCCCGCATGGGTAAGGGCAAAGCTGCACGGGATGGCTGTGGGATGACCCGTTGGATCGTATGAACATCTTATTCAAATATCTGTTCCGTCAGGTCTTTTATCCGTTCCTGTTCTTCACGGCGGTGTTGACCATGATGATCTGGCTCACCCAGTCCTTAAAGATGCTGGACCTGATCATCAATGGCGGACAATCCTTTGCGACGTTTTTCTACCTCGTGATCCTGGTGCTGCCGAGCATGCTGACGGTGATCCTGCCGGTGGCCCTGTTTTGCGGCGTGCTCTATGGCCTGCACCGGTTCTATTCGGAAAGCGAGGTCGTCGTCATGTGGTCCTCCGGCATGAGCCGTTGGCACATGCTGGCACCGGTGTTGGGCGTGGCCCTGCTCGTGACGGCGGCGAATTTCGCCATGTCGGTCTATCTGATGCCGCTCGGATACCGGAACATGAAGGACCGGATTTACGAGATCCGCAGCGACCTGGCCGCCAGCTTCATTCGTGAAGGGCAATTCACCAGCAAGATCAACGGCTTGACGGTCTATATCGCGTCTGCGCCGGCGCGCGGCGATCTGGAGGGCATTCTTGTCCACGATGCCCGCCGGCCGGAGCGCGCGCGCACCTATCTGGCCGAACGGGGCGCCTTTCTGAAAACCCCGGAGGGCCCACGCCTTGCCATGCAAAAGGGTGAGGTGCAGGAACGGGCCGGCGCGGAAGGCCAGCTTCAGGTCCTGAAATTCGACAGCACCATTCTCGATCTGGGCGAGTTCGAAAACAGCGCCGGAGCGGGACGGGTGCGCATGGATTTGAGCGAGCGCTATCTGGGCGAATTGTTCGACCCGCCCGAGGCCGCGCAGATTGAGGAAAACACCCGAACCCGGTTCCTCGCCGAGGGTCACAGCCGCCTTGCCACGCCCCTTTTCAACATCAGTTTCGCGATGATCGCCTATATCGCCGTGATTTGCGGGGCCTTTACCCGCCGTGGCTATTCGGCCCGGGTGATCACGGCCATGGGCATGATCGTCGTGCTGCGCCTTTTGGGCTTTGCGAGCCAGAGCGCGGCGTCCACGACGCCCATGCTCAATCCCCTCCAATATGCCGTGCCACTCTTCGCCGCGCTCGTGTGCGCCATGATGATCGCGCAGTTGCCGCCCTTTGATGGCACGCGCAGCCTGGGCCTCGCGCGCCTTGCCAAGGCATTGGTGCCGGCCCGCCTGCGCGCAGAAGGAGCCTGATCCATGAACGGCATCTCCTTCACGCTCATGTGGTATTTCGGGCGCCAGTTCATCATGGGTGTCGCCATCGTGTCGGCCGTTGTGGCCGGCCTGATCTATATGATCGACCTCATTGAAATGCTTCGCCATTACGCCTCGCGCGAGAAGGTCTCGGCCGCAACGGCCGCTGGCCTCAGCCTCCTGAAACTGCCGAACATCTTCGAGATCGCCTTCCCCTTCGCCTTTCTCTTCGGGGCCATGTGGACCTTTACGCGGCTGTCGCGTTCCAACGAACTCGTGGTGGCACGGGCGAGCGGGGTGTCCGTATGGCAGTTTCTGGCGCCGGCGCTGCTGATATCCCTCCTGCTCGGCGTGTTCATTGTACTTTTTTTCAACGCCGCCTCGGCCACCATGTTCGCACGGTACAAGGTCCTTGAGGGCACCATGCTGCGCGGTGAGCAGAGCACATTGAAGATCGGGCGCGGCGGCCTGTGGCTGCGTGAAGTGCGCGACGGCGACCACCGGGTCGTCCACGCCAGCAATCTGTCCGACTCCAAGGACGGGGAAGACCTGACGCTCTACAGTGTGCTGATCCTGGAGTTTGAGGGTAGCAACCGTTTCGCCCGGCGCATCGACGCGCGCGACGCGGTGCTCCACGACACCACATGGCATCTGCATGATGCCTGGGACGCAAAGGACGGCGAACGGGCCCAGTTCCACGAAACCCTGGTGCTGCCCACGACCCTAAGCCCCAAGCGGATCCAGGAGAGCTTTGCCCGGCCCGAGACCCTGACTTTCTGGGAGCTGACCGAATTCATCCGCGCGGCCCGGGAGGCGGGATTTTCGGTGAACCGGCACCGGTTTCACTGGCATTCGCTCGCCTCGAAACCCTTCTTTCTGGCCGCGATGGTCTTTATCGCGGCCACATTCTCCCTGCGCCTCAGCCGGATGGGCGGCGTGGTGCAGTTGGTTGTGGCCGGTATGGTTGCGGCCTTTGCCCTCTTCTTCATTTCCGATGTGACCGGCGCCCTGGGACAATCCGGCGTTGTGCCCCCCTCCCTGGCGGCCTGGGCACCAACGGCCGTCAGTGCCCTGGTCGGCATGGCGATGTTGTTCCATCTGGAGGATGGTTGATGCCCCATGCCGCGGTGGGTGTGCCCGGCGCCCGGCCCCGGCCGGAGCGTCCCTTGGGCATGGCGCGTGTGCGGGTCCGCGCGGGCACGTCCGGTCTCAACGTCCTGATCATGACGATCCTGGCCCTGATGGTCTTCACCGGCGCGCCCACCGATGCGGGTGCACGCGAGGTCGTCGAATTGGCCCAGGTCCTGGACACCGGCGAGACCGCGGGCCCAGGCACGGGCGCGGGCACGGAAAGCCTGGAGGAGCCGATCCTGCTTCAGGCCACGGTCCTGACCTTCGACGGGGCGAGCGGACTGTGGACGGCCAAGGGCGATGTGGAGGCGAGCCAGAACGGACGGGTCCTGCGCGCCGATGTGGTGACCTATAACGAGCGCACCGGAACGGTGGAGGCCAAGGGCAATGTGCGCCTGTCCGACCCGAGCGGGCCGGCGGCCTTTGCCGATGAGGCGGTGATCACCGGCCAGTTACGGGCCGGCATCATCACGAGCCTGCGCCTTGTGTTTTCGAAGGATGCGCGGCTTGCGGCGGCCCGGGCGGAACGCCGGGAAGATGGGGTGACGATCCTCGAAAAGGCGGTCTACAGCCCTTGCCGCGTGTGCGAGGAAGGCAAAAGCCCCTTTTGGCAATTCAAGGCGAACCGGGTGATCCACGATCAGAACCGGCGCAGCATCAGCTACCGGAATGCACGCTTTGAAGTGCGCGGCGTACCCATCGCCTATCTGCCCTATTTCTCCCATCCCGACCCGACGGTGACGCGCAAGTCGGGCCTGCTGACGCCCACGATCGGCAATTCGACCGAACTCGGCGAGCAGGTCGAGGTACCGTATTTCATCAATATACAGCCCAATATGGATCTGACCCTGTCGCCGCAATTCACCACCGAAGAAGGCGTCGTGGGCAAGGCCGCCTTCCGCCACCGGACGAGCCGGGGGCGCTACCAGCTCTCGGGCAGTATCGCCAATGCTCAGACCTTTGACGAGGACACCGGTGCCCAGCAAGGCCGCTCCTTGCGCGGACATATTTTCGGCGACGGCAAGTTTCAGCTCAACCCAAAGAGCCAATGGGGGTTCGATATCGAGCTGAGTACGGACGATACCTATCTGCGCCGCTTCAACATCAGCCGCCAGGACCGCCTGACCACAAATGTCTATTTCCGCCGTTTCACGCCCGAAGGCGGCTTCACCACCTATGACGGCTTTTTCTTCGACGGCCTGCGCCTGACGGACGACAACGCAACCACGCCCGTCGTCCCTGCCCTGATCACCCATCGGGAAGTTTTCAAGGACCCGCTCCTGGGCGGGACGATCGCGCTTGATTTCAATGCCCTGTCCCTTTTCCGCACGGCCAATTTCGACAATGACATCACCACCAATGGCGTGGATACACAGCGCGGGTCCTTTTCGGCGACCTGGCGCCGGCGCCTCGTGTCCCATCTGGGCGATGTGGTGACCTTCACGGCACAGGGGCGCGCGGATATCTATCGCACCACGGACAATGAGGTCGTCACGGGCACCATGCCTGGCCTCGACCCCATGGGAAATCCCACCACGGTGCCGATCCTTGAGCCCCAGGACCTCACTCAGGAGCGGCTGGTGGCCCTGGCGGCCATCGACTGGCGCTGGCCCTTCGTGAAGGGCGCGGGCGACAAACGCCATGTGATCGAGCCCATTGTGCAGCTTATCTACAGCCCCTTCGGCGGCAATCCGGACGCCATTCCGAACGAGGACAGCATCAGTTTTGAGTTCGACGACACGAACCTGTTCTCCTTTGATCGCTTCCCGGGGCTCGATGTCTGGGAGGAAGGCCCCCGCGCCAATGTGGGCATTCAGTACGCGACCTATGGGCGGAACTTTTCCGCCGGCGTCCTGCTCGGCCAGTCCCTACGCCTGCGCCCGCAGACGGAATTTCCCAACGGCAGCGGCCTGGAGGACGAAATCTCCGACTATGTGGGCCGCATCACCTTCCGGGCAGGGAATATCATCGACCTTACGCACCGCTTCCGGCTCGACCGGCGCAGCCTGGAATTCTCCCGCAACGAGATCGACCTCGACATTCAGACCAAATATATCGGCGTGACGGCGGGCTATGTGAGCATCGAACCGCAGATTTCCGATCCCGAGCCGGGCCTCCTCGATCCGGTTACCGTGATCGAGGATCGCGAGGAAATCCGCCTGGAGGGCCGGGGCCGGTTCACCGAGAACTGGTCGGTCACGGGCGGGGCGCGCCGGGACCTGGAAAATGGTCAGATGATCAACAACTTCGCGAGCCTGATCTACCGCAACGAATGTACCGTCATCGAAGGCCTCTACCGGCGCACCTTCACCCAGGACCGGGACGTGGCGCCCGAAACCTCCATCTTGTTCCGCTTCCGAATCCTCAACTCGCCCACAAGCGGCTCGCTGTTTTGAACCCTGTAGAGGCGTTCAGCGGGGCTGTAGCGCACGGACACTCCGCGCTCCTGAGTTTTCGAGAGGATTTGGGCATAAAATTACCCCGGTTGCATGGCAGAGCCAGAGGCAGGTCCGGGGGATTATGTGTAGACACTATCGAAAGCTGTTCTTTCGGTCAGGAATTTGAGTACACGGACGAAGTTCAAAACGCCTTAGAGGTTTGTCTCTCAACGGAACGCTTTGAAACCTATCTCGACGCGGCCCGGCGTGATCGCCGGAGAGCGTTGCAATTATACACTTGGAACACCGCTGTTTCCGCTGCGTTTTACGGCCCGCTGCAAGGCTTGGAAGTCGCCTTGCGCAATGCCATGCACCGCGAGTTATCCCAAACCTATGGCCCGGCCTGGTACGAAAACCGAACAGGCCGCGACCTGGATCAAGGCGCGCTGCGCGACATCGACAAGGCAAAAACATCGCTCACCGTCCGGCGCCGTCCATTTGAGCCTGGCCGGATCGTCGCCGAGTTCTCATTCGGCTTTTGGGTCAGCCTTATTGGCCGCGGCTATCAAGGGCCGCCTGACACCACAAAGCGAAACTCTGAAATGACCCCGTGGCGGCCCGCCCTGCGCCGATTATTCACGGCGCCCCGGACCCCAAAGAGCCCCTGCACGAAGACCGCCTCCTCCCAGCCCCTTTGCGAGCAGGGGCGGCGTTTTTGATAGCCAGTGAGGCCCTCGCCGCGTCAAACTGGGCGAAATTTCGGCACGAGGCCGAATGGGACACCAGTTTCGCGGGGGCATTCCATGCTGAGCATCAAAGGGCTGACCAAAACCTATGGCAACGGCGTGCGCGCCTTGAACGACGTGACCCTGGACATCCCCAAGGGCATGTTTGGCCTTCTGGGCCCCAATGGGGCGGGCAAATCGACCCTGATGCGCACCATCGCCACCCTGCAGCAGCCCGACAGCGGCTCCATCACCTTCGACGGCATCAATGTTCTGGAAGACCCCCAGGCGATCCGCCGGACGCTTGGTTATCTGCCCCAGGATTTCGGCGTCTATCCCCGCATCTCGGCCGAGGCGATGCTGCGCCACATGGCGACCCTGAAGGGCCTTTCGGGCGGCGAGCGCAAGGACGTGGTCAAAGGCCTCCTTGAGCAGACCAATCTTTACCATGTGCGGCGCAAGGCGCTCGCCACCTATTCAGGCGGCATGCGCCAGCGCTTCGGCATCGCCCAGGCCCTGCTCGGCGACCCCAAACTGATCATCGTGGACGAGCCCACCGCCGGTCTCGATCCGGAAGAACGCAACCGCTTCCACAACCTGCTCAGCGAGATCGGCGAGAATGTCGTCGTGATCCTGTCGACCCACATTGTGGAAGACGTGGCCCAGCTGTGCCCCACCATGGCGATCCTCGCCGGGGGCGACATCGTGCGCCAGGGCGAGCCCCAGACCCTGGTGGAGAGCCTGCACGGCAAGGTCTGGCGCAGTGCCGTGGCCAAGGACGCGCTGGAGGACATGCGCGCGCGCCACAACGTCATTTCCACCCGCCTCGTCACGGGGCGCGTGGTCATCCATGTCCTGTCCGAAACGGCGCCGGCGGGTTTCGAGCCGGTGGAGCCGAACCTTGAGGATGTCTATTTCGCCGAGCTTGCCGCGCGCGCCAAGGCCGCGCCGGCCGCCGCGGCCTGATCCTCAAGCTTCGCCCCCTCAGCGCACGTCTTTTCAGGAAGGACCTCCGGCCATGTTGTGGACCCTGGCGCGTTTCGAATTCTTCTATCAATGGCGGCAGATGGTGTCGCCGATCATTTTCGCGATCTTCTTTTTGCTGACCTTCGCGGCCGTGACCGTCGAGACCGTGACCATCGGCTCGACCGGCAATGTGAACATCAATTCGCCCTACGCCATCATGCAGATCGTGCTCATCATGAGCCTGTTCGGCATGTTCATTCCGGCCGCCCTTTTGGCGAATGTGGTCATGCGGGACAGTGAATTGCGCAGTGAGGGGATGTTCTACACCCTGCCCCTGCGCCCCTCCACGTTCCTGTTCGGGCGCTTTCTTGGGGCATTCGCCGCCGTGCTGCTGGTTTATTCCAGTGTGCCGCTCGCCATCCTGATCGGCAGCCAGATGCCCTGGCTCGACCCGGAACGCCTCGGCCCCACGGCGCTGTTCCATTACGGCTATGCGTTTTTCGTCTTTGGGGCGATCAACCTGCTCGTCACCGGCATGCTGTTCTTTACCGTGGCGACAATTTTCCGGAACAACATCGCGACCTATACGGCGCTTGTCGGCTTTCTGGTCCTTTACTTCGTTGGCGTGTCACTGGTGGATGATCCGGAACTTGTTCAACGATTCGCCGTGTTCGACCCCATCGGGTTCCTGCCCTATGGCGAGGAGACCCGCTATTGGACGGCCTTTGAACGCAACAGCCTTGTGATCCCGCTCCAGGGCGATTTCCTGCTCAACCGGGCGGGTTACCTGGGCTTCGCGCTGGTGCTGCTCGCCCTCAATCTGGTCACCTTCTCCTTCACCGCGCGCTCGAGCGGCCGGGCGGCCCGCCGCGGACGCAAACAGGGCGCCAACGAAGCGCGTTTCGTACCCCAGCGGATCAGTCTGCCCCGGGTGACGCCGGTCTTCACCGGCGCGACGCCCTGGGCCCAGTTCGCCATGCGCACCCGTTTTGAAATGATGGCCGTGGTGCGCAGCATCGCCTTTTGGGTGCTGTTGTTCCTGGGGATCTTCAACACCCTGGGCGGTCTTTTGAACATCGACAATCTGTACGATGCCGCTTCTTACCCGGTGACGCGGATCGTGTTGAACATGATTTTCGGATCCTTTGGCCTCGTGCCCTTTGTGGTGGCGGTCTATTACGCCTCCGAAGTCGTCTGGCGGGAGCGGACCTACCGCACCAATGAGATCATCGACGCGACACCGGCGCCCAACTGGGTGTTCGTGTTCTCCAAGTTCCTGGCCATGGTCCTTGTGCTCGTCAGCCTGCTGTTTGTCGGCATGATGACAGGGATCGCGACCCAACTGGTCCAGGGCTTCACCGACATCCAGCCCGGCTTTTACGTGTTCCGACTCGTGGTCGTTTTCGGCTGGCCCTTCTTCCTGACGGCGATGTTGAGCCTGTTCGTGCAGACCATTTCGCTGAACCGGTATGTGGGCATTCTGGTGATGATGCTGGTGCTGGTGGCGCAGATCAGCCTTGGCAATGTGGGCTATGAACACAACCTCTATCAGTTCGGCGGTGCGCCGAGCGCGCCCATGTCGGACATGAACGGCAACGGGCACTATCTGACGGGCGTGTTCTGGTTCTATCTCTACTGGACGGCCTTTTCCGTGATCCTGATGATCCTGAGCTACCTGCTTTGGACGCGGGGCACGGCGGCATCGCTCCTGGGGCGGATCAAGCGCATGGGCGGCCAGTTCGGGCCGGTGACCGCATCGGCTCTGCTGATCGCCTTCGCGGTTTTCGCCGGCTCGGGCGCTTTCATTTTCTACAACACCAATGTGCTGAACACCTACACGACCCGGGACGACCGGGAGGCTCGTCAGATCGCCTATGAGGAGGCCTACCGGCAGTATGAGTACATCGAACAGCCCCATATAGTGGACATCTATAGCGAGGTCGATATCTACCCGGACGACCTGCGCGTGAACTCGCGGGGCAGAGCTATCATCGAAAACAAGAGCGATGAGGCCATCTCGAAGGTGCACTACGATCTGGCCTGGCCGCTGCAGGTGAACACTTTGACGGTCGGCGGTGAAACGGCAACCCGTCCGGACGAAACGCTGAACCACTACATTTTCGATCTTGAGACCCCGATGGCGCCGGGCGAGCGGCGTGAGGTCGCCTATGATCTCGTTTGGGACTATGAGGGCTTTCGCAACTCAGGCAACGGTACGCGGATCGTCTACAATGGGACTTTCGTCGACAGTTCCGAGGTCCTGCCCTTCCCGGGCTTCAACCGCCAGAAAATGCTCCTCAACCGGAACACACGGCGCCGCTACGATCTGGAGCCGGTGGACCGGATGCCCAAGCTGGAGCAGACCGAGTTCTACGACGACAACGCCTATACCCCTTATGCCTCCTGGATGCCGTTTGAAACCATCGTGAGCACCAAGGACGGACAGACCGCCATTGCACCAGGCTATCTGGAGCGGGAATGGACCGAGAACGGACGGCACTACTTCCACTACAAGATGGACACGCCGATCCTGCCGTTTTTCTCCTATCTGTCGGCGGATTATGCGGTAAAGCGGGACGTGTGGAGCTCGGACCAGGAGGGCATCCAGGATGTCAATCTGGAGGTCTTCTATCATGAGCCGCATGGATACAATGTGGATCGCATGATCGAGGCCATGAAGCACAGCTTCGATTACTTCACGCGGGAGTTCAGCCCGTACCAATTCCGCCAGATGCGCATTCTGGAATTCCCCGCCTATGCCAGTTTCGCGCAGTCGTTCCCGAACACCGTGCCTTATTCGGAAAGTATCGGGTTCATCGCCGATGTGCGCGACCCCTCCACCATCGATGCGGTGACCTTCGTGACGGCCCACGAGGTGGCGCACCAGTGGTGGGCGCACCAGGTGCTTGCGGCCAATGTGCAAGGGGGCACCATGCTCGTGGAGAGCTTTGCCCAGTATTCCGCGCTCATGGTCATGGAAAAGGTCCTGGGGCCGCACATCATGCGCCGGTTCCTGAAATACGAGCTTGATTCCTACCTGCGGGCGCGCGGTTCGGAACAGATCGAGGAACAGCCCCTCTACCGCGTCGAGAACCAGGGCTATATCCACTACCGCAAGGGCGCCAACGTCATGTATTCCCTTAAGGAATATGTCGGCGAGGACACTGTGAACCGGACCATGCGCCGGCTGATCGAGGAGCGCGCATTCTCCAGTGAGCCATACGCGACAACGCTCGATTTCCTCCGCATCCTGCGCGAAGAAGCCGACCCGGCCCATGATGAACTTATCAAGGACCTGTTCGAGCGTATCGTCCTGTGGGATCTGAAAGTGACGGAGGCCGAAGTGACCGAGCGTGGGGATGGACGCTTCGACGTGGCCCTGACCATCGAAGCTGCCAAGGTGGAAGCCGATGGCGAGGGCCGGGAAACCCCACTTGCGCTCGACATGCCCATCGATATCGGTCTGT
Source organism: uncultured Alphaproteobacteria bacterium (assembly GCA_964474635.1). Classification (GTDB taxonomy): domain Bacteria; phylum Pseudomonadota; class Alphaproteobacteria; order JAJFIK01; family JAJFIK01; genus CAYUYV01. The sequence goes on along the minus strand of CAYYTT010000037.1, from coordinate 5,688 downwards.
TCACGACCCATCCCGATGACGTCAACGAGGGCGATGAGCATGTCATCATGCTGGAGCGGCGCCGCATCGTGACCGGCGAGCAGACCATCACCGTGACGGTCGATGAGCGTCCGGCGGTCGTGGGCGTCGATCCCTACAGCAAGCTGATCGACCGGAACACCGGGGACAATCTGCGCCGTCTGTAGGGCCAGCGCCAGACAACAAGACGGGACCACAAACAACCCTCCGCCTGCCTCTTGCTGGCGGAGGGAACCATTGGAAGAGACCTGTGGCGCGGGGCGATTAATCTTCACCGCGCTTAAAGCGCGACTGCGGCCCGGCGCCGTTGCTCTGAAGACAATTAGAGCCCATTCAATGATCTCCGAGTCATTGAATGGGCTCTAGCGTATTGATTTTGAGCGCTTTCCGGGCGGAAAACCGCATACACTTTTCCTGAAAGCGTTCTAGCGGGGCGTGAAGTCGTAGAACGGTTCTTCTTCGTTGCGGGCCTTATCGCGCACGCAGCGCTCCAGCCAGGCCCGGCGCTTTTCGGTTTCCCGTTCGATGGCTGACCCGCCGGAGGCCGTGCACCAGGTCCGGTGGGCGTCGGTCGGGTAATCGATGTCCAACCCCGGCGGTGCGCCGCAGTCCATGGCCACGAAGGCCGCTTCGAGCCGATCGGAGGCTTCGGCGTAGCCTTCGCATCGTTCCTCAAGCCGGGGCCGTCGCAAAAGATTGGGCAAGAGGCCGGCGCACGCAATGGCTCCCTCTGCATGCTGACGCAAAGCTTGAACTCCGGCGCGCACGGCGCCGAAGGGAAAGCACCATTGGATATGGCTCTCGAGCGGATTGTTGGTGTGGGTGACCGGTCCGTCCAACGTGGTTAACTGGTTGCCGCACTGCATAGCATCCAGGCCATCTTCAAGCTGCTCCATGTTGGACGCATATGTGGTGAGACAAAAGCCGGTTGTTCGAGCATCCCTATAGAGAATGTCTGCGCTGTCTTCGACAGGGCATGTGAAACTGCGTGTCCTGCGCGCGGGAAAAGGTTGCTCCGGATCATCACTCTCGCTGTCATCGGTATTGGCGTTGACACTGACAAGTTCAACCGCGGTCACGGATCCGAACCGCCGTTCCGCATCGCGGCATGCCCAATTCGCCAAGTCCGGCCAAGGGGCCATGTTCATGCCCGCCGAGGCAGCGATAACACGCGCGCTTGTACACGCTTCCCGACGGGCCTCTGCGCGGCGGGTCGCCGATCCTGATCCGATGCGGAAAATCGGCAATTGAACGGAGTGGCGCCGGGTGGTGCCCGAAGCCTGGGTGACAATGACGGACATATACACATTGTCGGCCACACAGCGCCGCGTCTTCTCGGCGAGACTTGGGGTTGGAACAACCAAAGCGCCACTCACGGCCATGAGGAACGCCCACACGAAAGCTTTGCGCAGCGGGAGCATGGATCACCTCCAGATTGTAATTTCTTGTGCCCGCCCGCGTCCATCCACGGACAAGACTTTACAAGCGTATCGTTCAATGATCGCTCCGCCTATGGGAGCGGGTCTTACCAAAAGGAGAGGTCTCAAGGCGCCTTCACGCCGTGGAGCGTTGCGCGGGTCCCGCGATCAATTCGCTTGTCACCCGGTTGTTCCGGGGCCGAGACCTGTTGATCGGTCAAGGCCTTCAGGTATTTTCGAACTTCCGTAACGGTGACTGGCGGCCCATGATGCAGGGCCGGGCCATGGGGCCGGCTTTTGGGGCAAGCCCTTATGCTTCCAGACGGCCCGGGCCTTCCAAATTCCCTGGAGCACCCGCACGGCCCAGCGCGGATCCGAGAGCCCCGATCTCAAGGGCCGGACACGGGGCGTCAGGCCGGCTATAACCGGCGCAAGCTTGAGCCTTGGGGCATGCTCGGGCACGACTTGAGTAAGAAGGTGGCGGAATGGTCCGTGGACGAGGGGCGCGAGGTATGGGGACTGTGGCGACAGGCACTGTGAGCTATCGGTGGGTATGGGCACTTTGCCTTGCGTTCGCCGCTTGTCTGGCCAGTGCAACGTCCACGAACGCCCAGGAGGTCCAGCGGATCGCCGCGCTCGTGAATGACCAGGTCGTCTCCGCTTATGATCTGGAACAACGGGTGCGCCTTGTGGTGGCCACCTCGGGCCTCAATCCGACGCCGGAAGCCCTGGAGCGGGTGCGCGAACAGGTGCTGCGCACCTTGATCGATGAGGAACTGCAACTCCAGGAAGCCGCGAAGGCGGAAATCGACATTTCCGAACGCGAGGTCGACGACGCCGTCACGCGGCTTGCGGCGCGCAACAATCTTTCGCGCCAGCAGATTGTCGGGATCTTGAGCCAGGGCGGCGTCAATGAGGCCACTTTGCGCCGCCAGATCAAGGCGAGCATGGCCTGGGACACGCTGACCCAGGGCCGCTTCGCCTCGCGCATCAGCGTCAGCGAAGATGAGATCGACCAGACCCTGGAGCAGCTCGCGGACAATTCCGACAAGCCGCAATTCAATCTGCTTGAGCTCTTCATGGCCGTGGACACGCCGGATGACGATGAGTCCGTGCGGCGTACGGCGTTGCGTTTCGTCGATCAGATCCGCGCTGGAGAAGCCAATTTCAGCGATCTTGCCCGCCAGTTCAGCCAGTCCCCCTCGGCCGGCGCCGGCGGCGATGTGGGCTGGGTCACCACCGAAGAACTTCCGGCGGAAATTTCCGAAGTGCTGGTGGATATGCGCCCTGGCACCCTGTCGCCGCCGATCCGCACCATCGGGGGGTATTACATTATCGTGCTGCGGGAGCGGCGCATCGGCTATGGCACGCGGCCCGAACAGGTGAAAATGCGCGTCAAACAGCTCGTGGTACCCGCCTTGGAAGACTTCCCCGTGCCCTATCTGAACCAGGCAGGCCAGGCCGCCCAGGCCCTCTCGGCCCGGCGCATTCCCTGCGAGGACCTGGAGCGGGTGGCGCGGGAGGCCAAGGAATTGCGTTACGCCGATCTGGGGGAGCGGCGGGGTAGCGACTTCACGCCCCTCTTCCAGCGTGCCCTGTCGGGCCTGACCGAAGGCGACGTGACCCAGCCGGTGCAGTCGCCGGTCGGCTTTCACATTCTCTATGTGTGCAGTCACGAGATCGAGGGCTCCCTTCTGCCACCGCGTCAGGCCGTCGAGGACCGTCTGTTCCAGCAGCAGTTGTCCATGGTGCAGCGACGTTTTCTGAGAGACCTGCGGCGGGACGCGACCGTCGAGGTGCGCTGAACCATGACCGGCGCGGGACCGGCCGCCCCCCTGGCGCTCACCCAGGGCGATCCGGCCGGCATCGGTCCCGAACTCACCCTAAAGGCCTGGCATGCCCTAAAGGTCAAGGGACCGGTCTTTGCCGTCCTTGGCGGGCCCGATCTGTACCGCCACATGGCACAGACCTGCGGCATCGACACCCCGATCGTCGAGATCGAGCGCCTCTGCGATGCGCGCCGGGTCTTCGGCCGTGCGCTGCCCGTGTTTGCCGTCGACGTGGCGGACGCGCCGCCGGTCGTGCCGGGCGAGCCTGATGCCGGTCATGCGCGGGGCACCCTTGCCTCTATTGAGGGTGCGGTGACGGCCTGCCTGTCCGGTGCGGCGTGCGCGGTCGTGACCAACCCCATCAATAAGGCCGCGCTTTATGGCGCGGGCTTTTCCTTTCCAGGGCATACGGAATTTCTGGCCGCCCTTGCGGGCCGGCTCCTTGATGGCCCCGAGCCCCATCCGGTCATGATGCTGGCCGCACCGGCCTTGCGCGTTGTTCCCTTGACCATCCATGAGCCGCTGCGCCGGGTCCCGGGTCTGATCACACGTGAGCTGATCATCCGTACCGCGCGCATTATGGACCTCGCCCTGCGTACCGATTTCGGCCTTCCCGCGCCGCGGATTGCGGTCGCCGGCCTTAATCCCCACGCGGGCGAAGGTGGGGCCATCGGGACCGAAGACCGGGACATTATCCTGCCCGCGCTTGATGACCTGCGCCGCGAGGGCCTCGCGGTCGCGGGCCCCCTGCCCGCCGACACCATGTTCCACCCGGAAGCCCGCTGCCGCTATGACGCCGCGCTGTGCATGTATCACGACCAGGCGCTGGTCCCGCTCAAGACCCTCGATTTCGACCGGGGCGTCAACGTGACCCTTGGCCTGCCCTTCGTGCGCACTTCGCCCGATCACGGCACGGCCTACGATATCGCCGGAGCGGGCACGGCGCGGCCGGACAGCCTCATCGCCGCCCTTCATCTTGGTGCGGAGCTTGGCGCGCGCAGAAGCCCGCCCTCGCCGGGAGCCCCGAGCCTGTGAGCGCAACCGGCGACCCACTCGAAGCCCTCAGCCCTCTGAGGGATGTTCTCGAAGCCCATGGCCTGAACCCCAAAAAATCCCTGGGCCAACATTTCCTGTTCGACCTCAACCTGACCCGCCGCATCGCCCGCGCCGCCGCGCCCCTGGAGGGCCATGTGGCCATCGAAGTGGGCCCGGGGCCCGGAGGCCTGACCCGGGCGCTCCTCCTTGAAGGGGCGGGACATGTTCTGGCCATCGAACGGGACCAGCGCTGCCTGGAGGCCTTGAGCGAAATCGAGGCGGCCGCGCCGGGGCGCCTTACCGTGGCCGCGCTCGATGCGCTGCAGGCGGACGAACCGGCCCTTATTCCCCCGGCCTGGCGCGAGCGCCCGGTCAAGATCGTCGCGAACCTGCCCTACAATGTGGGCACGGCCCTGCTGGTACGCTGGCTAACGCTCGATCCTTGGCCGCCCTGGTACGAAAGCCTCACGGTCATGCTGCAAAAGGAGGTCGTGGACCGGCTGGTGGCGCGCCCGGGGGGCAAGGCCTATGGCCGCCTTTCGGTCCTCGCCCAATGGCGCGCGAGTGCCCGGCCCTGCTTCGATGTGGCCCCGAGTGCCTTTGTGCCCCCGCCCAAGGTTGCGTCCTCGGTGGTGCAGATTACGCCAGGCGCCCCCCTCCTGCCCTGCTCGCCCCGGATCCTGGAGCGGGTCACGGCCGCGGCCTTCGGACAGCGGCGCAAGATGCTGCGCGGCAGCCTGAAGGCGCTCACCCCGCAGCCCGAGCCAATGATCGAGGCGGCCGGCCTTCAGCCCACCGCGCGGGCCGAGGACGTGGACGTGGCCGGCTTTTGCCGGCTCGCGGCGGCCTTCGCCGACGGGAGCGCCTGAGCGGTTTTCCGGGGCCTGGCGCCCGGGGGCGGCTTGATCGTTCATTGTTCGCTCGCCCAAGCCATGAGACAGTTGCGCCGAGCGTCATGCGCACACAAACGCGGCCCAGCACGGGAGAAATGAGCCATGCCCACCCTGCCCTATCTCACCATGACGATTTTCGACTTCGGGGCGATCGGGAAGCTGCCGCGGGCGCTCTCTGACCTGAAGGTCCGCCGCCCCTTGCTGGTGACCGATAAGGGATTGATGGCCGCCGGTGTCGCCTCCCGGGTCCGCGCCGCCATGGGCGAGGACACGCCCGTGACGCTCTATGACGGGACACCGGAAAACCCGACCGAGGAAGCGGTCTTGGAGGCACTGTCCCTGTTCCGCGCCCATGACTGCGATGGCGTTGTGGGTCTGGGCGGCGGATCGTCCATGGATTTGGGCCGGGCCGTTGCCTTCATGGCCACCAATGAGGTGGATTTGTGCGAGATCCCGGCCCTCGACCGGGGCAAATATGCTCCGACGGCGCCCTAT
>CAYYTT010000036.1:0-28254 GCA_964474635.1 uncultured Alphaproteobacteria bacterium | reverse complement strand
GAAGCTTGCCGTCGGCTACACACTCGATGAACTGGCCAACGACATCACCGGCTCGACGCCGGCCTCCTTCGAGCCGACCATCGACTATGTGGTCACCAAGATCCCGCGCTTTGCCTTCGACAAGTTTCCGGGCGCCGCCCCGGTGCTCGGCACGGCGATGAAGTCCGTGGGCGAGGCCATGGCCATCGGCCGGACCTTCCAGGAAAGCCTGCAAAAGGCCCTGCGCTCGCTCGAAACGGGCCTTTCGGGCTTTGACGAAATGGGCCATCTGGGCAGCGTGGATGATCTGCCGGCGGATGGCCCGGCGGCCCTGCGGGTCGCCCTCACGCGCCAGACGCCGGAGCGCCTGCTGCTCGTGGCCGATGCCCTGCGCGGGGGCCTGTCCGTCGGCGAGATTCACGACATCACAGGCTTTGATCCGTGGTTCGTGAGGCAGATCGAGGGGATCGTGGCGGTCGAAGGCGAGATCCGCGCGAATGGGTTGCCCGAGGACGCCAAGGGCTTGCGTGCCGTGAAGGCCATGGGCTTTTCGGACGCGCGCCTTGGCCGCTTGACCGGCACGAACGCGCAAGCCGTGGCGGAAACGCGCGCGGCGCTTGGCGTCCATCCGGTCTTTAAGCGGATCGATACCTGCGCGGCCGAGTTCGAGGCCCGCACGCCCTATATGTACTCCACCTACGAGGCACCGCTCTTCGGTGCCGAGCCCGAATGCGAGGCCGCTCCGAGCGATGCGGCGAAAGTGGCCATTCTGGGCGGCGGCCCGAACCGTATCGGACAGGGCATCGAGTTCGATTATTGCTGCTGCCACGCGGCCTTCGCGCTCCAGGACGCGGGCCTGGAAAGCATCATGATCAATTGCAATCCGGAAACGGTGTCCACGGACTATGACACCTCGGACCGGCTTTACTTCGAGCCCCTGACGGATGAGGACGTGGCCGAAATCCTCCGTGTGGAGCAGATCCGCGGGGTGCTGAAGGGCGTCATTGTCCAATATGGCGGGCAGACGCCCTTGAAGCTCACCAAGGGCCTCGCGGCCGCGGGTACGCCGATCCTGGGCACGCCGGCCGACGCCATCGACCGGGCCGAGGACCGGGCACGCTTCGCGGACCTCATCACCGGCCTTGGCCTGCGCCAGCCGCCCAACCGCACGGCCGCGCGCCGCGACGAAATGAAGGCCCTGGCCGGAGAGGTTGGCTATCCGGTTGTCGTCCGGCCCTCGAATGTGCTCGGCGGACGGGCCATGGAAATCGTTCTCGATGACGCCCACCTGGAGCGCACGCGCGTGATGAGCCCGCTGTTCGATTTCGAGGCCGAAGGCCCGGTCCTGGTGGATGCCTATCTCCAGGACGCCATCGAGGTCGACGCGGACGCGCTGTGTGACGGCGAGGACGTGTTCGTGGCCGGCATTCTGGAACACATCGAAGAGGCCGGGGTCCATTCCGGCGACAGCGCCTGCACCCTGCCCCCCCATTCCCTGTCGCGCGAGACGGTCGAGCGGCTGAAAACCCAGACCAAGGCCCTTGCGCTGGAACTGGGCGTGGTCGGCCTGATGAATGTGCAATACGCCATCAAGGGCGAGGACATTTACGTCCTTGAGGTCAATCCGCGGGCAAGCCGGACGGTGCCTTTTGTCGCCAAGGCCATTGGCGCGCCCCTCGCGGCGATTGCCGCCCGGCTGATGGCCGGCGCCCGTCTGACCGATTTCACTCTGCAAAGCGTGGACCGGGCGCATATCGCGGTGAAGGAATCCTGTTTTCCCTTCTCGAAATTTCCCGGCGTGGACACGCTTTTGGGCCCGGAAATGCGCTCCACCGGCGAAGTCATGGGCCTCGACACCGATTTCGGCCGGGCCTTCGCGAAAAGCCAGCTGGCCGGGGGCACCCGGGGGCCGACGGCCGGCACCGCGTTCATTTCGGTGCGCGAGTCCGACAAGCCCGGTGTGGTGGATGCCGTAGGGCTGCTGCTTGCCATGGGGTTCAAAGTGATCGCCACCCGAGGTACCGCCAAATTCCTGGCTAAACACGGCCTGCTGGTCGATGAGGTCAACAAGGTGAGCCAGGGTCAGCCCCACATCGTCGACAGCCTGAAGAACGGCGATGTGGACCTGGTGATCAACACCACCGAAGGCACGCTGGCCATCACCGATTCGAAATCGATCCGGCAGGCCGCCCTCCAATATCGTGTGCCATATTACACCACCCTCGCGGGTGGACGGGCCGCCGTGCAGGCCATTAAGTCTGTGAAAGCTGGATCACTTGAAGTCGCCCCGTTGCAATCCTACACTTTCGGTTCGACGCTTTAAGAGTATGGCTCAGTCCGGGACGTTTCCTGCCTGAGCAGCGTTTGAAGGGTCGAATGTTCTGTATGCTCGGCAGGTCCGCTTGAACGTGGTTCTCGGCATGCGCATGGCGTTTTTCTATTCGCCAAAATTCGCGCGGTTGGGGAATCGCCTAGGGCGTCCGTCGGGCTCTCACCGGTAACGGGCGGGTGTTTTTTCGGGGCTGTGCCACGGCGTTCAGTCAAAGCTCGAAGAGACTCCGACGCGGACTTGTTGAAACGCGGTGCATCCAAGGATGCGCAGCCCGTTGCACTCACAATGACGTCGTACAGTCAGAAGTTGGCTTCGCCTATGGACAAGATTCCGATGACGGCCGCGGGTTACAAGACCCTCGAAGATGAATTGAAACAGCTCAAGACCGTCGAGCGACCTGCCGTGATCGAAGCGATCGCAGAGGCTCGCGAGCACGGCGATCTCTCCGAAAACGCCGAATATCATGCGGCTAAGGAACACCAGAGTTTTATTGAAGGGCGCCTGATGGAGCTTGAGGACATGATGTCCCGCGCCCAGGTCATCGACCCGACCACCTTGTCCGGCGAGACGGTGAAGTTCGGTGCGTCCGTGACCGTTGTCGATGAAGATACGGACGAAGAGCGCTGTTACAAGATCGTCGGCGATCACGAAGCAGATGTGAAAGATGGCCGGATCTCGATTTCCTCGCCCATTTCCCGGGCCCTCATCGGCAAAACCGTGGGCGATTCGGTCGAGGTGGCGACGCCTGGTGGCGGTCGCTCTTATGAAATCGTCAAGGTGGAGTGGCGCTGAAAGAGCCGTTCACTCGGATGGAAATGATTTAGACGAACCGGCGTTCTCGGGAACAGGGACGCCGGGTTCGAATTTCTGTGTCCGGACGACCGTGGCTGTACGTGTCTTGTCGACGCTCTGGGCGGCGGACAAGTCCTTGGTCAGAAAATCTTGGAACGCATCGAGATCGGCTGCGACACACTTCAACAGGAAATCATAGTCACCCTGGAGCATGTAGCACTCCCGCACGATCGGCCAGGCCTGCACCTGCTCCTCAAACCGGCGCAGATCGGCCTCCGAGTGGTGCGACAGGGCTACAAGGACAAAGACGGTGACGTGGTAGCCCAGTGACTTGTTGTCGAGCCGGGCGTGATAGCCCTTGATGAAGCCGGCATCTTCCAGGGCACGCACCCGCCTGAGGCAGGGCGGTGCGGAGATGTCCACGCGTTTGGCCAGCTCGACATTCGTAATCCGTCCGTCGGCTTGAAGCTCGCTCAAAATCTTGCGGTCAATCGCGTCCAGCTTGACCTTCTGTGTAGAACTCGGATGTGTCACTCCGCACCCTGGTTGTTTTCCCGAGGGCAAGCCGGCGTTGAAGAAAATCCTCGCGGCCCGGATAGTTGCCCGCAGCGTCATGATCGGGTGCCTGGACCCTACGCTCAGACATACGATGCTTACAAGACCCGACCAAGGTGGGATACGCGCGTTATGATGACTCCTCAAGCGGGCATGGGCGAAACGGGCCAAAACGCCGATCATCCCCTGGCCTGCTGGTGCGTCAGTGATGGGCGCGCCGGCATGGCGAACCAAGCCCTGGGCCTTGCCGAAGCGCTGGGGCGGCGGCGCCCGCTCACCATCACCCAAAAACGAATCGCCCTGCGCGCGCCCTATCGCTGGCTGACCTATTCGATGCTGGGGGCCCTTGCGCTCGATCCGCGGGCCGTCACCTCACAGAACGGTGATGACATTACGCCGCCCTGGCCGGACGTGCTCATTGGATGCGGGCGCCAAAGCCTGGCGATCTCCCTGGGCGTGCGCGCCTTGAGCGGCGGGCGGACCCTGACCGTTCAAACCCAGGACCCGCGCATTCCGGCCAACCGCTTCGACCTGGTGTTTCCGGCCGCCCATGACGGCCTGACGGGCCCCAATGTGGTGCCGCTGCTCGGCGCTCCCCACCGCGTGAGCGAAACGCGCCTTGCCGAGGCGAGGGCGGCGTTCGAGGACCTGCTGGCCCCCCTGCCCCGGCCCCTGGCCGCGGTGCTGATCGGCGGCGACAGCAAGCACTATGTGCTCGACGAGCCGCATTTTGAGCGCATTCTCAACGCCCTGACGGGCCTCGCCCGCGCCGGCGTCGGCCTCGCGGTGACCGCATCGCGCCGCACGGGGCCGGAAAAAACCGCGCGGCTGCGCGCGGCCCTGGATCCTTTAGGCGCGTATGTCTGGAATGGTTCGGGGAGCAACCCATATTTCGGCTTGCTGGCGCACGCGGATCATGTGCTCGTGACGGCCGAGTCAACGAACATGGTGACCGAGGCCGCCGCGACGGGCAAACCGGTTCACATCCTGTCGCTTGGCGGCGGATCTGAGAAATTCGACCGGTTTCATGACGCGATGGCAAGGCACGGCATCACCCGGCCCTTCAAGGGTCACCTGGAGACATGGACCTATCCGCCCCTGCGGGAGACGGACCGGGCCGCGGAATTAATCGACCGTATGCTGAGGGAGCGGGACCAGCGAGAGCGTTCACGCCCCCCGGTCGTGTGAAAAGGAGGAGTGCCATGACGGAGACGGTACACGCACGCGTGCTGATTCTAGGCTCCGGCCCCGCCGGTTACACGGCCGCCATTTATGCCGCGAGGGCGATGCTGGAGCCGGTGTTGGTGCAGGGTATTCAACCCGGCGGACAGCTGACCATCACCACCGATGTGGAAAACTATCCGGGCTTTGCCGATGTCATCCAGGGCCCCTGGCTGATGGATCAAATGCGGGCCCAGGCCGAACATGTGGGCACACGCATGATCAGTGACATGATCGTCAAGGCCGACCTGTCAAAGACACCCTATACACTGACCGGCGACAGCGGCACCGACTACACGGCCGACACCCTGATTATCGCGACGGGCGCGCAGGCCCGCTGGCTTGGCCTGCCCTCGGAGCAAAAATTCCAGGGCTTTGGCGTCTCCGCCTGCGCCACCTGCGACGGCTTTTTCTACCGCGACAAGCATGTGGCGGTGATCGGCGGCGGCAACACCGCCGTGGAAGAAGCGCTGTTCCTGACGAATTTTGCCTCCAAGGTGACGCTGGTCCACCGGCGCGACAGCCTGCGGGCGGAAAAGATCCTTCAGGAGCGGCTCTTCAATCATCCCAAGGTGGAGGTCATCTGGGACACGGTGCTCGATGATGTGGTGGGTACGGAAGACCCGCTCGGCGTGACGGGCATGCGCCTGCGCAATGTGAAGACCGGCGAGACGGTTGAGCAGGACGTGCACGGGATTTTCGTGGCGATCGGCCATGCACCGGCCACGGAGCTGTTCGTGGGACAGCTCGACATGCGCGAGAGCGGCTACATCGTCACCGCGCCCGATTCGACGGCGACGAGCGTTCAAGGCGTCTTTGCCGCCGGCGACGTGACCGACGATGTCTACCGCCAGGCGGTCACGGCGGCCGGCATGGGCTGCATGGCGGCCCTTGAGGCCGAACGCCACCTCAGCCACGGCGGAGCGGTCGCCCAGGCCGCCGAATAACGCGGCGACGCGCAGGGTTCGGGGGAGCGCATGGACTGGGACAAGCTGCGGATTTTCCATGCGGTCGCCGAGGCCGGGAGCCTGACCCATGCGGGTGAGGCCCTCGGGCTCAGCCAGTCGGCCGTCAGCCGGCAGGTCAGCGCCCTTGAGGAACAACTCCAGGTCAGCCTGTTTCACCGGCACGCCCGGGGCCTGTCCCTGACCGAACAGGGCGACATTCTGCATGCGGCCGTTCTCGACGTGCATCAGCGTCTGCTCAAGGCCCAGACCCAGGTCAGCGATGCGGGCGAGAAACCCAGCGGTCCCTTTCGGGTCACCACCACCGTTGGTTTCGGGGCGGTGTGGCTCGCGCCGCGCCTCCAGGCCTTCACGGACCACTACCCCGACATCCGCCTCGATCTGGTGCTCGATGACCGGGAACTTGATCTTGCCAACCGCCAGGCGGATGTGGCGCTGCGCCTCCATCCCCCGGCCCAGCCCGACCTCATTGCACGGCGCCTGTTCCAGGTGCCCTGCCATCTTTATGCCTCCACGGATTATGTGGAGCGGCGGGGCATGCCCCGCTCCCTGACCGACCTCGACCGGCACGCCATCATTCTTTATGCGAATGTGCCAAAGGCCCTGACGCCGGTGAACTGGCTGGCCACGGCCGGGCGGCCCTGCCACACGCCGCGCGAGGCAAGCATGCAGGTGAACAACATCATCGCCCTCGCACAACTCGTCGAGGCGGGCGTGGGGATCGCGGCCCTTCCCGATTATCTGTGCGCGGACCGCAGCCGCCTTGTCCGCGTGATGCCGGAAGCCGACGTTCCGCGCTTTGACACCTATTTCGTCTATCCGGAGGAATTGCGCCAGTCGAAGCGCGTCGCGGTGTTTCGCGACTTCATGCTCGAACAGGCCCGCGACTGGCTCTACTAGAGTAGCGGCACATGTCGATGATTGAGTTTCATGCCTAAGGCCGCCCGGCGCGCAAGGACAAAGACTCGCCATGATCACGGCAAGTTAACGCCCCCTTTACGCACCGAATTTGGTAAGGCCGATAAGCAAAATGCGAAGACACTGTGAGAAGTTGTTTCAGGTGTCTTCATTGATTGTTTACGGTTTGAGGATTACGTGGAGACAGGAGCGGCGGTGTTCCCCCCCACACCACGCTCCGCATCCGCCACCGGGTCGTTCCCCCCTTCCCGGTGGCTGCCACGCTTACCCCTGCGTGGCAACCCCCCAAATCCCACTTGGCCGGGCCTTCGGGCCCGGCTCTTTTTTTACGCCCGACACCGTTAGGGTTTCGTGACCGAATTGCCTAACATTAGGCTCAAAAGAGCGCCGGTTGCGGGCAAGCCGCAAATTGATTGACCATGCCTTGGCGCGGCCTGAAGCGCGGTGCGACTTCTTCGCCCCACGCTGCAAGCAAGGAAAGGACCAGGACTTGTCCCACTTTTCAGCCCGTCCTGACGCCGCCCCATTATCCCCGTCCCATGCGTCCCAGCCTAATGCGGGCCAGCCTAATGCGGGCCAGCCTAACGTGAGCGCGCCGCACGCGGACCCGTCTCCCACCGCGGCGCACGGCGAGACTGCGGCGGGCATGGCCCTGATGCTTCATTTGCGCGACGGCACCAGGGCGCGCCACGACGCGGTGGAGGCCATGCCCTATTTCAAGGCCCCCTTTGAGGAAGGCTTCGACCGCGAGGCCTATCGCGCGCTCATGACGGTCATGGCCCGGGCCTATGCCGCCGTGGAGGCCCATCTGGAGCCCTGGCGGGCCCAGGGCCTGTTTGGCCGTCTGACGCCCCAGGACCCCTATGCGGCGCGAATCCATGCGGATGTGGAACTCTTGGGCGGCCCCGCGGCCATTGCCCCAGCCGGGCGAATGCCCGCGGGCGCCCCAAGAACGCCTGCCGGAGCGCTTGGCGCGCGCTATGTGCTCGATGGCTCCATGATGGGCGGCCTGCACCTGCGCAAGGCGCTTCGCCGGCAGTTCGGCGAGGCGTTCGTGGCTGGCCTCGCCTTTCACGGGGACCTTATGGCGGACACGGATATCAAGGCCATGCGAGCGGGTCTGGCGGAAAGCCTGGAGCCCTTCGGCGAGGAGGACTGGCCGGCAGCCCTCGATGGGGCGCACTGGGCGTTCGCCTGCTTTGAGGCGGCCCACGGTCCGGCGGGGTCGTAAAAGAGCGCCTTAATCCAAGTCACGGGCGGGATCGATCGACATCATGGACAGGGCCTCCGGCGCCGGCTCCACCCCGTCCAGGAAGCGCACGGCCGTGCCATAGACCACGACCTCCGCGCCGCCCACGGCCACATTGATCGACGTCATCCGGATACCGATGACCCCATTGGCGCCCATGCGGGCGGCATTCTGCGTCAGGCGATCCATGGCCTGGTCCACGGCTTCCTCGACGAGCACGCTGTAGTGGCGCATCTCTCCGCCGATGATGTTGCGCACGTTCTGCCACAGATCTTTTGTGATGGGCTTGGCGCGCACGGTGCAGCCATGGACGATGCCCAAAACCTCGTAGGGGCCGGGCATATCCTCCGTGCTCTGCACCATCACGATGGATTGGGCGTGCTCTGACTTGACGAGTTGGGCCTGGGCCCGCACGGACGCATCAGCCATCCAGGTCGTCTCCTTTTCCGCCCCGCCGCGTGCCCCGCTCGATCACGACCCGTTCCGCGCGGCGGCGCGGAAAGGCCAGCCGGATGAGAAAGGTCAGAACCGGCAGAACCACAAGCACGACCAGCAATGCCAGAAGCATCGTCAAGCCCGAATAGGCCAGGATCGTGGCGACGGGTTTGGCCACGAAATCGGGCAGATTGCGCAACTGAAGCGCCCGCATGTCCTGGACCAGGTCGCGGGTGATGAATTCCGGGGCGATGTCAGAGCTGGTGATGAGCCACTCCACAATGCGCGCCGAGTCTTCATCGAGCGGCCCGCGATTCTCCCGGTACAGATTGAAATATACGATCGCGCCGCGCCGCCCGCCCCGGGCCGGATCCGTAAAGACACGCACGACCTGGGTGGCGATTTCCGAGCGCAGCATCTGGGCCGCCGTCTCCTGGCCCATCTCACGCAGGAAGCGCCGACGGTCGGGCTCGGACAGGATCTCCATCACATCGTCGAACTGCCGCGCGCCCGCGTCCCGCCACAGGGCGTAAAGGAAGTTCAGAAGGCTGCGGTCTCGGGCGCTGGTGATGGCCTGGAGCGAGCGCGGGGTCATGTCCTGGTCAAGCACATCGGCAAGCACCAGGCGGCCCGTTTCCGGATCCAGGTTGCGGGCTGAACGCAGGTTCTCAAGATTGCCCGCGATGACGCCGAGCCCGGTGCGGGTGTAATCGATGGGCTGCACGTCGGGCAAAACGCTGCGCACCAGAACGGCCGCCCCAAGCTCATCCGGGCTCAAGGCATTCAGACGGCTGAGCAGGTCGAGGAAAAAGTCGAGTTCCGCGCGCTCGTCCTCAGCGTCCAGAATTTGCGACAACACGGCCGGATCATCGCCGCTGAGACGCGCCAGCCGCGTGACGGGCTCACGTTCCCGATTGAAAAGGTCGATAAAGCGCCGCCCGTGGGTCTTGATCAGGTCCGCCGCCGGCCCGATCCCGACCGCATCGATCAGGCCCGATTTTTCATCGAACGAAATGTCCTGGTAATCGAGACCGAACACCCGGCACAGCTGCTCCAGGCGGTCAGCGACCAGAAGCTGGAAATCGTCCTCGCTCTGGCCCGGCCGGCGCAGGCTTTCCACATAGGCTTCCGCCCCATCGGCCGCGCCCTGGACCACGACGCAGTCATAGGTCCGGCCCAAGCTTTCCACCATAACCGTGCGCGCCCGCTTCAATTCGCCGACCAACGGGCCGGCCAATTCGGTGGCGATGGCATTGATGCGGGCCGCGTCGAGCAGCTTGGCGCGGACTTCAACCTGGTAATTCTCATCGATCCGTTCACGGATCGCCGATCGGGTCTGATTGCTCACGTCTTCCCAGGCGAAGGCCAGACTGCCGATGGCAACAACGAGGTCGATTAGCAAGCCGACGGGCCCGAACAGTTTGCCAACACCGGTCAGGGCACGGCCGATGACGGTTCCGCCCAGTTGGCGCACCATGGCGCGGCCCAGATTGTTGACGACAAGGCGCCTCACCAGGATCGCGGCGGCCGCCACGGACAAGGGCAGCAGGGGTACGGGCACATCCGTATCGCCCACCATCTGCCCGGTTTCGCCCAGACGCGCGCGGGCATCATCCGAGACCTTCTGGGCCAGGTTTTCACGGATATAGCGCTGGAATTCCCCGGGTATGCCCTCCGAGTAGCGTTCCTCGACGATCTGAAACAGGCCGGAGAGTTCTTCGGCATAGATGGAAAGGGCTTCGCGGCCCACGCCCTCTTCAAGGCGGCGGCGGAAATCCTGGATGCTTTCGTCGACCTTGGCATTGCGAAAGGCCGCATCGATCTTGCGCTCGCGTTGTTCCTTGCGGATCGCGTCGACGGCACCGATGGTCCGGTCAACCTCGTCCTTGGCCCGCTCATAGGAGGCCTCGATCAGCGGCAGGGCGAGCACGATCTCGCGGCGCACCACGGCGGACAGGCGTTCGGGCGCCTCGCGCTCGAAATTGTTGACCGCCGTGTCGAGGCCGCGCTCGGTGTTCTGCTTGCGGGCTTCCAGTTCGATGATGGGAAACCGCAGCGCCTCGAAAGACAGCCGAGAGCCCACGGCCTGGGGCATGGCCAACGCGAGGCCCAGCAATACGGCACTGAACGCCAGAAACACCGCCGGTGTTCGGAAGCGTTTGCGCTCGGGCTGGTGTGCCATGGCCTGTCCCCCGCTTGTCCCCATCGGATCACCGTCTCCAAGGATCGCCTGGTCCCGGCGTGCCGCGCCCGCACAGGCCCGGCGCTGGAGTGCCGGTCCGTGACGGGCCGCGCCAGCATGCGTCACCTGCCCGGCGGCTCGGTCCGCCCCGAATTACAAAGTGCTGCACACCCCGTGCCGCACCTGTTTCAACCGGGGACTATGCCCACCCCATTGGGGCCGCACAAGGACCGGTACGCCTCACAGGCCTGGAATTCCGGGCCGGACATCGTGTTGGGGCCCCCCGATCTGGGGAGCGCCCCAACCAGACGGGCGCGCCAATCAGGGAATGCTGAGCAGGCTGGGAACCTGTTCCATGTCGGTGAAGAGTTCACCGCCCGCGCCCTCTAGGCCGGCGCGATCGCTCAAAGGATCCCGGGCGAAAGCCAACACGCGCATGCCGGCGGCCCTGGCGGCCGTGACGCCGTTCACACTGTCTTCGATCACGGCCGTTTCGGAGGCGGCAATGCCCATGCGCGCGGCGGCGTGCAAAAAGAGGTCGGGGTGCGGCTTGCCCCGCGGCACCATGGATGAGGAAAACAACACACCTTCGAAATTGGGCAGCAGCCCAGTGTGCTCCAAGGTGAAGCGCATCTTATCGATGCTGCCCGACGAGGCCACGCAATAGGGCAGACCCGCGCGGCGCACGCGTGCGATCACGTAATCCACGCCTGGAATAGCCTTTAAAAAGCGGGAATAAAGCTCAAAATCCCGGGCCCGGCGGCGGTCAAGCCAGCCTTCAGGCACCGGCGTGCCCAGCCGGTCCTCAATATCTGCAAGCACGCTTGGCCAGGACAGCCCCAGATAACGTTTGCGCGTGTCCTCAACCGTGGTCTCGATGCCGAGTTCCGCGAGGCCCTCCACAAGAGACGCATTGGACAGGGGCTCGGTATCCACCAAAACCCCATCGCAATCGAAAATCACCAATCCCGGGCGTTTCACGGCCGCAGATCCCTCATTTGTCATCCGCGGCCATGACGGGCGTGGCCAATCAGAAGAAGATGTTCTGATCTTCCATCCCGCTGTAAAGGCTCGCGACGAACTCTCCATACCCGTTGTAAAGGCGGGTCGGAACCTTGTCGCCTCCCGTGCCGATGAGCCGTTCACTGGCCTGGGACCAGCGCCGGTGCGGCACCTCGGGGTTCACATTGGCCCAGAAACCGTATTCTTCCGGTTGAACCTTTTCCCAAAAGGATTTGCTGCGCGTTTCCTCGAAGGTGAAGCGCACAATCGATTTGATGGACTTAAAGCCGTATTTCCAAGGCACGGCGAGGCGCAGCGGCGTTCCGAACTGGGGCGCGAGCGGCTTGCCATAGACCCCGGTCGCCATGAAGGCCAGGTCGTTCATGGCTTCCTCGATCGTCAGCACTTCCACATAGGGCCAGGGGTACCAGGGCGCCCGTTGGCCACGGGCAATACGCGGATTAAGGAACGTCTCCATACGAACATATTTCGCCGAACCGAGCGGCTGGGCCATGCGGACGATTTCAGACAAGGGAAATCCGGTCCAGGGCACCGTCATGGCCCAGGCCTCCACGCACCGGTGGCGATAAACCCGTTCTTCAAGACTGACCTTGCGCAGCAGATCGTCGATATCCATCACGGCGCCGTTTTCGACCGCTCCGTCGATGGTCACCGTCCAGGGTCGCGGCTCAAGGGCGCGGGCGGCGCGGGAAATCTTCTTGTGGGATCCGAACTCGTAGAAATTATTGTAGGTCGAGGTCACGCTCTCAGCCGTGATGGCCCGCGCCACCTTGTAGCGCTCATTGCGCGGCGCCGGATAGAGGTCGCTGCTTGGGTCGACGCTGTCCTGTGCGATCGCTTCGCCCGGCAAGGCCCCTCCCATCAGGCCGAGCCCGCCCCCGATACCGCCCAACACTGCCCGGCGGCTTAGATAGTCGGCCTCCGGCGTCGCGTCGCGTTCCGGAATCTCCCATCCGCGCTTGCGCTTGATCCACATGGCCTTTGTCCTTTGTCGGTGAAGGGGTGAGCCCCGCGCTCCATGGAACGGCGAGGGTTTTGGGCAGCACCGCGTGCGCGGCACACAACGCGGCCCCCGGGCAGGCGCACGGGAACAGCAAAAACGCCCATTCCGTAATCCGTGATCGCATACAAATTGGGGGTGCGGCCAGTACCGCACCCCCTCAATCGCGTCACACATCGTCACGGCTGCGCGACCGGTGGAACAAGACCACCGACGCCTCGCCTCATCACTGCGCGGTGGCGCGCAGCATCCACGCTGTTTCCTCGTGCTTTTCCATCCGCGCGGTCAGCATATCGGCCGTGCCCTCGTCACCCACATCCTGCGCCGTCTTGATCACCTCGCGCAGATTACGGATGACGGCTTCATTGTCCGTAAGCAGATTGGTCACCATTTGCATAGCTTCCGGCGTGGTGGTGTCTTCCTCCAGGGACGACAGCTTCAGATACGCCGAGGGTCCGGTGGGCGCGACTTCGCCGACCGAGCGAATCCGCTCGGCAAGGTCGTCAAGCGCCTCGCCCAAGTCTTCATACTGCCCTTCGAACATATCATGAAGAGAATGGAACATGGGTCCGGTAACGTTCCAGTGGTACCCCAGTGTTTTGTTGTAAAGCACAAAGGTGTCCGCCAGGATCCCGGAGAGCCCAGCAGCCACTTGCTTGCGTTGGTTTTCTTCCAAACCAATTTCAATTTTCGTAGCCATGAGTGTGCCTCCTTAGTTGTTGGCGACATCTCAGGAGGTGGGGGCGCCCTGGGAGAATGGCAAGGCCCTGCCCCCCGGGTGTCGTGAACATCCCTTTTCAATCCCGACGTGAAACCCGCCTGACGGGAGCCCCTGGCCAAAAAAAACGGTCCGGGTCCATCAAGGTCCCAGACCGCATGCCGTCATTGGCCCTGGCTAGCGCAGCGGCACATTCAGATGATGCAGTTTCATGCCGTCATGGCGAGCAAAACGAAGCCATCCAGGACAACAAAATCCGGAGACAGTGGCCCTGAATCGCCGCGCCGCCCAAGAGGAACTCGCGATGACAAGCTGCACCATCTGAATGACTCAATGCGCTAACCGGCAGGCCCTGGCAGATCGGCAGGCTCCTACCGAATTGATGGCCCCGAACCATCCTGGGCCCCGTCAGGTCAAAGACGCCGTAAAGCGCTGGATCCGCGCACAGGCATCTTCAAGGGCCTCGGTCGAGGTCGCATAGGAGATGCGGAAGAAGGGCGAGAGGCCGAACGCCGCGCCATGGACAACCGCCACGCCCTCCGCCTCCAGCAGGGCCGAGGCGAAATCCTCGTCCGTCGCGATCTTCTGGCCATTGGGCGCGGTCTTGCCGATGCAGCCGGCGCAGGACGGGTAGACATAGAACGCACCCTCGGGCGTCGGGCAGCTCAGGCCCGTGGCCTGGTTCAGCATGCCCACGACCAAGTCGCGCCGTTCCTTGAAGACCGTGTTGCGCTCGGCAAGGTAGTCCTGAGAGCCGTTCAGCGCCTCGACAACAGCCCACTGACTGACCGAACACGGGTTCGAGGTGGACTGGCTCTGCAGCTTTGACATGGCCTTGATCAAGGGCTCGGGCCCGCAGGCAAAGCCAATGCGCCAGCCCGTCATGGCAAAGGCCTTGGAGGCCCCGTTCATGGTCAGTGTGCGTTCATAAAGGCCAGGCTCGACCTGGGCCGGGGTCACGAACTCGAAACCGTCATAGACGATCTTCTCGTACATATCGTCCGAGAGCACCCAGACCTGCTCGTGACGCATCAAGACATCCGTGATGCGCTTCATCTCGGCCCGGTCATAGGCGGCGCCGGACGGATTGGACGGGGAGTTCAGGATCAGCCATTTCGTCCGAGGCGTGATCATCTTTTCGAGCGCTTCGGGTTGCAGCTTGAAGCCGTCCTCAAGGCGCGTTTCCACAAAAACCGGGACACCGCCGGCAAGGCGCACAATGTCCGGATACGACACCCAATAGGGCGCCGGAATGATCACCTCGTCACCCGGATTGAGGGTGGCCACCATGGCATTGAAGATGACTTGTTTGCCGCCGGAGGACACGCTGGCCTGGGCTGTTGTGTACTCAAGGCCGTTGTCGCGCTTGAACTTGTCGACGATGGCCTGCTTCAGCTCGGGGATGCCGTCAACGGGCGTGTATTTCGTCTCGCCCCGTTCAAAGGCGCCGATGGCCGCCCGCTTGATAGTATCGGGCGTGTCGTAGTCCGGCTCGCCGGCGCCCAGGCCGATCACATCGCGCCCTTGCGCCCGCAGGTCGCGCGCCTTTTGGGTCACGGCAATGGTCGCAGAAGGCTGAACGCGGTTCAGGGCCTCGGAAATGAATTTGGGGGGCAAGGGGGACATGGCGGGCGCTCCTTCCTGTTGGCCGGTATCGCTCCGCACCCGGGCGGACCGGCGGAATTTCGGAAGGGGACCCTACGCGCGCCTATCACCGATCACAAGCGTGGAGCGCAGGGCGCTCACGCTTGGTTTTTGGCGCTCACACGCCGCTGGCGCTCCGCGGGGGGCGGCGCAGAAGCGCCGGGCCGCCGTCGCGGCCGTTGGCGTGGAGCGCAGGGCGCTCACGCTTGGTTTTTGGCGCTCACACGCCGCTGGCGCTCCGCGGGGGGCGGCGCAGAAGCGCCGGGCCGCCGTCGCGGCCGTTGGCGTGGAGCGCAGGGCGCTCACGCTTGGTTTTTGGCGCGCTGGTTTAACTCGCGGAGGCCCAGTCGCTTGATTGCTGATAGTTCTGGGCAAGGAAACGGTAGGTGCGCTTGGCCGTGGCGAGGGCCTCGGGGCTCATATCGGCGGGCTGGTCCTTCCACTCGGCCAGGACCGGATCCCAATCGATCAGTTCCACGCGCAGGTCATCCCGGACCTGCCGGATGGCATCGACCTGGGTCGAGAAGTTTTGCAGCACATCGGTAATGGTCTTCATCTGGGCATAAAGACCATCCAGCGGACTGGCCATTCCCTTCAGCGGGCGATGGATCAGAACATCGATCCGCATCAGTTCCTCGGTCTGGAGCGGATCCTGGCGATAGTAGCCCGACAGCTTGGCGATTTTCGTCCGTATATCAACGACACCCTGAACCCGGTCGCGCAGGGCTTCGATGTAGGACAACTCGGTTGCAAGCTGATCGACCCGGTCGGCGACCTCGTCCTTGCGATGACGCCCATACCCCAGGGATTCGGCCAGGGCCTCAAAGCCCTCCTGGAGCCGCTTCTTGACGGACGGCTCATCCAGATTAGACAGCAGACGAACGACCTCCTGCTTACTGTCTGCGCCATCCCCATAAAGCCACAGGGCGAGGAGGCGCATGACGCGCCACTTGGCCCGATCCTCATGTTTTGGATCGACGGACCAGGATGCCTTGCCGTCCAAAAGCTCGGTGGGAATGGAATCGTTCGGCCGGATCTTGCGCACAAAGCGCAACGCGTCGGCCACAAGTGCCAGCATGCGCCCATCCGGCGAGGATTTGTCGATCTCGAACTCGGAGCGCAATTGAGGGAACGTCACCGACACGTCGATCTCACCCAGGCGCATATGCAGGGCCGGATCGCTGCCGATCAGAGCGAAATAGCATCCCTCAATCTCAAAGACCTTGTGGTCGAACACAAAATGCGTGTTTCCCGCAAGTGCAGCCTGCGTCATGGCGATCCTTCCCCGGCTCGCGAACACCACGCGATCGACAAGAAGGCTAACACCATTGACTTAACAGGGTCTTCGAGGCGCGAACTGCCGGAAAGACAGGCGCGATTGGCTCACAGGGTCCCGGAGCCGGCGATGGCGGCGGTTGCCCGCTTGCCGGCCGTGGGCCCCCTGCCTGCGCCGCCGCGGGCCCGTTTCTCGGCCACTGATTTCAGCGTATCGAGGCCGGCTTCGTAATCGCGGCCCACCCGTTCATCGAACATGAGCCCATGGAACCGGCCCATGGGGTTGTAGCCAAGATCGGTTGAAAAGCCCCAGGTCACCCGGGTAGAGGCGCCCTCGCCGACCGGATCGAAACGCCAGAACACCATGGATTTGCCCGTCTCGCCCAGATCGAGCACCGAGCGGACAAGCCGGTGCGGTACGGCCTCGATTATTTCCTGAGCGCCGTCGCCAAGCGAGGGATCCGCCCCCACCCAGTCCATGCGTGCGCCCACACCCGCTTCAGGCCCCGAATAAGTGAAGCTGACTGGGGCACGCCCGCCGCCGGGCCGGGCCCAGGGCGACCAGGTGTTGAACTCACGCAGATTGCTGACCAGGCCGTAGACCACGTCCGCGGGCGCATCAATCACGATGGTGCGCTCAACGCCCACATGCCGCGGCATCATCAACCCGGCGGCGAATAAAATGCCGCCAATCGCCAACCCCGCCGCCACGACGCGCCACACCACAGTCATCGGTCCCATCCCACCAAAACGTCATCTTGTGGAGTGTGCCCCTGTCACACGCCCCTGTCGAGAAACCGCAAGGCCAAACACGCCCCGCCGGCCAGCCGCCCGTCGCTACCGCCCAGCCGCGGCCGGGCCCGAAGCCGGCGGTTTGTAGGTCCCGCCAGCGGCCCCAAAGCGCGCCAATGCACCGCCACGCAACAGGGACAGCCCCCGTTCGAGCGCCCGGTGACGCTGCGTGGACGCCGTCCACAGGCCCAGCCGTGCCTTGAGAGACCCCGGGTAATACACGTCGTGAAGCGTTAGGCCCAGCCCGTATCGCCCCGCATCGGAAAAACGAAAGCGCCAGTCATGGCGCCGGTCAGGTCCCTCAACAAAAATGCGGGCGGCCCCGCCGATGCGCCCAGGCTCTACGCGGACCACGCCGATGGGCTCGCCAGCCCCCTGCGTGGTCGCCGCGCGTTCATGCCAGACGAGGCGGGCCGCGCCATCGATTTCGGCCACGCTAAAGCGCTCGGCCGGAATGGCGAGGGCCTGGGGCACCCAAGTGCGCAGGAGGGCCGGCTCGCGCAGAAAGGGAATGACAGCCTGTTTGGGCGTTGAAACGATCAAAAAGCGCTGTGTCCGGTCCGGCCCCGCGGAGACAAAAACAATGGCGCCAAGCACCAGAACAGCCGCCAGCGCCCCCCCACCCCACAGCAACCGCCTGTCCATGCCCCGCTCCCCATTCGGTTGCTCAAAAAATTCCAGCTTTTGGCCCGCACCGCCCAGGTTGTCTCGCAACCCGCCAGCGCATCCGGCGGACAAGACCCGGCGCCGCGTCGCCATCCTGCGTGCAGGCATCCGCCATCCTGCTTGCAGGTATCGCTTGTATCGGCCTCAGTTTAGCCCACATCCGCCTCCAGATGCAGCGCATCGGGACGGGCTGCATCACACCCGCCGGATCATTGGTTCCGGCAGGTTCCGGGGTTCCGGCAGGTTCCGGGGTTCCGGCAGGTTCCGGGGTTCCGGTCTTGGAGCCAGGCACCCGCCTGACCATGACGCCCGGGTGTCCGTGCCGGTTGACCGCACTGTAGGGCCGCATGGGCGAACCCCAAGCGGTTTGCCGCAACACATCTTGTTTTTGACAAAACCAAGGGAGAACACACATGGCCAAGCTTCCTCTCGCCGCGTCCCTCGCCGCGCTCGTTTTTGCTTTCCCCGTCTACGCCGACATGCACGGCGACAAGGGCGCCAAAGGCCAGATTCCCGGCCTGAGCACGGAACCTTCCGACGTCGTCGCCGGCACCTATATGCTCGACCCGACCCACGTGAATGTCCTGTGGACCATCAGCCACCTGGGTCTGTCCGAGTATCAGGGCCGCTTCAACGACATCACCGGCGAAATGACCATCGATCCGGCCAAGCCAGAAGAGGCCAGCGTCTCCATCACGATCAAGACCGAAAGCATCGATACGCTGAGTGATCACCTCGACGAAGAGCTGCGGTCCGAAGAAGCCTTCGACGCCGCCAACCATCCGGAAATCACCTTCAAGAGCACGAAAGTGGTTCTGCAGGATAAAAATGAGCACGGCCACGAAGGCCACCACGCCCATGTCACGGGCGACCTGACCATGCGCGGTGTCACGAAGCCGGTCACGCTCCATGTGGACCTGGTGGGCAGCGGCAAGCACCCCTCCTCCAAGAAAGAGGCCGTGGGCTTCCAGGCCATCGGCACGCTGAAGCGGTCCGAATTCGGCCTGACCTCCTGGGCCCCCGTGATCGGCGATGAAGTCGAGCTGACCATCGGCGCCGAGTTCCAAAAGAAAGACTGAGCAACGCCGCCGCGCTCAGCGGGCCCCTGAACGACCTGGCATCGCTGGCGCGAAAGCCATGCTAAAAGACACCTCCGGTTCCTTGTGGACCGGAGGTTTTTTTCCCTGCCTTGGGCGCCCAGCCCGACAACGGAGCACATCCATGTCCCCCACCCAAAAATCAAAAGGCGGCATTCTGGGCGGTCTCCTCGGCGGCGGCGGTGCCAAGGCGGCCGCGCCGAGCGAGGGCCCGTTCGTGCGGCCCATGGAAATGGAAGATCTGCCGGCGGCCCTCGACATCATCGACGCCCATGATGACGATGACGCGGAAGAAGCCGAAGAGGCCCTGAATGAGCGCCAGTGCGCAGGCATGCTTGTGGTTGAGGAAAACGGACAGATCCTGGGGCTGACCGGCGCCGTGCCCGACGAGGACGTGCCGGACATTCGGTGGCTGTCGTGGACTTATCTGCGCGAGGATGCGCGCGGCAAGGGCGTTGGCTTCATGCTGGTGAATGAACTCTTGAGCCAGCTCGACCAGGAGGGCGTGCGAAAAATCTTCATTGCCACCTCCGATTATAAGGAAGACGGCAAGGACATTTATGCCGATGCCCGCGCCTTCTACGAGGAGATGGGCGCCCGGGAAGAACTGCGGATTCCGGACTATCACGACACGGGCGAGACAAAAATTATCTATAGCCTGATCAACGAAAATATTGATCCGGGCCCGCCCCTCACCGCCGAAACCCAGGGTGTGACTTTCGAGGATTTCGCCGAGGCCCCCGAAAGCGAGGACGGCTACGGCCTCATCTGGACCGAGACCGAGGAAGCCGGCGTGAGCGGTCTTGCGACCCAGCTCGACCGGGCGAGCCGCGAGGGCGCACGGGCCGTGTTTGTAGAATTGCCGGATGATTTGAGTGCCATGGCCGAGGCCGATCTGTCAGGCTCCGGGTTCACAAAGGCTGGGGCCCTCACGGATTACTATGGGCCGGGCGCAGACCAGATTCATTGGATAAAGCTTAACCGGGCGTGACCGACCGCGCCGATGGCGGGCGCGGGCGTGCCGGGTCCGCCATTTCGAGAACTCTTGATGAAAACCAAGAAACGCTGATGGAAGACATTACGTCGTAAGACTGAGATTCAAGATGACAGCCGTTCGACTTAGTCTTATTGTTCTGGTCCTCTCTTTGCCGCGCCAACAACAGGCCAGATGCCAACCCAGACGTCACTAGAGGTTCGTCATGTTTTCCACCTTGAAAGAACGGGTCTTCGCGGCCGGCTTCGCCGCGATGACCGCCCTAATCCTCACCGCTTGCACGAGCAACCCTCCGGGTCCGGATCTGTCCCGGGTTGCCGAGCGGACCGAGCAGGCCATGATCGAGTTCAGCGCGGAACTTGAACGTGCCGGCACAGCCGAAGAAGCGACGCCGGAGCAAATGGCCCGTTTCGAAGACGATCTGACCTACGCGCTCAATGAAGCGCCCCAGATCTATGCCAACACGATCGGCATCGACCTGGCCAGCGACGGCAGCTTCAGCGGTTACAACGACGCCAACGGGAACATGACCCAGGACATGGGCGAAACCGATCTGTTCACGGTGGAAATCGATACCGCGAACCGTCGCATGATCCTTACCGAAGAAGGCGGCACCTCGACGGGCTTTCCCTTCGCCAGTGCCGGTCTTGGGTTCCTCGCCGGCGCCCTGATCGGCAACCTGCTCGGACGGCAGCAGCGCGCGGGCATCGCGCCCAGTTCCTTCAACAATCGCTCGGTGCAGTCCGCATCACAGTATAGTCAGACCCGTGCAGCACAGAACAATGCCCGCAGCCGGGCGCGCTCGGGCGGACCATCGCGCGGGAAGTAACGCTCGAAACACAGGGCTGAAGCCCGGCGGTCCGGGAGCGGCGAGGCCGGACATCGCGGACCGGCCGGCCCCTCTCGGAACCGCAGCGACCAGCAGGGGGTTCCATGGAGGAAAGGCGGTCCTCACCCGAGGGGCAGGCTGCGGCCGATAGTTTGCTCCCGAACACGGCCCAAGCGGCCGCTGGCGCTGGAACGGCGCCTTCGCCCGCCTGGGATCAGGCGGGCAGCCCTCCTTCGCAGACCCACACCAAGGACGAACCACCGCATGCGGGCGCCCTGCCGCGCGGGCAGTCTTTGGTGCTGCTTTTGTCCATTGCGGTCGTCGCCCTGTGCGGGATCGTCTATGAACTGATCATCGGTACGGTCTCAAGCTATCTTCTCGGCAATTCGGTCTACCAGTTCTCTTTGACAATCGGCTTTTTCATGTTCGCCATGGGCGTGGGGTCCTACGTGTCCCAGCACATTGGCGGGCGGCTGCTCGAACGCTTCATCATTGTGGAGATCATTCTTGCGCTCGTGGGTGGCATCTGCTCAATCAGCCTGTTTCTCACCTTCCCCCTCGCGCCGGCGTTCTATCAGGCCGTCATGTTCGGCTTCATTTTCACGATCGGTGCCCTTGTCGGCTTGGAAATCCCGCTTCTGACCCGGGTCCTGGCCGAGGGCCGAGGTACGCGGCGCTCCATCGCCCAGGTCCTGTCCCTCGATTACATCGGTGCCCTGGTCGGTTCGGTGGCCTTCCCCTTGATGCTGCTGCCCAGTCTCGGGCTCGTTCGGGCCTCCTTTGCCATTGGGCTCGCCAATGCCCTCGTCGCCCTCGTGAACGTCCTTTATCTGCGCGCGCATTTGCGGCACTTCCGGACCATGCTCGCAGTGGTGATCGTCGTCGTGATTGCCCTGGCCGGTTTCACGGCCTTCGGCGCGCGCCTCGCCTCTTTCGCCCAGCACCACCTGTTCCTCGACACGGTCATCTGGAAAAAGCAGACGCCCTACCAGTCCCTGGTCGTGACACGGAACGATCTGCGCGGCGACCTGCGGCTCTTTATCGACGGGCACATCCAGTTCTCCTCCGAGGACGAGCACCGCTACCACGAAGCACTGGTCCATCCGGTCATGGGTTGGGGCAGCGCGCCGGCGCACCGCATCCTGGTGATGGGCGGCGGCGACGGGCTCGCGGTCCGCGAGGTGTTGAAACATCCGGATGTCGTCCAGGTTGACGTCGTCGATCTCGACCCGGACATGACGTGGCTTGGCGCCGAGTTCAATCCGCTGGTTGAACTGAACGACGGCGCGCTGCGCGAGGACCGGGTACGGATCATCAACGAAGACGCTTTCAGCTATCTGGCCCGTCCCGATACGCCACTATACGACCGGGCGATCCTCGATTTTCCCGATCCCCATGACGAAGCCATCGCCAAGCTCTACTCGGTGGAGTTCTACGCCCGTCTGGCCCGGCGCATGACGCCCGGCGGGGTCATGGCGACACAAAGTTCCTCGCCCTTTTTCGCCCGGCGTGCCTACTGGTCGGTCGAGGCCACCATGGGAGAAATTTTCGAACACACGGTCAGCTACCATATCACCGTGCCGGCCTTCGGCCCCTGGGGTTTTCACATGGCCTCCATGGCGCCGGGTAAAAACCAGGCCACGGACACGGCCCTTGCCCTGCCCGAGGGCCTGCGATTTTTGACACCGGACGTGTTCCGCTCCGCCCAGGTCTTTCCGGCCGACATGGCCAATCCAGGCCCCGGCCCCCAAGGCACCCTCGTCAACTCCCTGTTCGAGCCCAAGCTCTATGAGCTTTACGTCAAGGGCCTGATGGGGCCTTGAAGCGTTCCATGGTCAATGCCCTCCGTCTTCAGAGTTTTACTGTGGCGCTCGGCCTGGTTTTGTCCGGCTGCGGCGCAGGCGCTTATCTGAAGGTGCCCATGACCGACGACGCCTTCGCGCGGGACTGGGCGGCGGGACGCTTCACCCGGGTTTCCACTCCGCTGGAGGACAATGCCGAAACGACCTTGAGCTACGTGCAGGCTGGCGACGCGGCGGGGCGCCGTATCCTGTTCATTCACGGCTCGCCCGGCCATGCCGGCATTTGGGAGCCTCAGTTTGCCGATATTCCGGCTGGACGCGACTATGTGGCCGTGGATCGTCCGGGCTATGGCTTTTCCCGGCCCCGCCTGCCGCGTCCTGCCCTGACCGACCAGGCCAAGGCGCTCGCCCCCCTCATCACCCAGGGCGAGGCGCGCAAAGTCGTGCTGGTGGGCTATTCGATGGGTGGGCCCGTGGCGCTGCGCACCGCCATCGACTATCCGGACCGGGTGGCCGGCCTTGTGCTCGCCTCATCCAATATCGATCCGGATCTGGAGCCCTATCGTTGGTACAATGAGCTGGCAACTTGGTGGATCTTCAAACCGTTCATCAAACGGCGCTGGCGCAATTCCAATCGTGAGATCCTCCGCCAACGCCAGGAACTCGAAGACATGGTCCCGCTGCTGGATACCATCGCGGTTCCGGTCGCCGTGATCCACACCCGCGACGACCGCCTCGTGCCGGTGGAGAATGTGGACTTCATGCAGCGCCGCATGACGCGCGCCAACTTCGTGCGCATCACCCTGATCGGCGAAGGTGGACACCGCACACCGATTACGCGGCCTGAATTGACCCGGCAGGCCCTCAACCAGGTGCTGGCGGCCTTGGATGAAAACGCTGGGGACACCGCGCAATGAGGCTGATTTGGTTTTCAGGCGGCGTTCTGACACTCTTGGGGGCTTCGCTCTGGGCGCTGATCACCTTCACGCCCGCCAGCCATTTCCTCGCCTCACCCTTCGCGAACCCCAGACCGGTCAGCGATTGGGCCGACACTTATGATCTCGCACGCGCCTCCGTGCCGCGTGACGGGGGACGATTGAGTTACGTGCGCGCCGGGAGCCGGAACGGGCGACGGGTCCTGTTTGTGCACGGCGCGCCGGGCTACGCGGGCGATTTTCGCGATCAATTGAGACGGGTGCCCGGCGACCGGGACTATGTGACCGTGGATCGTCCGGGCTATGGCTTTTCGCCGCCCTACCGGGCCCTGCCCTCCCTTGCGGACCAGGCCAGCGCGCTTGCCCCCCTGCTCGACACCCCCGATGGGCGCGGTGTCATTCTGGTTGGTTTTTCCCTGGGCGGCCCCGTGGCGGTGCGCACCGCCCTGGACTATCCGGACCGGGTGGCTGGGCTTGTTCTGGCCTCCTCCAATCTCAATCCCGCGCTTGAGCCGTGGGAATGGTTTAACGAAGTCGCGTCCTGGTGGATTGTCGCGCCTTTTTTGCAGTCTGACTGGCGCATCGCGAACCAGGAACTCGCACCCCACAAAAAGGAACTTGAGGCCCTTGTGCCGCGCCTTGGCGGATTCACCGGCCCTGCCGCGATCCTGCACAGCCGGGACGATTCCCTCGTGCCGCTGGCCAACACGGACTTTATGCAAAGCCAGATGACCGGCGCAACGTTCGTCTGGGTGAGGATCGTCGAGGGCGACAGCCATATGGTGCCCATCCACCGCCCCGACCTGCTGGCACACGCCATCGACGCGGTCATCGCCGCGCTGGAAACGGGCGGTCGCCAGCCTTCGGGTGCCCCGCCACAGCCTTTGGAGAGCCAAACCCATGACCGACGCCGCAGCCAGGCCCCCCCATGAGGAAACCGACCGCTTCGGACGGTTGATGGCGTTGGCCCGCCCGCACTATGAAAGCGCGGGCGATCCGTCCCATGACTTTGCCCATATCCTGCGTGTTCTGACGTCCTGTGAGTCCATTGGCGCCAGGGAAGGGGCGGATCAGGCGATCCTGCGCCCCGCCGCCTTGCTGCATGACATCGTCATGGTTCCCAAAAACGACCCCAGACGCTCCGAGGCCAGCACCCTGGCCGCCGAAGCCGCCAAGCCCATGCTGCGGGACTGCGGCTATGGGCAAGAGGCCATCGACCGGATCGTCGCCGTGATCGTGGAGCACAGTTTTTCCAAGGGCAAGGCGCCGTCCTCCCTTGAGGCCGCCGTCTTGCAGGATGCGGATCGGCTCGACAGTCTGGGCGCAATCGGGCTCTTCCGGACGGCGACGACGGGCTGCCTGATGGGGGCCGCGTACTACCATGTGGAAGATCCCCGTGCGGAGCAGCGTGCCCTTAACGACAAAGCCTACACGCTCGACCATTTCGAGACAAAGCTGCTCAAACTCCCTGGCCTGATGAACACCGTCACCGCGCGCGAGGAAGCAGAGCGCCGCGCTGCCTTCATGCGCGCCTTTCGCGACGAATTCTGGCGGGAGATTGACCGCGGAGCGTGAGTTTCAAGGCTGTGGGCGAGAAATCCAGATCGAGCCGAGCCGGGTGCGCCGGGCCGCAGTCGCGCCCTTGAGCGCGGTACGGATTATTGCCCCGCGCTTTCACCCCTTAATCAAAACGGTGGCTGAGGCGGAAGAAAAACACGCGCCCAAGCGGATCCTGGAAATCGGGCTGAAACAGCGTGGGGGTGTTGCCGGCGTCGTCAAGGACCTGGCGGCGCCGGTCAAAAACATTCCCCACCGTGAAATTCATCCCAAAGCCCCTGAGCCAGTCGGGACCGCCGAGCAAGCCATTTTCACTGAAGCGGTAGGACAACCCCAGCGACACGGTCGTCAGGGAGGGAAAGAACACATCGAGCGCCGCCCCCTCGCCGGCGCGGTTGACCTGTCCGCCTTCGTAATTGACCCGCGTGACCGCAAACAGGCCGCGAAAGCCCAGCCGCAATTGGGAATTCAACTCGTCGCGGATCCGCGTCAAGCCCTGATCGCCACTGATAAAATCCTGAACGGGCGCCCCGGGCGCGGTCACGATTTCATCGCGCAGCAGCCGTTCATAGGTGACGCGCAGGGAAATTGCGGGACGCGTGCGAAAGTCATCGGCGCCGGGATAGTTTCGGTAGCGAAAGCGAACCCGCAGCGACTCTTCGCGCACCAGAAACTGATTGAGGGGACGTTGGTCGAACGACACAAGCTGCCCCGCGGCATCGCGCACGACCCGGTCGGGGTAGAAAATCTCCGAATTGCTGTCGAAGGGCGGCACGGGCCGAACGGCGTCCTCGATCCGCTCACGCCGCCAGCGCAGCTTCAAGGACAGCCCTTCTGGCACTTTCGGCCGCCATGTCATCGAAAGGACATCGCTCTGGCTCCGCGAGGGGGCGAGATCCGGATTCCCCCCCGTCACGACACGGATGAAGGCCGTCTGCTGGGTGACGGGATCGAACACCTGCACATTGTCCGTGAAGACCACCGGCTCGGTCAAAACATCCTGGGAGGGCACGGTGGGATTGATCGCGCGTTCATAGCTCACGGTGAGGCCATTAAACGGCGACCAACGCCCGCCATAGGCATAGCCGAGCTGCACGTCGCTGCCCCCTTGCGTGAAGGGGCTCACGGATGCGGTGGCGATCAGGGATTGGACCA
This sequence comes from uncultured Alphaproteobacteria bacterium, assembly GCA_964474635.1. Classification (GTDB taxonomy): domain Bacteria; phylum Pseudomonadota; class Alphaproteobacteria; order JAJFIK01; family JAJFIK01; genus CAYUYV01. Next base: position 2,139 of record CAYYTT010000036.1, on the reverse strand, counting down.
GGGGCAAGGCGTATTTCCGGCTCAGGAACGGAACCTGGATGTCCGCCGCGCCATCCAGGACGGTCTGCGCGGCGCGCACACGGCCTTCCTCCGCGCCGCCGAAGGTCTCGTTCACGCTCTCGCTGCGCCGTCCGTCAAAGCTCAGACCCAGGCGGACCTTGCCGGCCGGCATGGTGAACAGGGGGCCGCGGGCCGAAAGGATGCCGCCATAGGTGGTCGTCGTCTGATTGGTTTCGATGGGCACGGAGAAAATATCGGCCAGGATGCCTCCATCATTCGTCGATCCGTCCCCAAACGGATTGAAAGCGAGAGCCGGGTCCGTCTCGCCAAGCCGGTCCGCAAGAGCGTCCTGATCGAGCGGGGCGGGCCGGAACCGGTCGCTGCCCGACCGGACGAAACGGGCCTCGGCGCTGACCTGCCAGTCACCTGAGCGGTGAAAGACCTCCCCTGTAAAATTGAGCTGCCTTGAGGCGTTTTCGTTGCGCAGGATCGGACCTTCGGCGAAGACATAATTGACGCCCACAGGATCCCCGAACGGAGAAAACGGATTGGCCGTCGGCACAAGCAGGGCCGACTGGGCAAAGCCATTAAAGGACACGGACGTCTCTTGCCGGTAGTTGGCATAGAGCGCCAGGGATGTCTTGTCACTGATCTTCTGTGTCAGGTTTACAACGGCGAACAGGTCCGCGCGCCGGTCTTGCAGGGTTCGCGCGGACCGGTTGTCCTGCAGATTGGGCTGGCCCGCTCCCGGCACGAGATCGGCCAAGCTCAGGCCGGTGCCGTCCTGCCCCGCGGGCAAGCCGACCACGCTCACCGGCGCGCCGACAAGGCCGGATCGATTTCGGCGTCCGGCGCCCCTTCGGCCGCCAGAACATTGCCGGGCGCGGCGAAGAAATCGCTGTCCGTGACGGAGGGCAAGACGATGTTCCGGTCCACCTCGAGCAGTGGCGCCTGGTCGTAGGTCTGGACGTAGACAAAGCGGCGGAAGCGTTCCCCGGCGTGTTCCGAGCCACCATAGCCGCGCGAGTCCGCCCCGCCGCCCCGTCCGGCTTCCCGGTAGCTCACCCCGGAAAAGACCACCGCATAAGGCTCTTTCAGGATGACATTGATGGCACCGCAGGGGCCCGTGGCCCCGTAAAAGGCCGCCGCTTCGGGGGGCAGAATTTCGATCCGCTCGATGGAACTCGCCGGCCGGTTTCTCAAGGAGGCCTTTTGCGCGTCCGTCGCCGGTTTGCCATTGATGAGCAGGAACGGGCCGTCGTCCCCCTCGCCCGCGCACACACCGTCGAGCGCCTCGCCCAGATCCTCAAAACCCATGGCGTCAAGGAACGCTTCGCCGAGACTTTCCTCAGCCATGAACGGTGTTTCGCCCCGCCCAGCGCCCTCGGGCGCGAGAATGAGCATGCGTTCCTCAAGATCGTCATCAAGGGTGTCGCTGATGTCCTGGCCGTGGCCCTCACCGGGCGTCAGCGCCAGCGCCGCCAGCACGAGGGGCCACAGCCGCCCCCCGCCGTCGATCCGGAAGAACCGTGTCCCCACGCCGCGCCGCATGATTGCGCTCCCCCATCGCGACCACCCGATGCGGGTGTACTGGCAAAGCCAGAGGGGCGCAAAGCAATTTGCCCGGGGGGCAGCGCGCGGGACTGGCCATGGGCCCAAAAGCGCGCCATATAGCGAGGCATGAGCCCATACAACAATGGCGCCGGTTTTGGCGAAGCGCCCAATCCTGTCATTTGGATTCCGCACCGGCCCGAACGCCCCGAAAAATCCGAAGGCGGCATCGCCCTCGACCTGCAATCTGAGTTCGCGCCCAAGGGCGACCAGCCCACGGCGATCAAGGAACTCGTGTCCGGCGTGAAGGTGGGCGAGCGCGACCAGGTGCTGCTCGGCGTCACGGGCTCGGGCAATACCTTCACCATGGCGCACATCATCAAGGAGACCCAGCGCCCGGCGCTGATCCTGGCGCCCAACAAGACGCTGGCCGCCCAGCTTTACGGCGAGTTCAAGAGCTTTTTTCCCGACAACGCGGTCGAATATTTCGTGAGCTATTACGACTACTACCAGCCGGAAGCCTATGTTCCGCGCACGGATACCTATATCGAAAAAAGCGCGTCCATCAACGACGAAATCGACATGCTG
>CAYYTT010000035.1:0-28387 GCA_964474635.1 uncultured Alphaproteobacteria bacterium | reverse complement strand
CTTCTAGCCTTCATGGGGGGCGTGCGTTGGGGCCTTGCCATGGGCCACGATGATGGCCCCAGTTTCCTCGCGCTCGGCATTTCGGTGACGCCGGCGATTGTCAGCGGCATCGCGCTGCTGCTGACCATTCTGGTGCCGCCGCACTCCATCGTGTCGCAGGTCGCGCTCGGCGTGCTGGTCGCGGCGCTGCTGGTCCTGTTGTGGTCGGACATGGCGGCGACCCGGTATGGAGAGGCGCCGGCCTGGTATCCGGGCCTGCGCATTCCGTTAACCGCGCTTGTGGTGGCTTCGCTTATCGCGGCCCTGGTGCGCGATATCCTGGTCAACAATGGCGAGCTTTTGTCCCGATGACTGATCAACAGCAGCCCCGCGGCCTTGCCGATGTTCCGCTCGGCGCCGCCATTTTGGGCTTTCTGGGCGCCGTGCCCTTCGTGGTGCTCAGTGTCGCCCTCTGGACCGATGGCCTGCTGCCAAGACTACCCTTCAATCCGTTCCTGGCGCTGACATATTACGCGGCCATTATCCTGTCCTTCATGGGCGGTGTGCGGTGGGGGCTTGCCATGGCGGCCCCGGACGGACCTGCTTTTGCCCAGCTGCTGCTGAGCGTGACGCCGGCCCTCATCGCTTGGGCGGCCCTGGTGATCATGTCCATGGGTCTCACCTTGCCCTATCTCGCCACAGGCCTTGCGCTTTTGATTTTAAGTTTCCTGGCGCTGCTGTGGTCTGACCTCAAGGCAAGCCGGACGGGCCTTGCCCCCGCCTGGTACCCCGCGCTGCGCATTCCGCTCACCACCCTGGTCACCTTGTCGCTGTCCATTGCCCTGGCCGGATTGCTTTAAGCGGCGCGGCTCACACGCGCCAGTGCATTGGGCCGGCGGGCATCGTATCGGGCACGAGGGTCCGGTGGCTCAGGGCAAAGACCTTCTCCTTGCCGAGGGCGAAGGCCTGAAAGGGCCCCGGGAACAGCGGCGCAAACGCCTCATTGAGCACGCACAGACCGCCCGCATAAGCACCAAAGGCCGGTAGCACCACACGCAGGCCGTCGGTCACGAAACAGCGGCGGCGCACCCGGCGACCGCGCACCCGAATGCTGGCAACGGGGTGCAGGTGGCCGGCCACCTCGCCATCGGCCGGCCCGTCCTCGCTGGGTTCATGGCGCAGAACGAGCGGCCCGATGGCCAGATCCTCAGCCACCTGTCCGCCAAAGCTCACAGGGGGTTTGGGATCGTGGTTGCCGGCGATCCAGATCCACTCATAGGCACCCGTCAGGGCACGGATCGCGTCCACATCCGCCTCGTCAAGGCGGGCCGGAGCGCCCCGGTCGTGAAAGGAATCGCCCAGCGCCACGACGCAATCGGGTTTGAGCCGCGCGCACAGGGCGCCAAGCCGCGTCAGGGTTACGCGGCTGTCATAGGGTGGCAGGTAAACCCCGCGCACGGCAAAGGACGAACCCTTTTCCAGGTGCAGATCGGAGACGATCAGCGTGCCCCGTTCAGGGAGCCACAAGGCCCCGCTCGGGTCGAATTGGGCCGGTTCATCGGCAATCTTGACGGGCGACGGGGCGCGGCGGGCAGCGGGCGTGTCGGCCATGGTCGGCGCGCCGGACGCCGTGTCGACGTCCAAGGACCCCAGGTCAGTCAAGGCGTGTCGCCTCCTCGATCAAATCGTCAGCCGCCTCATCGAGCAGGGCCTCGCTGGCGGCGCCATAGACCGGCTCACGCCCGACTTCGAGCATGACCGGAACGGCCAGGGGCGAGACCCGCTTCAAGGGTTGATGCACGATTCGACCCTTGATCCGGCGCAGCATATCGCCCAGGCGCCCAATATCGAGAAGACCCGCCGACGCATCGTTCCAGGCCGCCTTGAGCAGAATGTGATCCGGCTCGTGGGCCCGCAGGACATCGTAGATGAGATCGGATGAGAAGGTCACCTGGCGCCCGCTCTTTTCCTGCCCCGGATGGCGCGTCTCGATGAGGCCGGAAATCACCGCGCATTGGCGAAACATGCGCTTCAAAAGCGCGCTTTCGCCCATCCAGGCCTCCAGATCATCGCCCAGCATGTCCTCATGGAACAATGCGTCCATGTCGAGTTCATCGGCGGGCCTCAAGGACCAGCACGCCAGCGCATAATCATTGGCCACGAAGCCGAGCGGATGCAGGTCCGCCCGTTCCAGCCGCCGCGTGATCAGCATGCCAAGCGTCTGATGCGCCAGCCGCCCCTCAAAGGGATAGGCGACCAGATAATGTTTGCCGCCCCGGGGAAAAGTCTCCACCAGCATATCGTCCGGCCCCGGCAGGATCGAGCGCTTCTCCTGGAGGCCGAGCCATTCGCGCACGGGCAGCGGCAGGGCGTCCCACTGGGCCGGGACGGAAATCATCTCGCGCACCCGCTCGGCCAGATAGGTCGAGAGCGGAAATTTCCCCCCCTGCCAGGACGGCACCATGGGATCGGCGCCCGTCGCGCGGGTCACGAGGACTTCCGTGTCCTGGAGGCCTTCGAAACGCAACACCTCGCCGGCGAAAATAAAGGTGTCGCCGGGCCGGAGCTGCTCGACCATCCACTCCTCGATCTCGCCGAGGACGCGCCCGGCGCGCCCGCCCGGTCGGCGTCCTGGCTTGCCGTCGGGCTTGCGGGCGCCGCCGATCGTCCGGGTCAGGCGCACCTTCATCATGGGCGCTTCGACAATGGTGCCCACATTCATGCGGTACATCTGGGCAATCCGCGGGTTCGCCACCTGGAAAAGGCCCTCCCGGGTCTTCACGATGCGCCGGAAACGGTCGTAGCGGCGCAGGGCATAGCCGCCCGTGGCCACGAAATCCACCACCTGCTCGAAGGTCTCATAGGGAAGATCCGCATACGGCGCCGCCGAAACCACCTCGTCATAGAGACCGGTCATGGAGAAAGGTTCGGCGCAGGCCACGCCGAGGACATGCTGGGCCAGGACATCCAGACCGCCGTGGCGCGCCGGTGCACCGTCGAGGACGGAGACTACGGCGGCTTCCTGGGCGGCCCGGCACTCCAGCACTTCGAAGCGATTCGAAGGCACAAGCAGCGCGCGGCTCGGCTCGTCGAGCCGGTGATTGGCGCGGCCGATTCGCTGGAGCAGGCGACTAGCGCCCTTGGGCGCGCCCAGGTGGATCACCAGATCGACGGCGCCCCAGTCAATGCCGAGATCGAGGGTCGAGGTGCACACGACCGCCCGCAGACGCCCCTCGGCCATGGCGGCTTCCACCTTGCGCCGCTGGCCGACCTCCAGACTGCCGTGGTGCAGGGCAATGGGCAGATTGTCGTCGTTGATGCGCCAGAGGGTCTGGAAGGCAAGTTCCGCCTGGGACCGGGTGTTCACGAAGAGAAGGCTCACGCCGGCGGTCTTGATGGCCGCGTAGACCTCCGCCATGGCGTGTCGGCCGGTGTGCCCCGACCAGGGGATATCGGCTTCGGAGGCCAGAACCTGCACGTCCGGAACGGCGCCGGCCTGGCCCTGCACCACGGGCGCCAGGCGCGTTTCACCAATCACCTGGGGCACTAGGAACCGGCGCAGGCGTTCGGGATCATGCACAGTGGCCGACAGGCCGATTCGCCGACAGTTGGGCGCATAGCGGGTCAGACGGGCGAGGCCCAAGGCCATCAGCTCGCCGCGCTTTGTGTTGTCGATGGCATGGAGCTCATCGAGAATCACGCTTTTCAGATGTTTGAAAAATGGGCCCGCATCCTTGTAGGCAAGCAGCAGCGCCAGTTGCTCCGGCGTGGTCAGCAGGATGTCGGGCGGGCTTGCGCGCTGCCTTTGGCGCCGGTGAGTCGGGGTATCGCCAGTGCGCGTCTCCACCGTGATTGGCAGGCCCATTTCGCGAATCGGCGTGTCGAGATTGCGCGCCACATCGACGGCCAGCGCTTTGAGCGGCGAAATGTAGAGCGTGTGGAGCCGGCCCGCCCGGCCCTCTGGCGCGGTTTCGGCCAAATCCACCAGGGAGGGCAGGAAGCCGGCCAGGGTCTTTCCCCCGCCGGTTGGGGCGATCAGGAGAGCCGAGTCGCCCTGGCTCGCCGCGTGCAACAACTCGGTCTGGTGGGATCTGGGCGTCCAACCGCGATCCTTGAACCATGTCGCAAAGCGCGCCGGAAGCTGGGTCATGACAGGCCGTGCCTACTGCTTTGTTGCTGATTTTTCATCTCTATTTTCTGTTTGGCGCCCCTTTCTCTGCCACATTTAGGGGCCAGAAGCGTCACTACGTGAATTGGGGGCTGGACGGGCTTTGGCCTGTTCGCCACATTCCCCGGAAGTGTTAAGGATTTTTTACACGATCCGTGCGTCGGCACCGGCTATGTTGCGCCGCAATAACCTGAGTGCCGTCGGATCGAGATCGCCCGTGCGGTCTTTGTGAGGAGTTTGGAATGGCCACGTCGTTCGAAGGGGTAAAGTTGAAGGAGTTCGACTGCCTCATTCTCATGAATGAGCTGCGTCGCCGGTCGATCGTCCGCAACACCTTCCGTCGTTCGGTCAGGGCTCTGCTGGTTGTTCTGCCGATCGCGCTTGCGGTGGGCGGGCTGTTGCTTTCGCTGATAGGTGTTTTTGACCTGAAGGCGGCCGTATTTCCCGCCGTCGGCCTCTTCCTGATCGCTTTTGTTTCCCAAGTGGTCGTCGATTGCGTGAGTGACCAGTCCTGGCTCATGGACATGAGCCGCGAGTTCGGTCGCATGGCACTTGGGTTTGGTGCGCTCGCAGGCGGCCTCGACGGCGAGTTCAAACTCACCGTTGACGAAAAGCAGCAGCTAGATGTGCTTGAGCAGGATTTCTACGCGGCGATCCGCAAGATTGAGGCGCTTCAGGTTCCCTCGATTTATCTCGAAAAGCGGGTTTTGCGGTCCCGCGCCCAGATCGCCCTCTGAAACTCCGCACCCTCCCACGACTTTTAAGACAGCGTGAGCAAAGTCCCTTTGTTCATGTTTCCCGCGCTCTGGCGCGGCGCCTGCCCGGCTCCTTGCCCCCTTCTGCTCCAGGCGAACACACTCCCGACAAGACTTTTCGGTAATGTCAGTCCCTTTACGTATGAAGGGGCAGCATTGCCGCCTGAGCGCACGGTCTGCTGAGGCCAGTTATCAGGATCTTGATCATCGGGAGAGTGGGCATCATGGCACCGAACCTCACACTCAAAACCTGGCTCGTCGCCGGCAGCATCCTGGCGGGCGGATCCATGCTTGCCGCCTGCGATTCGGGATCGCAGACTCAGACCGACACGCAGCCCCCGGAGACTGCCGAAACAACGGCGCCCGACACGCCGACCACCGCAGCGGCGCAGCCCATGCCCTTGGGCCGCCTTGGGACCACCATCACGCCGATCTCCTATGACCTCGACATCACCATCGACCCGTCCCAGGAAACGTTTTCAGGCACCACGAGACTTGAAGCGGTCCTGAACGTAGCCGCCGATGGCATCTGGCTGCACGGCCTCGACATCACCGTCAGCGACGCGGCCGTGATCACCGCGGACGGCACGCGCGTTCCGGCAACCTATGAGCAGCGCCACGTCACAGGCATCGCAAGGCTCGATTTTGATCAAACCCTTGCGCCGGGGCCCGTAACCCTGGAGCTGCCCTACGAGGCGCCGTTCACAAATTCACCGGCCGGGCTTTATCACACGCAGGTGGATGGCGCGTTTTACACCGCGACCCAGTTCGAGCCCATTGACGCGCGCCGGGTTTTCCCCGGCTTCGACGAACCGCGCTTCAAGGTGCCCTTCACAATTTCCGTCACGGCACGGACGGGCGACCAGGTCGTCGTCGCCATGCCGGAGACGGGCGCTGAGGATCTGGGCAACGGCATGACCCGGCGAACCTTTGAGACCACGCCGCCCCTGCCGACCTATCTTCTCGCCTTTGCGGTCGGTCCCTATGACGTCAATGCCCCCGGACCAATCCCGCCCAACGCCGTGCGCGCCGAGCCCCTTCCATTTCGGGGCCTCGCCGCCAGGGGCCAAGGACCGCGCATGGACTATGCCATGCGCAACACGGCCGACATTCTGACGTATCAGGAAAACTATTTCGGGATCGCCCATCCCTATCCCAAGCTTGACATCATCGCCGCGCCCAACTTCTTCGGCGGCGCCATGGAGAATGTCGGCGCCATCATGTACAATGATTTCCTGATGCTGATGGATGAGTCATCACCCTTGCGTCAGCGCCGCGCCTATACATCCGTGCACGCCCATGAACTGGCGCACCAATGGTTCGGCAATCTCGTGACACCGGTCTGGTGGGACGATATCTGGCTCAACGAGGCCTTCGCCTCCTGGATGGAAAACAAGACCGCCGACGCGGTCTGGCCCGAAGGCGAATTCGGCCGCGCCACGTTGAGCGGTGCCCTCGGCGCCATGACTGAAGACGCGCTTCTCGCCGCCCGGCAGATCCGCGAGCCCGTGGCCGTGAACGAGGCCATCGAAGACGCCTTCGACGGCATCACCTATGAAAAGGGCGCCGGTGTCCTCGCCATGTTCGAGGGCTATGTGGGCGAAGACGCGTTCCGGGACGGGGTGCGCCTCCATATGGAACGCCACGCCAATGACGTGGCAACGGTGGAGGATTTCATGTCCTCCATTGCAGACGGCGCCGGCAAGCCCGAAGTGATCCCCGCCTTCCGCTCCTTTATCGATCAGCCCGGCGTGCCGCTGCTGGAGGCCTCCGTCACATGCGACGGCGACAGCGCAGCCATGGCCCTGAAGCAAAGCCGCTTCCGCCCACTCGGCTCGGCCATTGACCCGGCCAGCACATGGCAGATCCCGCTTTGTGTTGCCTATGACGGGGCGGAGGGCCGGACGCGCACCTGCGCGCTCGTCTCGGAGGCCGAGCAGACGGTCCTCCTCGAGACCGAAGGTCAATGCCCGTCGGCCGTCATTCCGAATGCGGACGGGGCGGCCTATGTCCGGTTCTCCTATGACGAGGCCGGTTGGAGCGCGCTGGCGTCCCATGTCCAGGACCTGCCGGCCACGGAGGCCCTGGTCTATGGCGACAGCCTGGCCTCCGCCTTCGAAGCCGGCCTTGTGTCCGCCGGCACCATGCTCGACGGCATGGCCGCGCTCGCTGGCCATGAGGCCTGGGACGCCTCCGCCAAGGCCAGGGGCACCCTCACTTTTCTGATGGACCGGGTGATCGCTCCAGAAGAGCGCCCAGCCCTTGAACAGTTTGCCCGCAGCCTGGCCGCGCCCACCTTGGAGCGTGTGGGACTGGAGGCCTCCGGAGACGATGCACCGGCGGCGATCCTGCAGCGCTCAGGGCTTGTCGGCTTCCTGGCCATGCGCGCCAAGGAGCCTGCCCTGCGCGCGACCATGGCCCGCCAGGCCGCCGCCTATCTTGGCTTGCCAAGCGATGCGGACCCGTCCGATGTGTCCACGGATCTTCTGTCCACGGTTCTGATGGTTGGCGTTCAGGATGGCGGCGCGCCTGTTTTCGAGGCCTTGCTCGAAAAGGTTCAAGGAACCCAGGACACGACCGTGCGCGCCTATGGCATTCAGGGTCTGGCGGCCACGAAAGACCCGGAGCTGTCAGCCCGCCTGCTCGATCTGTCCGTGACGGACGCCTTCAATGCCACCGAAATGTTCCGCATCATGTTCTCCCAGGCCAGCCAAAGCGAAACGCGGGACGCGGCCTGGGCCTGGTTCCAGGCCAATTTCGACACCATCGCCGCGCGGGTGCCGTCCCTGTTCCGTTCGGGACTCGCGAGCTATGGCCGCGTGTTCTGCAGCACGCAGCGCAAGGGCGAGTTCACGGCCTTCATCAAGAGCAAGGCGGACGCGATCCCCGGCTATGAACGCTCCCTCGCTCAGGCCACGGAAAGCATCGACCTGTGCGTTGCCCTGAAGGACGCAAAATCAGCGGAACTGGCCGAGGCGGTCCGCGAGCGCCTTTAGAGTGCAGGGCGATTGACTGGCACTGCACTCAAGGCTGCGACCGCGGCGCGGCGCCGGGCCGCAGGCGCGGTGTCGACGAATTGCACCGTGTCGCAGCAAAAAGCTTTGGACAGGCGAGGTCCGCCCCAAGCGATCCCGACCTGACGGCGCGCTAAGGTTTGCGGCGTCGGCGCCGGCGATGGGCCCGCCGGCGCCGCAGCCAACGCACGGCCCGCACTTCCACCCGTCGGCGCAGGCGCCGTGCCCGGTGACTGTCCACTGACAGGATGAGCATCCCCGGGCCCCACATCCACAGGCCGATGACGGGCATGGCGAGCCCCAGGGTGCCCACAATGATCAGCCCGAAACCCAGAACACGGCGGCCCAGTCGGCTGCGTGGGACGGGCATCTCGTAGCGCCACAGGCGCACGGTGCGCCGCACGAGGTTCAGGTCCTGGACGGGCCCGGCCTCCCCTACGGCCTCCGGCCTCTGGTCAAGCCTCGTCTCCGGCCCGGGCTCCGGCCCTCCTTCACGGTCCCCATGGTCCATGGAAACGCCTCCCAAGGCTCCGGCGGCCACCCACCGCCTGGTGTGTGCCCTATGCCCGCGGCCATACGGCCCTATCTTTTGTAGGGTGAATGACAGTCGAAGCCCGTTTAAGATCCGAAAAGAGTATGGTCTCGCCCGCCCCGATTGCTCCTCACGATTTGCTGACGCCGACCCCCCTGGGCCTCCACTGCCCCGTGGGTGGCTTTTACGTGGATCCGGTCCGCCCCGTGGGGCGGGCGGTGATCACCCATGGCCACGCCGACCATGCGCGGGCCGGCCACGGCGCCGTGCTCGCGACCCCCGAGACACTCGCGATCATGGCGGCGCGTTACGGGGCGGACCATGCATCCCAGACACATGCTCTCGCCCTGGGTGAATGCCAAACCGTCAACGGGGTGTCCGTGACCCTGCGCCCGGCGGGCCATGTGCTCGGCAGCGCCCAGGCCGTCATCGAGTATCTGGGGACCCGGATTGTCGTCTCAGGCGATTACAAGCGGCGCGCCGATCCCACCTGCGCCGGGTTTGAGCCCGTCAAATGCGACGTTTTCATCAGTGAGGCAACGTTTGGCCTGCCCGTCTTTCGCCATCCGCCGACGGAGCACGAAATCGCTAAACTGTTGGCTTCGCTTGAAACCTTCCCGGAGCGGCCCCACCTGGTTGGCGCTTATGCACTCGGCAAAGCCCAACGGATCATCCGACTGCTGCGCGATGCCGGCCACGATGCACCGATCTACCTGCACGGCGCCTTGAGGGCCCTGTGCACCCTGTATGAAGAACACGGCGTTGATTTGGGCCAGCTTGAGTCCGCCGCCGGACAGCCCAAGGGCGCCTTCAACGGCCACATTGTCCTTGCTCCGCCCTCGGCCATTGCCGACCGCTGGTCCCGGCGCATGGAGGAGCCCGTCACGTGCTTTGCCTCAGGATGGATGCGCGTGCGGGCCCGCGCGCGCCAGCGCGGCGTTGAGTTGCCGTTGATCGTCTCCGACCATGCGGACTGGGACGAACTGATCACCACCATCAAGGACGTGGAGCCCCAGGCCCTGTGGGTGACCCATGGCCGGGAGGACGCGCTCGTCCATGCCGCAAGTGCCATGGGTATCGACGCGCGCCCCTTATCCCTGATCGGCTATGGGGACGAGGATGACGAGGACTCGGCCAGTGAGGACACCGCCCAGAATGAGGGCGGGGAGGCTGCGCCATGACACCTTTCGCCGATCTCCTCGACCGCTTGAGCACCCAGCCGCAGCGCAATGCCAAGATCCGACTACTGATTTCCTATTTCAGATCCGCGCCGGACCCGGACCGGGGCTGGGCCCTTGCCGCCCTCACGGGCGAGCTTGATTTTGCCCGCGCCAAACCCGCCTTACTGCGTGGATTGGTGATGGAGCGGGTGGACCCGACACTGTTCGGCCTGTCCTACGACTATGTGGGCGATCTGGCCGAAACGGCAGCGCTCATCTGGCCGGAGCCGGACGGCGACGAAAAACCAGAGGCGCCGAGCCTCGCGACGGTCGTTGAAACCCTTGCCGCCGCCAGCAAATCCGACATTCCCGGGCTGCTTGCGGGCTGGTACGACGCCCTCGACGCGACGGGGCGCTGGGCCCTCGGCAAACTGATCACCGGCGCCCTGCGGGTGGGCGTTTCCGCGCGGCTTGCCAAGACCGCGCTCGCGCAGATGGGTGAGATCGACGTCAACCAAATCGAGGATATCTGGCCGGGCCTGAGCCCGCCTTATACGGATCTATTTGCCTGGATCGAAGGGAACGCCGGCCCGCCAGAAGTGAAGGCCATGGCGCCCTTCCGCCCTGTGATGCTCGCCACCCCCTTTGAGGAGCCAGACCGGGCGCTTGACCCGGCTGACTACCGGGCGGAATGGAAATGGGACGGCATCCGGGTCCAAGCCGTGAGCGAAGGCGGCGCCAAGCGCCTTTACAGCCGGACCGGAGAGGACATCTCCGGAACCTTTCCCGACCTTGTCGAGGCCATGGACATCGACGGCGTCCTCGACGGGGAATTGCTGGTCATCCGTGACGGGACGGCGGCGCCCTTTGCCGAATTGCAAAAGCGCCTGAACCGGAAGACCGTCTCGGCCAAGCTGATGCTCAGTCATCCGGTCATGATCCGAGCCTATGATCTGTTGCTGCGTGACGGCGAAGACCTGCGCGAGTGCCCCTTCGACGAGCGTCGGGCTCGCCTTGAGGACGCGGTTGCCCAGTGGGATCAGCCCTGGCTCGATTTGTCGCAAATGGTACCCTTTGAGACCTGGGACGAACTGGCCGAACGGCGCGCCGGGGATCTGGCGCCCGGGGTCGAAGGGCTGATGCTCAAACGCGGGGACAGTCCCTACCGGTCGGGACGCTCCAAGGGTCCCTGGTTCAAATGGAAGCGCGATCCCTTCCTGATCGATGCGGTGCTGCTCTACGCCCAGCGCGGGCACGGCAAGCGCTCCTCCTTTTATTCCGACTACACGTTCGGTGTCTGGCAGGACACGGATGATGGCACGGCGCTCGTTCCGGTTGGAAAGGCCTATTTCGGCTTTACGGACGCGGAACTCAAGCAGATCGACAAATTCATCCGCAATCACACCACCAACCGCTTCGGGCCCGTGCGCGAAGTGGTTCATGGGCCCGACGAGGGCCTTGTCCTGGAGGTCGCCTTTGAAGGTCTGCAACGCTCACCGCGCCACAAATCGGGCGTCGCCATGCGGTTTCCGCGTGTCCACCGGCTGCGCTGGGACAAGCCGCCCCGCGAGGCCGACACGCTCGATACGCTAAAAGCCCTTCTGCCGCCGGAGCATCCTTAAGGAGCCCTTCCGTGCTGGCGGCGTCATCCGACCTGGACCGATACCTTCGTGTCGTCGGCGAGATAGCTTTCGACGATCGAGATCAGCGACGGCGGATCGATGGGCTTGGGGACAAAATCGTCCATGCCCGCACCCAGATAAGTCTCTCGGTCGCCCTTCATGGCATTCGCGGTCACGGCCACGATGGGGATATGGGAGATGGGCCCGGGCAACGCGCGAATGCGCCGCGTGGCTTCGATCCCGTCCATGATCGGCATTTGAATATCCATCAGTACAAGGCCATAAGGCTCGCTTTGCACCTGATTGACTGCTTCCTCGCCATTGCCGACAAGATCGAAGGTCACGCCCTGGCTGGCCAGCATAGCTGCGGCGATCTGTTGGTTGATGGGGTTGTCTTCAACCACAAGCACCTTCGGTCCCGCCACGGACCGGTCGAACACCTGGCCGTCTTCGCCGCGGCGCGTATGCGGGGTACTGCGGCGCGTGCGCGGGGTGGATGAGGGGATCGGGCGGGCTTCGCCATGCCCATGGCCCGCGTCTTCGGACGCTGAGTGAGCGGCGAAAATCCGCTCAAAATTCCGCCACGAAAGGCCGGTCAGGAACGCGCCAAGGGCGATGTCAGGGCGGGCCACCGCCGGCGCGGCCGCAAGGATCAGCCCTTCGCCCGGCCCTATCCAGGCCGCAAGGCCAAAGAGGGCCCCGATGCCGCCAAGGCCCAGCACGACATCCCGTGCGCCGCCGCGCGTGGCCGTCTGGCCGTTCGACGTGCGACCCTTGTTGGCGTGGGCCCGGCGCAAGAGTTGGCGCATCAGCAAAATCAGCGAAAGGATCATGGCTCACAGCCCCACCCCGGGAAAAGCTTGTGAGCTGAGACTACCGGGCGCCGGATAAGCAATCGTAAAGCGATGTCGGTGCCCCGGCGGGCGGGGCGCCGCCGCCGACGCGGCTCTCAGGCACCGTCCGGGCGCACCACAACCTTGCCGACAACCTCCCGGGCCGTCAGCATGCCCATCGCCTCCACGGCGCGGGGCAATGGCAATTCGGCATGGATATGGGGCCGGATACGGCCCTCGGCGGCCCAAGTGTCGATCTGGTTGATGTTTTCGGCACCAGCGGCCGGGTCGCGGCGACCATATTCTCCGGCCCGGACACCGACCACGGAAAAGCCCTTGATCAGGGGCATGTTGGCCGGAACCGTCGGAATGCGCCCGCTGGTGAACCCGATCACCAGGAGCCGCCCGCCCCACGCGATGCACCGGATGGACTCATCGAACACATCACCGCCGACGGGGTCGTAGATGACATCCGCGCCGCGCCCGTCGGTGATGGCCTTCACCGCGTCACGGAAACCACCAAGGGTTCCATCCGCCCCCGTATAATTAATGACATGGTCCGCGCCATAGGCCTTCACGGTGGCGAGCTTGTCGTCCCGCCCGGCCGTCGCGATCACCCGCGCACCCAGGAGTTTGCCCAAATCGACCGCCGCGAGCCCCACGCCGCCGGCCGCCCCATGCACCAGCAGCGTTTCACCCGCCTGAAGATGCCCGCGCCGAACCAAGGCAACATAGGCCGTCAAATAGGCCGCCGGATAGGCGCAGGCTTCGGCAAAGCCCATCCCCTCGGGTTTGGGGCGCACCGCATCGCGCGGCACGACCGCGTACTGCGCCATGGCCCCAAAGCGCATGCCCGCGACCACGGGCGTGCCGACGGCAAGGTCATCGACGCCCTCGCCCACCCTATCCACTGTGCCGGAGG
Organism: uncultured Alphaproteobacteria bacterium; assembly: GCA_964474635.1. GTDB lineage: Bacteria > Pseudomonadota > Alphaproteobacteria > JAJFIK01 > JAJFIK01 > CAYUYV01. The sequence continues at coordinate 15,402 of CAYYTT010000035.1, read as the reverse complement.
CCTCCAGACCCGGCACGAAGGGCAGATCGGGCTTGAGCTGATAGGCACCGCGGGTCATCAGGACATCGGGGAAATTGACCGCCGCCGCGGCGATCTGCACACGGACCTTACCGGGGCCCGGCACGGGGTCTGGCAGGTCGGTGTAGATCACACCGGAAAAATCATCGCTCAGATGCTCGACGACGATGGCCTTCATGGCGTGTCTCCCCTGTTCAGCGATCCGCCGGCCGCCGCTACACCGTTCAGGATCAAGCTTGTGGCGAAGCGCGTGGCGCCCTCCACATCCACGCTCTCCCGGGCCAGCATGCGATCACCGAGTTCGAAGGCGACGCCGACGATGGCCCCGGTCAGATAATCCGCATCGAGATCGGGCGCGAGGCCCGAGGCGACGGCCGCTTCGATGTCCTGCTGCAGTTCGTCAAAGCCTGCGAGCACTTCCTGAGTGTCCATGCGGACCTTCAGGTGCCCGGCATTGCTGCGCAGGACCGCATAAGTGCGCTGATCCGAGGCGCAAAACGTAAAGAAGGTGCGGAACATGCCCTCAAGGAACTCAGGGAACGTCTTCGCATTGGCCCGCACCTCCCGCAGCTGTGGGCGGACCTCAAGCGCATTGCGGTCCATCAGCGCCTCGAAGACTTCTTCCTTGGACTTAAAGTAATTGTAGAACGTGCCCGAGGCGAGCCCGGTCCCGCGAATGATGTCGCGCACGGTCGTGGCGCCATAGCCCCGCTCGCCGAAGACGATTTGTGCCGCATCCAAAATGGCCTGGCGATTGTTGGCCTTGTTCTGCTCGCGCCGTCCGCACACGGCGGGCTCGCTCCGCCTTTCCGGGCCTTGGGGGATCTGCTTACCGGTCATGGGCCAACGCTCTCACGGCCCATGCGCAAGGCGGCGGCGCGCCCGTGTACCGCCATCAAGCCGCCGCCTGCGCGGTGTTGGCGCGGGGAGGCACCGGCAAGCCGTGGCCGGCCTTGGCGGCGCGCTGCTCGCCCTTGGTCCATTCCTTTTTCAAGTCCCGAACATAGTCATCGAAATCGAGCTGCATCGTGTGGCGCGCGGACTTGTAGAAATGGCCCAGGAAGCGCTCCTCGTCGGCCTTGATAACCCGCCACATTTGATCTGTGGACGGCAGGTGGTACTGGCCGGTCAGATAGGCCGCCACGAGGCGGGCCTGCTGCTCGGCGAAATTGACCAGGGTAGGCAGGGGCTGGGCGAGCCCCATGAAGAAAAGATCCGGCCGCTCGGGGCGAATGATCCGCTTGAAGAGCGCGATATGATTGTCTTCAAGTCCAACGGCCGCTTCATCGAGAAACGGAAAGCGGATGTTGTAGCCCGTGGCATAGATGATCGCGTCCGCCTCGACCTCGCTGCCGTCCTCGAAGCGCACCGTACGCGGCGTGATCTGCGCAATGTTGGGCTTGGGTGAGATGTCGCCGCAGCCGAGCCGGGTCAGAATTTCTCCTGACACGGATGGATGAGCCTCCAGCGGCATGTGATCGGGCTTCTGGAGGCCGTAGTCCTCCATCCGCCCCACGGCCTTCTCCAACATCTTTGCGGCAAGCCACCGGCGCATCTTCGCGGGCATCCAGGCCGGGGCCGGATTTTTATCCGCCGGCTGCCCATTGATGTATTTGGGAAAAATGTATACGCCGCGGCGTGCCGACAGATAAAGCGCGTCAGCCAGCGGCTTCTGGCTCAGTTCCGAGGCGATATCCATGGCCGAATTGCCCATGCCCACGACCACCACGCGCCGGCCCCGCATGTCGACGGGCTCGAAGGGGCTTAAATAGTCGTGGGAATGCATCTGCACGCCCTCGAACCGGTCCGCCCCCGGAAAGGCGGGATCGGGCCAACGCGCGGACCAGTGATGGCCATTGCACACGAACACCGCGTCATAGTGCCGGGTTTCCTGGGATCCGTCCGGATGCGTGAGCGTCACGGACCAGACATCGCCGGCCCGCTCGCACCAGTCGACCTTGGTCCGAAACTGAATCCGCTCCCGCAGGCCGAAATGGTCCACATAGGCATTCATATAGGCCAGGACCTGGCTGTGATGGGGAAAATCGGGAAAGTCGTCCGGGATAGGATAATCCTCGAAGGCCATCCGGAACTTCGAGGTATCAATGTGCAGCGACTGGTAGCAGGCCGACATGCCGTTGGGGTTTTTGTAGACCCAATTGCCGCCGATCTGATCGCTCATCTCGAAACAGTCAAAATCGATCCCCCGATCCTGCAATGCCTTGGCCGTGGTGAAGCCGCTGCAGCCCGCACCCACGATACAGCAGCGCAGGTCCTTGAGATGATCTGACATGACGGGTCGTTCCTTCCGCTGTGCGCCGCTCGGGACGGTGCCCCGGTGCCCCTGCCGGATGCCGTGTTGGCTTTCTGTCAAATCGTGGCGGGTGGGGGCCCATACCGTCAAGCCGTGGCCCAAGCGCGCATGCCCCGATGCGCCCCCTGTTCCATTTTGGGGCGTTAGCAAACTGGCAAGGCCGTCACTCTACGCTGCGCGAGGTGGCTCAAGGGTCCGACAGACCCAAAACGGCCGGCAATCTGCCGGTTTGGGCGCAGAAAGGGCTTTTTGGAGACGCGGGGATGCACCAGCAGCGCGCATTAAAGCAAGCCGGCGCATTTCTGATCAGGTCCCTTGACCGGATTTTTGGCCTCAACCGGCTGGGGCTCGCGCCGCTGGATCTGTTGCGGGCCCGGGCGATCTGCCTGCTTTCGCCCCTGGCGGGCCTGTTTGCCTTTGGCCTATGCGCCGTTCAATTCCACTCCGAACGGGCCGGCGGCGCGATCTTTGGCGGCCTGTTGGGCGTGGCCAGCTGGCTTGTCCCCTTTGGCCTCGGCGTCATCTTGATGGTGATCCCGGTCGGCATCCGCGTGATTGGCGCCATCCGGCTCCATGCCATTCTTTTCATCGGCTCGATCACCGCCGGATTGATCCCGTGGCCCCTGATCCTTTACGGGGTGTACTCGCGGAACATCCCGATGCTGACCGGTGTGCCCGTTCTGCTCACCCTGCTGATCTCCCGGCGCGCTGGTTTTATCGGCCTTCTGGCCCTCGGCGTTTACGTGCTCGCCCTGCCGATCCTGGGCGCCGAGGGCGTGATCCACCAGATCCCGGGCGTAAGCCTGACGGACGGTTTCGGCCAGGCCGTGGCGGTGATTTTGACCGCGGCGGGGCTGACCCTGACGATCATCTCCGTGACGGCGCTCTACAACGAGGCGGTCAAGGCCGCCGTCGAGGCCCGTCTTGATGCGCTGGGGCTGGCAGAGCGCGATCAACTCACCGGACTGTGCAATCGGCGGGTTTTCACGCGAACCCTGGAAGAGCGGATCGATGAGGCCAATGAGGGCGGCGCGCCCGTTTGCCTCACCCTGGTCGACCTCGACCATTTCAAAGCCGTCAACGACAACCATGGCCATAGCGCCGGGGATCAGTTGCTGGTCACCATAGCGCGCCGCCTGCGCCGTCTGGCCGAAGACTATCCCGGCTGCACGCCGGCCCGTCTTGGCGGGGACGAATTCGCGCTCATCCTTTCCGCGCCCGAGACGCCGGGCGGTCTTGAGGCCTTCGCAAATCGGCTGGTCGCGGCGATGCGCGCGCCCGTGGAGACCGACCACGCGGTGATCTATCCGACCATTTCGGTGGGTGTTGCCTGCTGTCCGTCCGATGCGGTCGGCCTTGAGGATCTGCAATGGATGGCCGATGTCGCTCTTTATGCGTCGAAATCGGCCGGCCGCGACCAGTGGCACAAAGCCGATGACGACATGCGCCGGGCCGTCCAGGAACGCGAAAGCCTGGTCGCCGCCATGCGCGGGCCCGATTTCCTGAGCCAACTTGAAGTCTGGTATCAGCCCCAGTCCTCTCTGCGCACGGGCAACATTCGTGGGCTGGAGGCCCTTATCCGCTGGCGCCATCCCCAATTCGGCCTTTTGATGCCCGACAGCTTCATCCGCCATATGGAGGAAAACGGCCTCATTGGCATGCTGACGGAGCATGTGATCCACAAGGCCGTCGAGCAGGCCGCGCCATGGCTGAAATCAGGGATGATCGACCGGCTCGCGATCAATATCTCCGGCCACGATCTGAAGGATCTGACGCTCGTCAGCACAGTGGAAAGGGTCATCGAAGCCCATGCCATCGCGCCGGACATGCTGGAGCTTGAGGTCACTGAAAGCTTTTTCCTGTGGAACCTGGAGGCCACCTTCACGGTGCTGCAGGCCTTGGGCAGCCGGGGCGTTCGGGTCGCGCTCGATGATTTTGGCACCGGCTATTCGAGCCTGAGCTATCTGCGCACGCTGCCCATCAACACCATCAAGATCGACAAGAGCTTCGTGTTCGATTGCGACACGAACCCCAATTCCCTGGCCATCGTTCAGGCGATCATCGGCCTGGCGCGCACTCTCAGCATGGAAACGGTGGCCGAGGGCGTCGAGACCGACGCCCAACACGAGGTTCTGGCGCGCCTTGGCTCGACACGCATGCAAGGCTTCCAACTTAGCCGGCCCATGACCGCAAGCGATTGCGCCCTGTTCCTGGACCGGAGGGTTAAGCTCGCACGGCGTGCATGACGAGATCGGCAAGCGCCTGACCGGAGCGCCAAGCGTCGGCCACATCGGGCCCCAGACACCAATCTCCGCACGCCCCGAGGCCGCGCTCGGCATCAAAGAGCGCGGGAACGCCTACGGGCTGCTCAACCAAAGCATAGCGCCAGCGATGCGCCATGGTGAGGACCGGTGAGGGCACGTCCGCGCCAAGCCCCGCGACGACGGCTGTGAATGCCTCAAGAAGCGCATTCGCCGCCACGTCCTTGTCGTCTTCCAGGTGATCTCGCGTCCAGGCGTCCGAGGCGTGGACGACCCAGGTCTCGCCCCTCGACGGACGGCCGGGTTTTCCAGTGTCGCGGGCGATCCAGCTTAGAACGTCGTGATCCTTCAGGGCGGCGGCGTCGAAGGGCGCTCCGAAAGCCGCCTCAAAGGCCAGCATGCCCGTCCAGCGCGGGCGGTATCGTGCCTGTGCCGCCTGCTCGGCCAAGTCCGGCGCATGGGCGAGCAACGGCACCGCCTGGGGCGCCGGTATGGCGAGGAGCACGATGTCAAAGGGCCCGTGTCGCTGCTGCGCTTTGGTCTCGCATGACCAGCCGTCCGGCCCGCGCCCCACGCCGGCCACCTCCTCGCCAAAGGCCACATCGCTGCTATCGGGGGCTATTGCCGCATTCATCTTTGGCACGCCCACATAAGCCAGCGGCGCACCGGTTTGGACAAAGCCCGATGCGCCGATGACGCCGAACCGGCCGCTCCAGGGCGCCACGCGCCCCTCGGTTCGCCAGGCCTCAAGGAGCGCATCGAAGCCCCCGGACGCGGCCTGCAGATGGGGCAATCCATGGTCGAACTGCCAGCCGCCATCCGCGCGCCGGGTTGCCGCCCGGCCTCCCGGTCCACGGCCCTTGTCGAACACCGCCGGCGTGACGCCCGCGGTCCGCAGCGCCTTGGCACAGGCCAGTCCGGCAAATCCGGCTCCGATGATTGCCACGCGTGTCATGCGCCCCACCTTTGGTTCAGGTCCATATCCGGCTTTGACGACCGGTGTTTTTCGGAAAGGAGGCTGCCATTCCTGCCGAACCGTTCCAGATCGTCTGGTTCAAGCGAGACCTGCGCGTCGGCGACCATGCGCCATTGTCGCAGGCCGCCGAGGCCGGTCCCGTCCTGCCCCTTTACATCGTCGAACCGGAGCTCTGGCGCCAGCCCGAACATTCGGCGCGCCAATGGGCCTTTATCGCCGAAAGCCTTGAGGAATTGCGCAATGATCTGGCCCGGCTGGGCCAGTCCCTCGTTGTGCGCGTCGGTGACGCAGTCGAGATTTTGAAGGACTTTGCAGCCCAAGGCGCGTGTGCCCTCTGGTCTCACGAGGAGACCGGGCAAATGTGGACCTTCGAACGCGACAAGGCGGTCGCGCGGTTTGCGCGCGAGACCGGCCTGCCCTGGCATGAAATCCCGCAGCACGGCATTGTCCGCCCCCTGAAAACCCGCAATGGCTGGGCCGGCAAATGGGACCGGCGCATGGCGAGGCCGGTCAGTCCCATCCCGGCGCTGAGCCCGCTTGAGGCCTTTGATCCGGGCCGGATCCCAAGCGCGCAAGACCTGAGCCTTAACCCCGATCCGTGTCCGGAGCGCCAGCCAGGGGGCCGGGAAGCGGGCCTTGACTGTCTTTACACGTTCCTCCACGAGCGGGGGCGGGACTATCGCAAGGCCATGTCGAGCCCCAATACCGGCTTTACGGCCTGTTCGCGGCTCAGCCCCCACTTTGCCTGGGGCACGGTCTCCATCCGCGAGGCCTATCAGGCCGCCAAGGCGCGCCAGGACGACCTTCATGCGCAGACGAGCCCGGACACCCTGCCCTGGCGCCAGTCCATCGACAGTTTCATCGGCCGGCTGCACTGGCACTGCCACTTCATGCAAAAGCTCGAGGATCAGACCGATATCGAGTTTCACAATCTGCACCGGGGCTATGACGGTCTGCGCGAAGACGACTTCGACGCGGCACGCTTTGAGGCCTGGTGCACGGGCCGCACGGGGATTCCGTTCCTGGATGCCTGTATGCGGGCGGTGGATCAGACCGGCTACTTGAACTTCCGTATGCGCGCCATGGTTATGTCCTGTGCGTCCTATCATTTGTGGCTGCACTGGCGCGAGACATCCCTGCATCTGGCGCGCAAATTCACCGATTTTGAGCCCGGCATTCACTACCCCCAATCGCAAATGCAGTCGGGCACGACGGGCATCAACACGGTGCGCATCTACAATCCCGTCAAGCAGGGCAAGGACCACGATCCGGAGGGCACCTTCGTGCGCCGCTATGTTCCGGAATTGGACCAAGTGCCGGACAAATACATCCACGAGCCCTGGAAAATGCCGGCCGAGGACCTGCGCGCCGCCGGCATCCGTCTTGGAACGGACTACCCTGAACCCATCGTCGATCCGGTCGTCGCGGCACGCGAGGCCAAGGAAAAAATCTATGCTGCCCGGCGCAGACCGGCCTTCCGCGCCGAAGCCGACGCCATCCAAAACAAGCACGGCAGCCGCAAAAGCGGCATGCCCCAGGTCAGCGACCGCCGGCGCGCGGCGCGGCGCAAAAAGGCCAATGACGAACAAATGGACCTGAATTTGTCCAGCCGGAGCGAGCGCCCGTGAAAAAATCCGAGCTGCCCACAAAAATCTGTGCGACCTGCGGGCGCCCCTTCGCGTGGCGCAAGAAATGGGCGCGCGATTGGGAAAACGTAAAATACTGCTCTAAACGCTGCGCCGGTGAGCGGAACAAGCAAACGGCAACCACGGCCGAAACGCGCGCGCCTGACGCGTGAATTCACCACTGACCCTCAAACGCGCATTTTCCCTCGCCCGCCATCAGGCCAGGCCCGTGCGAAAGCGCTTGCATTTTCCCTCCCCCGTTTTGCTGGCACGGGTTGGCGCGATGCATTCCTGTGGAGATGGGCGCCATAACCACAAGAGGGGATGGGTGCGGCCCCTGTCATCGGCGGTATCGCCCCCGGCGGCGCTGGCCGAGACGGCCGAAGTCATGCAGCCGGGTTTCCCGATGCTGCGCGAGCGCTCCTTGAACCGCGTTATTGGGCGGCCATAGGACGAGGATTACCTCGACACATTGCGGGCTGATCACCGCAGATCAATATTTGCTGTGGGAACCATCGCATAGCACCGGATTTCCCGTGCGCTTACAGCCGCAGAAAAACACTTTGCGATTTTCCTCGGCCTTGAAGGGCACGGGCGTAAAGCTGGTACCCTTATGGGAGCCGTCGCAGAACGGTTGGTTTGCGGATTTTCCGCAAGAACACCAAAAATAGGTTTTCCCTGCTTCCACATCGACAGGATACGGGCTTTTGCTCGGCATATCCGGCTGGTCCATGGGTCCATCCTCCTTTCAGGCCTTCGATCCGGCGGGCGAAACGCGCGCCGGCGACCGTCGGCGGCACAACTGAGGATAGCAGAACCGGGCCGTTGTCAAAGCAGCCCGACGCGCACAAGAGGCGACTGATCAGCCTTGTGCTCAAGGCCATGACTGCGGACCGGCGCCGGACCGTGATCACGGCCTGTATTGGTGTGTTGTTTCGCTCGCGCGCCGCGGGCGCTCCGCGAGGGCGGCGCAGGGGCGCCGGGCCGTGGTCACGGCCTGTATTCGTGTGTTGTTTCGCTCGCGCGCCGCGGGCGCTCCGCGAGGGCGGCGCAGGGGCGCCGGGCCGTGGTCACGGCCTGTATTCGTGACCGAATTTGATCGGAAAATGCTTGAGGCGAGCAAAACCGGCCTATGGCGCGGCAAAGAACCCCGCCGCCGTATGATGCAAAATGGCATGGCGCCGGGCGAGGGCGTCGATATCGCTCGAATAGCCGCCCCCGATGACACCAACGAGCGGGATCTCCCGCCCGACGGCGGCTTCGACCACGAAACGGTCCCGCGCCTTGAGGCCCCCGTCGCTCAAGGCAAGGCGGCCCAGACGGTCTTCCCCATGGGGATCGACGCCGGCATTGTAGAAAATGATGTCTGGACGGACGAAATCGATCAGGTCCGGCACATGCTCGTTCAGCACGGCCATATAGGCCGCATCGCCCGTACCGTCGGCGAGGCCCAAATCGAGATCACTCTTTTGTTTGCGGACGGGAAAATTCTTTTCGCCGTGGACGGAAAAGGTAAACACCCGCGCGTCGTCCTGGAAGATTTCCGCCGTGCCGTCCCCCTGGTGTACGTCGAGATCGATCACCAAAACCCGCCCCACACAGCCCTCTTCCAGCAAAAGCCTGGAGGCCACGGCGACATCATTGAAGACACTGAAACCGGCGCCGTGCCCGCTGGCGGCATGGTGGGAGCCGCCGGCTGTGTTGCAGGCGATGCCGCCCTTGAGCGCCAGGCGGGCGGCGAGGATCGTGCCACCCGTGGCAAGCCGCGACCGGCGCGCCACCCGCTCCGTCACCGGCAGCCCGATGCGCCGGACCGCGTCCTTGGGCAAGGTCCCGCCGAGGACATCGGCCACATAGGACGCATGGTGGGCCAATTCCAGCCAGGCGGGCGGCACGGGCTCGGGCACCCAGAACCCGTCGGCGGCCACCAGGCCGTCCTCGATCAACACATCGCGCAAGCGCCCGAACTTGGCCATGGGAAAACGATGTCCGTCCGGAAGGCTCGCGACGTAATCGGGATGGTGAGTGATGGGCAGATATTCTGTCATGGGAGGGGAGCTTGCCCTCCCCCGGCCCGGGCGCCAAGCTCCCGCCGGTCAAAGCATGAGGAGGGCGGCGCCATGGCGCAGGACCGGCAGGAGCACAGACCCATCGACCGCCCCCCCATCGACCGACACGAAGTCTGGCGCCTCGCCTGGCCGATCCTGCTTGCCAACCTGTCCATTCCCCTGCTCGGCCTCGCGGATACGGCCGTGATCGGCAATGTGGGCACGACAGCCAGCCTTGGGGCCATCGCCATCGGGGCGATTCTGTTCAATTTCCTCTATTGGGGCTGCGGCTTTCTGCGCATGGGCACCACCGGTCTCGTGGCCCAGGCCTATGGCGCCGAGGATGGGCTGGAACTTAAAGCCACCCTGGCGCGCGCCTTCATGGTCGCGGGCGCCCTGGCGCTCCTGCTCCTCCTGGCCCAGGCCTTCATCGGCGCGGCCGCCTTGCCCTTGTTGGGCGCGGAGGCGAATGCAACGGTCCTCGCGCGGACCTATTTTGACATTCGCATCTGGGGCGCACCGGCCGTTCTGGGGCAATATGTGGTGCTGGGATGGTTTATCGGCGCCCAGGACAGTCGCCCGGTCCTGGTGCTTCAGATCCTGCAGAACAGCGTCAACATCGCGCTCAATTTGCTCCTGGTGCTGGTCTTCGACCTTGGTGTGGCGGGGGTCGCGCTCGGCACACTGATCGCCGAGTGGCTGACCTTGGGTGTGGGCCTGGCGTTCATTCTGCTGCGCCTGCGCCGGGATGCACTGCTGCGCGAGGCGCCGGCCCTTGCGCGGGCGAGCGTCCTTGATCCGCCGGCCCTGCTGCGCACCCTGGCGGTCAACCGGGACATCATGATCCGCACCCTGTTGCTGATTGCCGGCTTCTCGTGGTTCACCGCGATGGGCGCGCGGCTCGGCCCGGAGGTTTTGGCCGCCAATCACGTATTGCTGCAATTTCTGAGCTTCAGCGCCTTTTTCCTCGACGGCTGGGCGATTGCCGCCGAAGGCCTTGTGGGCCGCGCCTTGGGACAAAAACGCCGGCACGCCCTCGCCCAGGCCGTGCGCGCCTCCACCGAACTGGCGGTGGCCACTTCGCTCGCGCTGACGGCCCTGTTCTTCCTTGGCGGAAGCTGGGCCATCCGAGGCCTGACGGATATCGAAACGGTGCGGGCGGCGGCCCTCACCTTCCTGCCCTATGCGGCGCTCCACCCCATTGTTGGGGTCTGGGCGTTTCAGTTCGACGGCATTTTTGTCGGCGCCACGCGGTCCCGCGCCATGCGCAACGGCATGATCGAGTCCTTTGCCCTCTATATGGCGTTGTGGTGGGCGCTGACGCCGTTCGGCAATCACGGCCTGTGGCTGGCTTTCCTGGCCTTCTTTGCCGCACGCGGGGTGACGCTGGCGCTGCGTTACCCGGCGCTCAAATCCTCCGTGTGAGCCACAGGCCGCAGCCCCGCCCCGACCGCCTCGCCCACGGTCTCAAAGCCATCGAGACGGACAAGCTCCGCGAGGCCGTCGAGCATCTGGCCCACCAGGTCCGGCCCCTCATAGACAAGGGCCGTGTAGAGCTGCACGAGACAGGCGCCGGCGCGGATCTTGGCGTAAGCATCGGCGGCACTGCCCACACCGCCCACGCCGATGAGCGGCAGACGGCCGCCAAGCTCCCGGTAAAACTCCGAGAGCAGACGCGTGGAGGGGGCAAACAGGGGCGGCCCTGACAGTCCGCCCGTCTCGCCCTTGGCCGGGTCCCTTAAGCTGTCCGGCCGGGCGATGGTCGTGTTGGACACGATGATCCCGTCGATGCCGCTGTCGAGCGCCACGCCGCAGATGTCCTCCACCTGCCCCTCACCCAGATCCGGCGCCACCTTCAGCAGGACGGGCTTTTGCGGTTGACCACCGGCCATGAGGCGGCGCGCCCGCATGACGGCCCCGAGCAGGCCCTCAAGCGCCCCCTTGTCCTGGAGCCCGCGCAGGCCAGGCGTGTTGGGCGAGGACACATTGACGGTAAAATAATCCGCCAGGGGATAAAGCTCCTGCAGGCACTGGGCGTAATCGGCGGCCCGGTCCTGGCTGTCCTTGTTCGCCCCCAGATTGGCGCCGACGGGCCCGGCCTTACCGGCGCGCGCGCGCAGGCGTGACTGCATGGCCACCAGGCCGTCGTTGTTGAAACCCAGCCGGTTGATCACCGCCCGGTCCTTCACCAGGCGGAAGATCCGTGGCTTGGGGTTGCCGTCCTGGGGCAGGGGCGTGACGGTGCCGCATTCGACAAAGCCAAAACCCAGACGCAGCATCGCGTCCGGCACCTCGGCGTTCTTGTCAAATCCCGCCGCAAGCCCGATGGGATTGGGAAACTCAAGGCCAAACAGGCTTTGGGCAAGGCTCGCATGCGCGTCCCGCTTCACCGCCGGACCGAAGCCCGATTTCAGTGCGGAAATCGTCAGGCCATGGGCGGTCTCCGGGGACACCGAGCCCAAAAAGGGCCGGACCAGACCGTAAAAGGCGCTCATCGTTCGCGCTCCTGCCAGCCGCCGGGAAAGACGTGCCCCCCTGCCCCATCGGCCCGAAGACCCGCGTGCCAGACCACGGCCGCCATGTCCAAGACGCCGTAATGGTGGGGAAACAGATCTCCGCCCCGGGAGGGCTCCCATGTCAGTCCGTCACCGAGCCGGTCCGGATCCACGGCCACGAGGACGAGGTCTGGCTGGCCGGCGAAGTGTTTTTCCACCGTGGTCTCGACCTGCGAGGGGCTCGACAAATGGATGAAACCGTCCGAACGATCGATCGGAGCCCCATCAAAGCGCCCCGCGCCTTGGAACGCAGCCCACTCGTCCCGGGTCAGGACCTTGAAGATCAGAGCGGCGCGATCAGCCATGGGACCTCCTCCCGTCATCATGAAATGCAATTTGCAACAGTAGAAATTCAATCTCCAGGGGGTTTCGCGCCAAAGTCGTAGGGGCCATAGTCCCCTTCACTCCACGCGATATCACCCCTCACTTTCTCTGCCTGAATGGCCCCAGCCATGCTGTCCCATGATCAAATCTGGCAGGCGATTGACGCCCTCGCTGCCCATCACGGTTTGACACCTTCAGGCTTGGCGCGCCTCGCCGGGCTCGATCCCACGGCGTTCAACCCCAGCAAACGCATGGGCCGCCACGGGCGGCCGCGCTGGCCGTCCACGGAAAGCATTGCGAAGATTCTGGACGCGACCCAGACCCCTCTTGAACTTTTTGCCGATTTATCGGCGCGGCGGAAGGCTTGCGTACCGGTGGTGTGTCTCAGTCAAGCCCAGCCCGAGACGGCCTTCACACCCCATGGGCTGCCCAAGGGACCCCTGTGGCGGCAGACCCCGTGGCGTGACCTGGGCCTGGGGCTCGTGCCAGACCGAAGTCATTTCGGCCTGCTGGTCGACACGAACGATCTGACCCCGGTCTATCCGGCGCAAACGGTACTGATTCTGTCGCGCACCGCCCCCGTGACGCGCGGGGACCGGGTGCTCGCCTTCGCGCCTTGCCTGTCGGCCATGCCGGTGGTGCGGATCCTGGCCGCCGAGGGCCCAGCCCTGCGCATGGCGCCGCTGAGCGCCCCGGCCCCAACGGGTCCGTGCGGCCCGGCGGCATCGCATCAGGACCAGGAAATTCGGTGGATGACCCGCATCGTCTGGGCCAGCCAGTAACTGGAAAGGCTGCCCGTCAGGACTGGCGACCCTGAATCGTGGCCGCAAGCGCTTTGATGTCTGAATCGGCCGCACCGGCCTTGAGGCGCTCAAGCAGCACTTCGGCCAGGGCGCGGTGGAACTGTTCGATGGCAAGGGGCGCCGGTTTGGCGAGCGCATCGGCCAGCGCCGCACGCGCGGCCTCACCCGTCTGGCGGGGGCTGTAGACAAGCGCCGCCACGGCATACTGAACATCGATCATCAGGGACGCGCCTGGCGCCCGGCGCGCCTCCTCGAAGCGGGCCAGTCCGTCTTCCGCATCGGCGCCGAACATCATTGACGCGGCAAAGCCGCCCGCACCCATCACCACTTCCAGGTGCCAGGCCCCGTCGACCGCGATGGCGTAGGGCTCGTCCGGCGCCAGACCGAGCGCCAGATCGATGTGTTCGCGGGCCTTTTCGGCATATCCGCCCCTCAGGGCCTCAACCGGATCGGAGGCCCGCGCCTGAAGGCCAAGGGCGATGGCCCGCTGCAAGTGCCCCTCGACACTGTCCGCGTCCGTCTCAACCGCCCGCGCCGCCAGACCCTCGGCCTCATCGATCCAGCTTGGCGCCTTGGCATTCAGGGGATCGACCATGGCGGCCGCGAGGCCGGCCCGCGCGGCCAGGGCGAGCGTGCCCGCCCTTTGGGCCGCGGCCAGTTCCGGCGCGGCGCCGAGCCGTTCGCCGAGGGCCATCGCCTCCATAAAACAGCCGGCCTTGAAAAGGGCCTCGACATGGCCGGGCTGCTGGTCCCTCGTCCCTTTGAGGTTTGGATCGCATGTGGGCGGCGGCACCGGAAGCGCGGTCGGTGACGCGTGGGCGGGCGTCCCCTGCAGGCCCAAAATCACGGCCCCGATGAGCAGGAGCGGCGCGACCGGATTGTGTGTGCTCGTCCCCATGGCGGCATCCTTTGCTCTCTGGGTCGACGTCCCACCGCGCGGGCCGGACGTCGTCTTTGATGGGCAGAACACCTCCCCGCCAGGGCGGTTTCAGGGCGCGGGCGCGGCGGCGGCCTTGTCCTTGGCGTCTTTGGAACCGTCGGCAGACACAAACGCTCCGCTCAAGGCCTTGTCGATCAAGCCTGTCGTCTCTTTAAGGCCGTAGAGGGCCACAAAGTTCCCGAAACGGGGCCCCTGGCTTTGCCCGAGCAGCACTTCATAAAGGGCCTTGAACCAGTCGCGCAGATTCTCAAAATCGTGGGCCTTACCCACTTCGTAAATCGCCGACTGGATCGCCTCCCCATCCCGCAGGGCCGGATCAAGCTCGGCCAGGCGCGTGCGCAGCGCCTCAATGGCCTTACGCTCCTGGTCGCTTGGGGCACGGAACACTTTCGCCGGCTTCACGAAGTCCTGGTAGTAGGTGATCGCATAGCCCACAAGCGTGTCGAGCAGCGGTGCCTTGTCCGGGGTCAGATCAGGGGCATAGGCCTTGATGAAGCCCCATAGGACTTCCCGGTCGCTGGCATTGCTCGCGCTCACGAGATTGAGCAACAGCGAGAAGCTCAAGGGCGATTCGGCCGCCGGCGGAGGACCGCCGTGGATGTGCCAGGCCGGATTGGCGATTTGCTTTTCCGGCTCTTCCTCGGGGAACTTGGCCACATAGGTCAGATATTCATCGACCGCCTTCGGAATAACATCGAAGTAAAGCCGCTTGGCGCGCTTGGGCGCCTGGAACATGAAGAGGGACAGACTTTCCGGCGTGGCATAGCGCAGCCAGTCCTCAATGGCGATTCCGTTGCCCTTGGACTTTGAGATCTTCTGCCCGTTGTCGTCCAGGAACAGCTCGTAATTGAAACCGTCCGGCGGCGTACCGCCGAGCGCCTTTACGATCTTGGACGACAAGGTCACACTGTCGATCAGGTCCTTGCCCGCCATTTCATAATCGACACCCAGGGCATACCAGCGCATGGCCCAATCGGCCTTCCACTGCAGCTTGCAGTGCCCGCCCGTCACAGGAACTTCTCCACGGGTGCCGTCCTCTTCCTCATAGACGATCGTGCCGGCGTTGTGGGAACGCTCGACGACCTTCACCTGGAGCACCCGGCCCGTCTTGGGGCACACGGGCAGGAAGGGGGAATAGGTCTTCTGCCGCTCCTCACCGAGGGTTGGCAGAATGATGTCCATGATCTCGTCGTAGCAGTAGAGAACACGCATCAAGGCATCGTCGAACTGCCCGGCCTTGTAGCATTCGGTCGAACTGACGAACTCATACTCAAAGCCGAACTGGTCGAGAAAAGCGCGCAGGCGCGCATTGTTGTGGTGCGCGAAGCTTTCGTACTTCTCAAAAGGGTCCGGCACGCGGGTCAGCGGCAGGTCCAGGTGCCGGGCCAGCATGTCCGCGTTCGGCACGTTGCCCGGCACCTTGCGCAGGCCGTCCATATCATCGGAAAAGGCGATCAGACGCGTCGGCACGCCCGGGGCCAGAGCCTCGAAGGCCCGGCGCGCCATGGTGGTGCGCGCCACGTCGGCGACCGTGCCGG
>CAYYTT010000034.1:0-28927 GCA_964474635.1 uncultured Alphaproteobacteria bacterium | reverse complement strand
CGGCTGTTAACCGCTCGGTCGCTGGTTCGAGTCCGGCCCGGGGAGCCATTTTTCTTTTCAAGAAAATTTCAATCTTGGTCTTGATCCGAAGGGTGTCGCACGCCGGTCCCTGGAGCCGCGCCTGCTTCACGCGACACCGTGTGGTAGACGCCCAGCGACGCTTTGCGCTTCCCGCCCCAAAAGCGCGGAGCGAAAAAACCGCACCGTGTTCAAGGCCACGACTGGGGCCTACCGCCATTACGACGGCCTCGCGGCGTGGCAGCGCAACACAAACGACGCAGACTGATCTGGTTTTACCGCCCGCTGCTCTCGACACGAAGCGATGCATAAGAAGCGGCCATCGCGCCACCGGTCCGCTTACTGTCAGCCCACGAAACATGCCGTCTGTGTCAGGACCAGACTTCCAGATTGTTCGCCCGGCCAATGGCGCGGGTGAGTGTCGCACCGAGCACGGGCGTCATGCCGCTTGCGTCGAGGATGGCATCAACCGCCTGGCGATCCGCGGGACGGAGCGCGGCATGGGCGTCCTGGGCGCGCTTTAGCAGGTAAAAACGGTAGGGCTGCGCAATCGCTTTAATCGGTGTTCCCCGCACTTCAAAATCGGCAAAGCCCACCGCGCGGGCACATGGGGTGCCGGGCGTCAGGTCCGCCTGCTCACCCAGCCAGTCATTGATCGTTTGCGCCGCGGCAAGCGTTTCCGGCACGAAGTCTTGCCCCATGGCGCCGAGCACGTCGACCAGGGTTTGGGGAATTTCATCGCCATCCAAATAGGTTTCGTCCTGGCGCTGGCAGCCGATGAGATCGGCATCGCGCCGGTTCATCCGTTCCGTCCAGCGAAGGACGTGCACGCCCTTCGCCTGCATGATCGAAAGGGGTTTGGGGTCGCGGCCAAGATGGGCAAACAGCGGCGCGATGAGCCCGAAATCGCCAATGGAGGGCCGCCCCCCCAGCAAATAGGGATGCGCCGCGAAGTGGCGGTCCAATGCGGTGAGTTGATCCGCGTAAAGCTGCTCGACCGCATTGCGGGTCTGCGGCGTCACGCCGAATCCGACCGTGGCCTGGCGCATCTGATCGGCGATCTTGCGGGCCAAATGCTCCGCACCCGGCGGTACGAGCATTGCGAAATGAAGCACGAGGAAATCCAGATTCTCCGCCTCGAAGTTCCACCGGTAATGCATGGCGGGGCGCAACATCCCCTCCGCGCCGATGACATCGAACAGTAGACTGAAAAAATTCTGCTTGGGCCCCGGCGGGGAAAAGGAGTGTCCTGTCTCGGCTTCGAAATGGTCGATGATTGCCGCGCCATCCCGGATCACGCTGCCGTCCGCCAGTTCCAGCGTCGGCAAGCCCTGCCGTCCGCCGGCGAGCGGCACGACCGTCTTCAAATAATGCTGCGTATTCGGCGCCTGCTCGCGATAGGGGATGTCGGCCTTGATGAGATAGCTGCGGGCGCGGCCCGTGTATAAGGAATGGGGGACGCCATAAAGCGTCGCGGGTTTTGCCGTCATCTGTGTCTCTTCCCTCTTCGCCGGTGGGCTTCCATTAAAGATCTGCACTCTGAACATCCGTAAGGCTCCGCGTTATGATAGCCGCTTTACCGAACCATGGGAACGTCTCCGGCCGCTGCCGATCCGGATGGGGCCGGGGGCGGCCCCAGGACCGCCCCTGCGCATGCCCCACCTGCATCGTCCCGCACCGCCACCTCCCGCGCAGGTCACAGCCAGTCAATGGCATGCCAACGAACGAGCCCAGGGACTGCCAGCCGCCAAGCCGAGGGACAAGCCAAGAGACAAGCCAAGAGACATGATTGACCAATTCAATTAATGACGGGCATTATCAGGGGATCGCACATTTTATTGCCAGGACAAAAGGGCATTTCCCATGACTGCGGCCACACAGATCAGATTGAAAAAAAGACCCGACGGTGTCCCGCAGGATGATGTTTGGACCCTAACTCATGATGCCCCGAGAGACCCGCAGGACGGGGAGATCGCGGTGGAGGTGGAGTATGTCTCCCTTGATCCGGCCATGCGCGGCTGGATGGACGACGTCCCCTCCTACATTCCCCCCGTCGGCCTGGGCGAGGTGATGCGCGCCGGCGGGGTCGGCCGGGTCACCGCATCACGGTCGGACAAGTTCGCCGTCGGCGACGCGGTGCTGGGTGCCCCCGGCGTCCAGACCCATTATGTGGGCCCTGCCCAGGGCTTTACGAAAGTCATGCCCGAATTGGCACCGCTTCCCACATTTCTGGGCGGTCTCGGAATGCCCGGAATGACGGCCTATTTCGGGCTGCTGGAGGTGGGCCTGGCCAAGGAAGGGGACACGGTGTTGGTGTCCGGTGCCGGCGGCGCCGTCGGGAGTGTCGCCGGCCAAATCGCCAAAATCAAAGGCTGCCGCGCCGTCGGCATTGCCGGGGGGCAGGACAAATGCAAGGCCGTGGTCGAGAAATACGGTTTTGATGCGTGCATCGATTATAAGGGCAGTGATGTTTCCGCGGCCCTCCAGGCCACCTGCCCGAACGGTGTCGATGTCTATTTTGACAATGTGGGCGGAAAAACCCTCGAAAGGGCCCTGGCCAATATGGCAATGCACGGACGCATCGTGATTTGCGGGGCCATCAGTCAGTACAACAATCCTGGCGGAACGCCCATGGACGGGCCGAGCAATTACATGCAGCTCCTCGTGAAACGAGCGCGCATGGAAGGCTTCGTCATTTTCGATTACGCCGCCAGATTTCCCGAGGCCATCATGCAGATGGTGGGATGGATCCAGGAGGGCAAGCTACGCCTGGATGAGCATGTCGTCGAGGGCATTGAGACGTTTCCCGAGGCTTTGCGCATGCTGTTCGATGGCCGAAACCACGGGAAACTCGTTCTGAAAATAAAATAGGGATTGTTTCGAGTGGAGGTGGCAATTCCCGGCGCGTCACGCCAGGATCAGTGTCCTGAGATGGGGCCCACCGCCCCCCGGTCGATCACCTCGGCCGAGACGGACCATGGGCGCGGACACGGGGCAAAGACATCCGGGCCGCATTGGGGAGGAGCATGCAAATGTGGAAGCGAATTCTGATTGGTTTGACGGTCGTTGTAATCGGTGCCGGCGCCCTGGCATGGTTCAACCGCCAAGCCATCATCTTTTATTTCATCGCTAGCGCGGTGAAGCAGGACGTGGGCGAAAACCGGCCCGTGGAATGGGCATCCGGTCCGGCGAGCCCCGCCACAGACCGATCCGACGGCCCCCCGAACATCATCTTTATCCTCGCCGATGATCTGGGCATCAATGACATCTCGACCTTCGGTGGCGGCGTCGCGGGAGGCGCCGTTCCCACACCGAATATCGACCGGCTTGCCGCCGAGGGGGCGGTCTTCACCAATGCTTATTCCGGAACGGGAACCTGCGCCCCCTCCCGCGCCATGGTGCTCACGGGACGCTACCCCACCCGCACCGGCTTCGAGTTCACCCCCATGCCGCCCGGGATGATCCGTATGTTGGGCCTCTTCGCTGGCGGAATGGACCTCGATACGGGCCTTCCGCCGGCCACGGGCAACCTGGATGGTCCGTCGGAGGTGGTCGAATTCGCGGATATGGGCCTGCCGCCCGAAGAAACGACGATTGCTGAACTGCTCAAAACCCGCGGATATCACAACATCCACATCGGGAAATGGCATCTGGGGCGCTCGGAACGCTTTCGCGCCGTCTCGCAGGGTTTCGACGAGAGCCTTTTGATGGCCAGTGGGCTTTATCTGCCGGAAGACGATCCGGGCGTGGTCAATGCAAAGCTGCCCTTCGATCCCATCGACAAGTTCCTGTGGGGCATCTTGCAGTATGCGGCCGACTTCGACCGTGCCGGTGAGGACGTTTCTGAGGACCGCTTCAAGCCGGGCGGCTATCTCACCAATTATTGGACCGACGAGGCCTTGAAGGCCATCGAGGCGAACCGGAACCGGCCGTTCTTCCTCTACCTGGCCCATTGGGGCCCTCACACGCCCCTGCAAGCCGCGCGAGAAGACTATGACGCCGTTGGCGACCTGCAGCCGGATCGTCTGCGCGTTTATGCCGCCATGATCCGGGCCGTGGACCGGTCCGTCGGCAGAGTGATGGACAAGCTCGAGGAGGAGGGCCTCGCCGACAACACCATCGTGGTCTTTACCTCGGACAATGGCGGGGCGGGCTATATCGGCCTGCCCGAAGTGAACGCCCCGTATCGCGGCTGGAAAATCACCCTGTTCGAGGGTGGCATCCGTGTCCCCATGTTTGTCAAATGGCCCCGCAGAATTGCGCCCGGAACCGTTATTGACGATCCGGTGGCCCATATCGATGTCATGCCCACGCTTGCGGCCGCTGGCGGTGCGGCGCTCCCAGAGGACCGGGTCATTGACGGGCGCAACATGCTGCCGGTTGCCACGGGAGAGCGCGACGGCATCGACCGGGAGAATGATGCGATCTTCTGGTCGAGCGGGTTCTACAAGGTGGTGCGCGCCGGCGACTGGAAACTGCAGCTCAATGAGCGCCAGGACAAACGCTGGCTGTTCAACCTCGCCAAGGACCCCGGCGAATTGGTCAATCTGGCCGAGGCGATGCCCGGGAAACGCGATGAACTGGAGGCCCTGATCGAAGCGCATTGGGCCGATGCCCGCCCGCCGCTTTATCCGCACCAGTCCGAAAGTCCGATCTGCATCGACAAGACCAATGCGGAGCTTCCGTGCGACCCGGACGGATATGTGATCTGGCCGAATTGATCGCGGGCCTTAACCGTGACACTGGGCGGGGCCCCGCGTCTTTTTCTGGCGGATGCGGGCCCCGCGCCTTGCCCGGCCCACTGCCCCGCCCTCGTCCTGTGCCCCGGCCGCTTCCCATGCGCCCCCCTTTCCATGCCCCCCCTTTTCCATGCATTGGCAAGACCAGGACCCGGACGGCGGCGGTGCCTCACTATTCAGGAGACTGCGATGCCTTCCCTTCGCTTGTGGGTCTGGGGCCTGCCCGTCCTTCTTTATGCGGTCTTTTGGATCTGGTACACGCCCCTGTCGGGGCCAATGAGCCAGGGCGAGATCGATGAGCTTGTCAAAACCTTAGAACAACGCGGCGCCTCCCCGGAGGTGATTGATCGCTTTCGGATGTTTTTTGAAGATGATGACGGCAAGTCGTTCATCATGGTCAACGCCATGGATTTGGCGGACAGTCCCGCCGCCTTGCCGGCAACCGGACCCGGTGCGAGTGCGGACGCCCTGCTGGATCACTATGTTGAATTCATGTGGCCCGAACTTTTGAGCCGGGCGTGCCACCCCCTTTTCATGGGGCAAGCCTTCGCGCAAAGCATGGATGTGATCGGCATTGACGGCGCCGAGCAGTGGAGCTCGGTGGCCCTGATGCGGTATCGCAGTCGCCGGGACATGTGGCAGATCAGTTCACATCAGAGTTTTCGGGACCGTCACGACTACAAAGTGGCGGCGCTCGAAAAGACCATCGCGTTTCCCGTGACGCCGCAACTCATGTTCGGCGATCTGCGTTTGATCCTCTTGCTTTTGATGATCACGGTGCTGAGCTTGGTCGATACAACGCTTTTGCGGGGACGCACCGGCAGGCGGGCTTCCGTTTAGAGTCGTCAATGGTTCGAGTATTTCGCCGGCCGTTCGCTGGTCACAGCCAAACTTCCCGATTGTCCTTGCGGCCGATCTCGCGGGTGAGTTTGGCCTCAAGCAGCGGCGCCGCATTGCAGGACGCCAGGATGGCATCGAGTGCCTTGCGATCTTCAGGACCCATGGCCTCGTACTCATCCTGCGCGCGCTTCAGACGGAAAAAGCGGTAGGGCTGGGCCAGGGAGCTGATGGTCATGCCACGCAGATCGAATCTGGCATAGCCCAAGCCGCGCTCCAACGGGGTCCCGGGTACAAGTTCATCCTGTTCGCCGATCCAGGCATTGATGGTCTGCGCCGCGGCGACGGTCTCGGGCACAAAGTCTTCCGCAACGACGCGGAGCAGATTGATCGCCTAGTGCAGCGGCACATGTCGATGATTGAGTTTCATGCCGTCATGGCGAGCAAAGCGAAGCTATCCAGGGAGCCCAAGAGCGGCTCGCGATGACAAGCTGCACCATCTGAATGAAGCAATACTCAAGCGCTATACCGACTCATTCCGTGGTCTGAGCCTTCGGCACTCGCGGTTTTGCTTGCGAAGCACCAGTCACGGCCATGGCGGGGGCCCTTTCGCATCCCGAGCAACACCATAAAAGCCCCGCCGGAACGACGTATCAGAACCGGGCCCGTATGGTCGCGCCCCATGTGCGCGGTTCGGTGTGGTTGGCAACTAGGGTGCCGTCCCGACCGCCGGGGGCGTTAAAGCCGCCGATGCGCCAGTCCTCGTCGAAGAGGTTCTTGGCCCACAGGGAAACATCGTACCGGCCGCCTTCCCCAAAGAGGATCCCGGCCCGCAGATTGACCAGTGTGAAAGAGTCGAAACCATTGTTGGGGTCATTGGCATTGCCGCCCACCACACTGCTGGTCCAACGCACATCCAATTGACTGTAGGCGACAAGGTCGTCTTGGATGGGCTGGGTTACCCGAGCCGATCCGCTGGCGGACCATTCCTGCCCAGGCGGTACGGTATTGCCTGAATTGTCGCAGGTATCGGGGAAGCCAGGTTCATCCGCATCCGGCGAGTTTCCGAATGGAGTGCGGATGCACACGCCGCCCACGAAGCTATCGAACTCCACATCGATATAGGCCGTGGAGGCAAACAGGCTGAGCCACTCCGTTGGCATGGCCTGGATCTCCACCTCGACGCCTTGGCTGGTGATCTCACCGGCATTTTGAAGAACGAACCCAGCGCCCAGGAAGGAATTGGCTTGGAAATCTTCGAAGGTCGTATGGAACAGGGCCACATTTGTGCGCATCCGGTTGGCGAAGAAATCGCCTTTGAAGCCCACTTCCCAGGATTTTGAAATCTCCGGGTCAAACAACGTATCCGTGATGGTTTGCGGTTGAACCACGAAATTTTCCACCGGGAGCTGATTAACCCCGGCCAGGAAAGCCCCGAAGACCTGGGCCTGATTCGTCAGGCCGATCCGCTCCACATTCGTGCCGCCCGATTTGTACCCCCGACCATAGGACACATAGGTCATGATGGTATCCGTGGGAAAATAGGCGATCCGGGCCGTGTAGGTGAAGGTTGAGTCCTCGAAGCGCGCGTCGTTCACATCCGGGATCAGGGGTGAGACCCCGGTGAACAGGGAAAATCCGGGAAACGGTTGGGATTCGAGGAACTGGACATTCATGTCCTTCGTTTCGTCATTGTAGCGCAGACCGCCCGTAATGATCAGGTCATTCGTCAACTGATAATCGACCTGGCCGAACAGGGCCCAACTGTCCTGCACCTGCTCGGACACGTTGCTTGCGCTGCTGCCACTGGGAAACACCGGCAAGGTGCAAAACGGCACCACTTGCGGATTGAGCCCCTGGCACGCCTGCGGCACCGGAACGACGCCGGTGGCCACGAGGAACTGATCGAAGGTCAAATTACCGGCCAGCAGCAGGTTCGCCGCGGGCCCGAAGACCCGATTTGTCTCGTCATCGAGTGTCTGGTGGTAGTAAAATCCGCCCACCACATAATCCAGGCGGCCGTTGAACAATTCGCCGGCCAGCCGCACTTCCTGGCTGAAACTGATCTGTTCGGTCGTGATGTTTGCCGTAAAATTCGGCACTGCCGTGAATTCTCCATCGGACAGGTTGAAGGCTTCATAGGAGCGGTAGGCTGTGAGAGAGGTCACCGTACCCCAACCCAGATCCCAGTTGAGCTCACCCGAAATGCCCCATTCTTCGATGGTTCCAAAGTTGTCCACATCGGCCGACGCGACGCGATCATTGAAGCGGTCGGCAAGGACAACCGGATTGTTGATCCCCAACAGCCGGCCGGCGGTCTCGTAGTCGACAAACAATCCAAAATCCGGGATCGGAAAACCGAACTGCGCGATCGCGGCCTGGAACCCGGCCGCCGTGTCGCCTGGACCGTCAAAAATATTGGATCCGGAGCAGCACACTTCGTCAATTTCGGAATAATCGGCGATCAGACGAAATGAGATGTTATTGGTCGGCGTGAACAGGGCCTGACCGCGGACCTGATAGCGGTTGCGATCGTTGAGTTTCGTACCCGTGAATTCATTTTCCACAAAGCCTTCCCGCTCCGCCCAGGATCCGGAAAAGCGCGTGGCAAGCTTACCCTCAACGATCGGGATGTTGATGGCGCCCTTGACGTTGTAAAAGTCCAGATTGCCCAGATTGACTTCAAACCAGCCCCCGAATTCGTCCTGCGGCGCCACCGTGATGAACTGCAGCGCGCCCGAGGCCGTGTTGCGTCCAAACAATGTCCCTTGCGGACCTTTGAGGAGTTCGACGCGCTCCACATCCACCAGATCGTTCAACACGGACGCCTGCCGCGCACGATAGATCCCGTCCACATAGACGCCGACGGACGATTCCAGGGACACACTGTTGCCGGCTGTACCCACACCGCGAACAATGACGGATGTCTGGACAGGGGATTGGGAGGGGAAAATGGTAAGACTTGGCGTGAAGAAGGTCAGTTCAAGGGCGTCATCGACCCCAGCATTTTCGAGAAATTCCGTACCGAAGGCCGAAATAGCGATGGGTACTTCTTGAATATCTTGCTCGCGTCTTTGCGCGGTAACAATAATCGTATCCATTTCCTGGGACTGGGCGGGCATGGACGTCGCCGTCGTAATGAATGCCAGACCGAAAACCGTCATACCCTGGGTAACGGACAGAGTGCGAATCCCACGTTCCATTGTCACCTCCCCTCGAAACACCTTTCAGACAAGTGCTCTCGTCTGTGGTATTTCTTGTCTTTGCCGCTCTTGGCCACTCTTTGCCGCTCTTGTTTCGCGGACTGGCCAAGGCGGCTCTGCTGGCCCCAGCATGGTCCCGCCAGCCGTTTGGCCGCCACTCCCTTGGTGGCCCCGCTTCCGGCATGGCCCCAGTATGCCCCTGGTACGGCCATTGTTCCCATGGCGCCTAATGTCCATCATTAGCGTAGACCGGATATCTCCGGGGGAGAAGCCAATTTCGTTGTCTTGCGCATTATTTGACGTGTTGGGGTGAAAAAGCTGCCCAACACACGTATCGCGTAATAAGTTGAAGCATCGCAACGCGGATCTCTCCCCCGACCGCGAGAAATGTCCCGCAGCGCACCAACCATCGATCCGGATACGGCCTTATCCATGCCCAGGCCAGCGGCAGCGGCCCTTGGGGCGTGGCCCGCAAGCGGCGCGATGGGAGCCTCAAAAGCAGTAGACCGAAGTCTAATTTTTGAAAGCGCTCAAGCGGTGCGTGCCCAAAACACCGTCAGGGCACGCCGATCCGGCATAGCCGGTGGCTCAGTTGCCCTTGAAGGCGGGCACGCGGCGTTCGGTGTAGCTGGTGAAGCCTTCCCGAAAATCCGCCGTCTGAGTGGCCAGATGCTGCTCATGGTCGGAGGCCTGGAAGGCGGCATTGTAGGGATCGTCGACAGCCGTCCAGATCTGGGCCTTGATGGCGGCCAGCGACCGGGGCGCGCTGTAGGTCGCGATGTTTTTCGCATAGTCATGGACATGCGCCATAAGAGCGTCGTCTTCGAAGGTCCCATTGACCACGCCCAGACCCTGCGCCTCCGTGCCGTCAAAGCGCCGAGCCGTGTACAGAAGATCCGCGGCCTTCGCGGGGCCGATCAGACGGGTCAGCAGCCAGCCGGCGTTCTTCTCCGCCGGGATACCAAGGCGGGCAAAGGTGGCATTGAACAGGGCCGACCGGGCGGCAAAGCGGATATCGCAGTGCAACGACAACACAAAGCCCCAGCCGAACACCGGCCCGTTGATGGCAGCAATCACCGGCTTGCGCGCCTTGATAAAATCCTCCCAGCCATGGGAATAAAAACGCGCGAGTGCCGGACCGATCTCATCGCTCCACTGCGGCGCGGGCCCCTCATCCGGGCTCGGAAAGCCTTCGCCGCTGCTGCCCGTGCCGATGACCTGCAGATCAAGGCCGGCGCAGAACGCCCTGCCCGCCCCGGTCAGAACAATCACCTTGACCGCGTCGTCGGCGGCCGCGTCCCGCACGCGCCGGAACACTTCGGCCAGCATGCGCGGCGTCATGGCATTCAGCTTGTCGGGCCGATTGAACGTGATGGTGGCCACGCCATCCTGAACCGTGTACAGAATATGCTCTTCGCTCATACACCCTCTCCTTGTCGAACACCCGCGCGGGGCCGCTCCCGACGGAGCGACCGCGCCGTGCGTCTGTATCCTCGCCGACCGTGCGGCGGGACGTGGATGGTAACGGCTCAGGCGCCGACCTTGTCCTGGGTCTTTGTTTCGAAGTCGCTGGCGTCGTGGCGCTCGATCAGTTGGCCCGCCGGGTCGCCCCAGGCGCGATTGACCATGACACCACGCTTGACCGCAGGCCGGGTGTTGATGTCCTCCGCCCACCGAATGACATTGGTGTAGGTGTGGGCCTCGATGAACTCTCCCGCCTCATACAGCTTGCCCTTGGACAGGGCGCCGTACCAGGGCCAGATGGCCATGTCGGCGATGGTGTATTCCTCGCCGCACATGAAACGGTGCTCCGCCAGGTGACGATCAAGGACATCGAGCTGGCGCTTGACTTCCATCGTGTACCGATTGATCGCGTATTCGATTTTTTCCGGCGCGTAAGCGTAGAAGTGGCCAAAGCCGCCACCCAGGAAGGGCGCGCTGCCCATCTGCCAAAACACCCAGGAATAGCACTCGGCCAGTTTGGCCATGTCCTTGGGCAGAAAGGCGTCGAACTTCTGCGCGAGGTAGAGCATGATCGCGCCGGATTCAAAAACGCGCGTCGGCGTCTCCGTGGTGCGGTCGACCAGGGCCGGGATTTTCGAGTTGGGATTGATCGCGACAAAGCCGCTGCTGAATTGCGCGCCCTCACCGATATTGATCAGCCACGCGTCGTAATCGGCGCCTGCGTGACCGGCCTCAAGCAACTCCTCCAACATCACCGTGGCCTTCACGCCGTTGGGCGTTGCCAGGGAATAAAGTTGGAAGGGATGTTGTCCGACCGGCAGTTCCTTGTCATGGGTGGCGCCGGCAATGGGCCGATTGATGCTGGCAAACCGTCCCCCGCTTTCCCGGTCCCAGGTCCAGACCTTCGGCGGCACGTAGGAAGATGAATCTGTCATCTGAAGCTCTCTTTTTGAAGTCGTGGGTGTACGGATGCCATTCCGCTGAAGGCACCGCCCTCATGCGCCCCTCGCCTGCGCTTGAGATCGCCCACGCACTCCACCCGCTCGCAGGCACTGCCGTCAAGGACGGCAACGAGGACGCGAAGACAACACACTCATATCGATTATAGGACGGGGCCGATAAATCCGCTCCGCACTCAAGACCGCCACTGGGGCCCGGCGCCGTTGCGCCGCCCCCGCGGGAGCGCCCCAAAAGGTCCGATGGGCGTGCGTGGGTGCCTGAAAGACCGTTTTACCCCTGGATCAGCGGCGGACCGCCGGGCTTTCGATGGCAAGCCCCTGCGCCCGGACGGCGAGGTAGTATTCCAGCGCAATGTAATCGGCGGAGCCCGATGGGCGGGGTGCCGCCCGAACGCCCGCATCACAATCGTGAAACCTGCGATGGAGGGAGCCAAGACCCTGCCATTCAAAGCGGTAGGCCGGAAAACCATTGCCGTGCCCCTGGCTGATCGTGTCGCCGCGCAAACGTTTGCCCCAGTTCTCGGTGTGGCATTGGGCGCAGGCCAGATTGAGTTGGCCGCGCCGGGTGTGGAAATACCGTTGTCCTCGCTCGTACGTGGCGCGCGTTGCCGGGCCTTGCGCGGGCCGATGGGGCCGCCCACGGGACAGGCTCGCGACATAGGTCGTCAGAGCCAGGAGATCCTCGCTCTCATAGGCCAGAGGCGCCTGGGACTGGTGGCGCTCCCGGCACAGATTGATCCGTCCTTCCAGATTGACCATGGTTGCGCTCGGCTCGTCCATGGCCGGATAGCGCGCGGCCGCACCGGTCAACGCCGTGTCCGGATCACTATGGCAGGAGGCGCAGGAGGGACCCGCCCCCTCTTGCGCGCCGAAGAGATCCCGGCCCCGGTCCACCCACAAAAAACCCGGATTGGCAAAGTCATCGTCCTGGAGGGCCCGGGTCTCGGCGGTCAGGAACGTGGCCCCGGACCGGATAGCCCCGGACGGCAAGGCCCTTTCTGACACGGTCTCCGGGCCCTGCCCGCCATTGCGCTCCGGGCCGCAGGCGGCCAGGACCCAGCCCATCAGGATGGCGGCGGCAAGCCCGCCCAGGCGGCACCCCAAGATCAGGCGGCACCCCAAGATCATGTCACCGTCAGCTCGGCGGTTTGGGACCACATCTCGCCATTTTGATCCGTCCAGCGAAACTCCAGGGGACCGGTCGTCCGGGCACGGACATGAAAGGCTACGAACGGATTGGCCGCCACCATCGGCGACAGGTCGGCCTTGAATACGATGTCACCAAGATAGCGGCATTCGAAGGTCGTAATGATGTTGCGTTCAATCAATTCGCCGCGTGACCCCCGGCGGAACCCGCTCTCCATCGGGTGGCGGATCAGCGCCTTTAACTCCACCGCTTCTCCCGCCTTGGCAGATTTGGGTACGGCGACACGAATGCCCGTCATGGCATCCTCCCCTCACATGATCACGCAGGCGGCCAGGGTCACGACCGTCTTGGCCGTGCCGGACCAGAGCGTGCCGTCAGACAGTTCCGCGATGGCCTGCACGGTTTGGGTCCCCGCCAGGCGCATGCGCGCGGAAACCTCGGCCCGCCCGGCGCCGGGCCCCAAGTGAAACTGCACCGCCGTGGCCACGGGATTGCGTTCGGAAATGACTGCAATGCGCCGAACATGGTCTGCATCCGTCATGGGACTGTCGACTTTGACGGACAGGGGCACGGAGTATCCGTTCTCGGCAATGGGCGGCAGTTTGAGGGTCACTTTGCCTTCGGTGATGGGTGTTTCGCCGAACAACGCGGTGATCGCCGCCCGAGCCTGTTCCGGTGTCGCATGGCCCGTGACCGGCAGAGCACTGACGATCACCAGTCCCGTTCCCCCTGCCAGGAGTGCCCGGCGGGTCACAGCCGCAGTCTGTCCGTATCGGTTTTGTTCAGCCGGCATGTCGCTCCCCTTTCTGGGCCGCCAGGAAGGCCACCAGGTGCTCGATGTCTTCGGCCGTCAACACGGGCCGCCCCTTATAATCCGGGGCCACCTGATGAAGCCCTTGCGTCCGGTAATAGGCCGGCATGATAGCGCCCGGCGCGACAGCCTCAATGTTGACGATGCGCAAACGGATCTGCCCCGCATCAAACCGCCGGCCGACGGTCGTGAGGTCGGGGCCCACATTTCCTTGAAACTCCGCCTCAAGACCATCAATGGCATGACACAGCACACAGTGCCCGCTGTCCCGGCCCACAAAAACCGCGCGACCGGCTTCAATCGTGCCCGGCGTGCCGGTCAAGGATGCGGGGATCGCATCGCCCACCACCTGTGACGCGCTGACCAGGGGCGGGTCTGAACAGGCCGCAACGCCGGTCAGGACACCCATGAGCGCGGCCCAAACCGGCAAACCGCTCCGCCGGTCCATTTCCCGGCCCATCAGCCAAAGGTCTCCAGGGTCAGGGCGCGGAACCAATCGGCCGCCTGATTGGCCTCGGCCTGGCGCACATCGGCGCCCGCGCCCAAGGGACTGATCCCGCCCGCGCCGGGCACATTGGCAAAGCCGCCATCCGCATTCGAATAAACGCCCGCGATGGAGACGGCCGCCGTCGGTGTCACATAGGAATAGCAGGTGTTGGTCAGCACGGTCGCCTGCGGCGCCTCACCCGCCAACAGGCGGGCCACTTGGATGGCGCACACCTTGGCCTGAAGATTGGCCGAAAAGGCCGATTTGGGCATGGGCGCGGCAATGGTGGCATCGCCGATCACATGGATCCCTTTTTGCAGGGTCGATTCGAACGAGGTGGCATCGATCGGGCACCAGCCCGTCTCGTCGGCCACGCCGGCACGCTCAGCGATGGCCGCGGCCTTTTGGGGCGGGATGACATTGGCGACGTCGGCTTCGATGGTCTCAAAATCGGTGTACAGAGTCATGGTCTCAGGCTCGACCCGGGAGACCCGGCCATCCTCGCTGGCGCCGCGCCATTCGAGCACATCCGCGTAATGCTCTGCCCACGCCTCTTGGAACAGCGGCATTTTTGAAAACCGGTCCTTGGCGTCGAGCACCAGAAGCTTGGAGCGGGGCTTTTGGCTCTTGAGATAATAGGCGATCATGCTCGCCCGCTCATAGGGCCCCGGTGGGCAGCGATAGGGCGCGGCCGGGGCGGCCATCACCACAAGCCCGCCGTCCTCCATCGCGGCCAATTGATCGGCGAGCAGACGGGTCTGGGCCCCCGCTTTCCAGGCATGGGGCATGACAGCGGAGGCGGCCTCGTCATAGCCCTCAAGGGCGCCCCAACGCAGATCGACACCCGGTGACAGGATCATGCGGTCCCAGGAGACGCTCGCGCCGTCCTCAAGGGTGATGGTCCGGGCCTCGGCATCGACCGCGCGGGCGGCCGCATGCACAACGTCAACCCCTTCAGCACGCAGAGCGTCATAGCCGAAGGTCAGGGACGGCAGATCGCGCAGGCCCGCGAAGACAAGGTTGCTGAACGGGCAAGATACAAAGGACCTGTTCGGCTCAATGAGGGTGACGGTCGCGGCCGGCACCAGGCGTTTCAGGGCTCGAGCGGCCGTGGCTCCGCCATAACCGCCACCCACAATGGCCACACGGGCCTTGGCCAGGGCGCCGAAGGTCGTCTGGCCCAAGACCGCGGGCACCGGAAAGACCGCTGGTACGGGAAGGACCGCCGAGCCCGCAAGCCCGGCCAGAACGCCGCGACGGGAGAGACGGTGGGCCATGTCAGCGCTCCTTGCCGGCTTTGAGATAGGCGACCACCGCTTGGATGTCGGCCTCGCTGTAGCCCCGTGCAAGCCGGTGCATCACGGTCGTTCCGTTCGCGTCGGCTTTGTAGGCTTTGAACTTCGTTGTGAGGGTGTCCGCGCTGAGGCTGTCCAGATTGACGAGGCTCTTCTGGCCGGCGCGGTGGCAGCCGCTGCACGCCGCCGCGAGGGACGCGGCCCGGCTGGTGGCCTGTAGCGCGGCGTCCTGCTCAGCGGGCCGAAGCGCCTCGTTAGCCGCAGGACGCATCTGGTCAACGGCAAAAGGCGCTTCGTCATCTGCAAGAAGCGCCTCGCCATCAACAAGAAGCAGAAGGGCCCCAGCACATGCCAGGGCCAATCCGAACGCTCGTCCGCCGATCGGCGCCAGCGCCCCGATCAGCGTGGGGACGGTTCGTCCCATGAGCCTCACGCCTTCCTCAAGGACTGGTCCTTCAAGGGAAGCTGACGCACCCGCTTGCCCGTCGCCGCATAGATAGCGTTGAGCACGGCCGGCGCCGCCACCGCGATGGTGGGCTCACCGACACCGCCCCAGAACCCGCCAGAGGGCATGACGATGGTCTCGACTTCGGGCATTTCAGCGAGCAGCAGAGACGGATAACTGTCGAAGTTCTTCTGCTGGGCAACGCCGTCCTCGAAGGTGACTTCGCCATGCAGGAGAGCCGACAGGCCGTACACGAAGGACCCAGCGACCTGGGCCTCCACCTGCTGCGGGTTCACGACCGTGCCCGGATCCGTGGCCGCCACGATGCGATGCATCTTGAGCGCGCCCTCCTCCGTCACGGTCACTTCAGCGCACGCCGCCGTGTAGGAGCCGAAGGCATAAAAGGCGCACAGACCACGGGCCTTGCCGT
This sequence comes from uncultured Alphaproteobacteria bacterium, assembly GCA_964474635.1. Classification (GTDB taxonomy): domain Bacteria; phylum Pseudomonadota; class Alphaproteobacteria; order JAJFIK01; family JAJFIK01; genus CAYUYV01. The sequence continues at coordinate 13,092 of CAYYTT010000034.1, read as the reverse complement.
CATCGCTGCCCCAGCCGGACTTTTCGGCCACCGCCTTCAGCACGGCCGCCAGTTTGGGCGAGTCTTTCAAGTGGGCGAGACGGAACTCGAGCGGATCCTTGCCGGCCGCATGGGCCAGTTCGTCCATAAAGCACTCAAGATAGATCGCGTTCTGATTGGCGTTGACCCCGCGCCAGAAGCCCGGCCGCACGGGCGGGTTCCGCATGGCGTGATCGACCAGCAAATTGGGGAAAGTGTATTTGAGGGTCTGATCTTCCACACGCGGATCGGTGCCCGAGGGAAGGAGCCCCTGGAACACGAAAAAGTCGACCCCGTCCTGCAACGCCTGGGGGAACAGGGTGGCGAGGATCGACTGGCCCGAGATGCGCACATGGAGGCCGGTCAGATTGCCATCCTTGTCCAGAGCACCGCGCATGCGCGCCTTGGTGGTCGGATGGAAGAAGCCGTGCTGCATGCACTCTTCCCGGGTCCACAGGGTCTTGATCGGCGTGCCAGGCATCTGCTTGGCGATTTTCACCGCCAGGGCCACATAATCCGTCATGCCGCGCCGGCCGAAACCGCCGCCCAGATGGATTTTGTAGACTTCGCACTGCTCGATCGGCAGTTCGGCGGCCGTCGCGGCGGCGGCCAAAGCCGACTCGCCGTTCTGGGTCGGGCACCAGACGTCGCATTTGTCCTGCGTCCAGACCGCCGTGGCGTTCATGGGCTCCATGCAGGCATGGTTCTGGTGCGGCATGTTGTAGGTGGCCTCGACCATCTTGGCCGCGCCCTCCATAGCCGTCGTGATGTCGCCGGCGGCATTGCCGACGAAGGTTTCCTCCGCCGTCAGACCATCGTCAAGTTCCGCTTCGAAGGCCGCACTGGAGAAATCGGAGCCCTCACCCTTGGCCCACTCGATGGGCAGGGCATTGAGGGCCGCGTTTGCCTGCCACCAGTGCTCGGCAATCACCGCGACGGCCGTCTCGTCGACCTGTACGACCTTCTTGACGCCGGGCATGTCCTTCACGGCGGCGGCATCGAAGCTTTTCACCGTCGCACCGATCATGGGTGACTGGCGGATGCTGGCATTCAGCATGCCCGGCAGGGACACGTCGGCGCCGTAGACCTGCCTGCCGGTCAGTTTTTCGGCCGTGTCGAGGCGCGGCAGGGGCTTGCCCGCCACGGTCCAATCGGACACGGGCTTCAGACTCACCTCCAGGGGCGGGGCCATGCCCGCGGCCTTCGTTGCAACCTTGCCGTAGGTGGTGGTGCGGCCGGAGGCGGTGTGCGTGATGACACTGTCTTTGGCCGTGCAGGCGGATGCCTCAACGCCCCATTCCTTGGCGGCCGCTTCGATCAGCATCATGCGGGCGGCGGCACCGCCTTCGCGCACATATTGATGGCTGTCGCGGATGCCCCGGCTGCCGCCGGTGGAAAAGTTTTTCCAGACCCTTTCCCGGCGCAGATTTTCGCCCGGGGTCGGATATTCCGTGGTCACCTTGGACCAGTCGCACTGCAGTTCCTCGGCGACGAGCTGCGCGAGACCCGTGAGCGTGCCCTGGCCCATTTCGGAGCGGGCAATCCGGATCGTGACCGTGTCGTCTTCGGCGATATGGACCCAGGCGTTGACTTCGTCTGTGTCATGACCGTCGGCGTGGGCTTGTGTTGCTGCGCCGTCGTAAAGGGTGATGGTCAGACCCGCGCCGGCCGCACCGGCTCCGATCATGAAGCCCCGACGGGACAGGGAAAGATGCTTATTCATGGCGTCCTCCGGGCTCAGGCTTTTTTCGTCTTGGCAAGGTGGATGCCCTTGCGCACACGGGGCAGAGTGCCGCAGCGGCAGATATTGGTGATTTCCGCGTCGATGTCCTCGTCGCTCGGATTGGGATTGGCGTTCAGAAGTCCCGCGACGGCCATGATCATGCCCGGCTGACAGTAGCCGCACTGGGGAATATCAAGCTCGGCCCAAGCCTGCTGCACCGGGTGGCTGCCGTCTTCGGACAGACCTTCAATGGTGGTGATTTTGCTGTCTTCGCTCAGTGCACTGACCGGATAAACGCAGGAGCGCACGGGCTCGCCGTCCACATGCACGGTGCAAGCGCCGCACTGGGCGATGCCGCAGCCGAATTTCGTGCCGGTCAGGCCGACATTCTCACGCAGGGCCCAGAGCAGAGGCGTGTCCTCGCTCACCTCCACGTCGACGGTTTTTCCATTCACATTCAGTTTCGCCATTGGGATTTCCTCGCAGCCGGGCGTTTGGTCTTCCGCATGCAGTGTGGACCTTGTCCCTGGCAAAAGAAAGATGCCGCAATTTGAAAGGGGACCTACACGCAACCCGCGCAGCCCCCTCGCCCACGGCAAAATGGGAATGCGTCTCAATCATAAATCGATGAGGTGATGAGGTATGGATCCTCAGCTCAGTGACAGTGCTCGGGGACGCTTTTGACCATGACTCGCAAAACGAGGCGGCTTCGCCTCTCCCCTGAGTGGGCGCCGGCCGGCTGGCCAAGCGGATCAGCCCGGCGCGGCGACCGGCGGCGTGCGCATCCATGCCACCAGGGCAACCAGCAATCCGACCAAGGCCATGAACCCTCCGGCGAGGCCCAGCGCCTGGAGGCCGGCCTGATCGAGCACGAGCCCGCCAAAGGCCGCGCCGGCGCCTTGACCGAAAAAGATCATGGAGCCGTTGAGCGCCAGGATGACGGCCGAGGCCTCGGGTGCGCAGGAGATCAGCCGGGTCTGGATAAGCGGGCCCAGGGCGAACAACGTGGCGGCACTGCACAGGATCGTCAGCGCCATCAGGGTGATGGCGCCGGCCTGCCCCAGCGGATCCGGCAAGGGCGAGAGCCACATGTCGAGGGAAAAAATCGCGAGCACGAAGGCCTGAACGCAGAATATGCCGGCAATCAGCCGGGGACTGACTGTCCGGCCCGCCAGCGTTCCGCCCACGATCACGCCGACAATGGCACCAAAGCCCACAAAGACCTGGAGCGCGCCAATGCTTGATCCCGTGAGCCCCGTCACCGAGGTGATGATGGGCCCCATATAGGCCACCGTGGAAAAGGTCGCCATGAAGCCCACGCCAGTGAAGAGCAGATTGGTCAAGACGGAGGGCTTGAACGCCACCAAAAGCGCGGCAAAGCCCGGGCGCTCCGTACTCGGTACCGCCGGCAGCAACAGCGCCAGAACGCCGGCACTCACGATACAGACGATCCCGCCATAAAGGAATGTGGCACGCCAGTCCCAGATACCGCCAATGGCCGTACCCATGGGAATCCCGAAGGCGAGCGCGAGGGTCAGGCCGGCCAGAACCACAGCCAGGGCACGGCCCCGTTCTTCGGGGGGGACAAGCGCCGCGGCGGCGGCACCGGCGACCGGACTGATCAGGGTGGAAACAAGGCCGCAGGCGATCCGAATGGCCAGCAGGCTTTCAAAATCGGGACTGAAGGTCGCCGCAACATTGAGAATGCCGAGCGCGGCCAGCGCGATCACCAGAACCTTGCGCCGGTCAAACCCATTCGTGAGGCTTGCCAGGAACGGCGCCGTGAGCGCAAAGGTGAGAGCGAAGGCGGAGGCAAGCTGCCCGGCCGTCCCGACGCTCACATCAAGGTCGCCCGCCACCTCGGCAAGCAAGCCCGTGAAGGCATAGCTGCCCGTCCCCACGGCAAAACTGGCCAAGGCCAGGGTCATTATCCGGCGATCCATCCGCGCCCCTCCCGATTCGCATTTTTTCTGGAACCATTACGGACCGAATGGCCAATAGGTTCAATTACACCCATTGGATCGGGGGGACCAGGCTTGGGGCTATCGATCCGGTCGTCACGCCACCGAAGGAGGGGTGCCGGCGTCCACAGGCGGGGTCCCAAGCGTCTGCCCCTCCCGATAGCGCCCGATCAGATCGGGCAGAAGGGGATTGGGAAAGCGGCGCTGCGGTGTCAGCGCATAAAACGTCTCGGCCAGGTCCGGCAGACGTGCAGCCTCCACAAGACGGCCCGAGGCGATCTCGTCCTTCACCACGATGGGCGACACGACCGTCAGTCCGGCGCCTGCCCGGGCGAGCAGACGCATCATGGCCATATCGTCCACCTCCGCGGCGATGTGCGGGCGCACGCCGAGACGGTCGACCAGGGCATCAAAGCGGGTGCGCACCGCGCTATCGGGCGTGGGAAGAACCACCGGCGCACCGTCCAAAAGGCGTGTCAGGGGACCGCCGGCGCCCGCCAAGGCGCGCGTGCCCACCAGGCTGATGGGCTGCTCCGCCAAGGGATGGGCGACCCAGGGCGTGGCGCTGTCCCGGGCCGGCGGAGCGGTCAAAAGCACCACGTCAAGGCGCAAGGCCTCCAGTTCCTGAAGCAAAATGCCCAAATTGCCCGACCGGAGCACGAGTTCCACATCACGGCGCCCTAAAAGCGGCGCCACGAAATCCATCTGAAAATTGCGCGACAGTGTGGCGAGCGCGCCAACCCTCAATACGTTCTGGGCCGGCGCGCCCCGCCCCTTGAGGACGGTGAGCAGTTCTTCACCGGTCTTGAAGATTGCATCCGCATGGTCAAGGGCGATGCGGCCGGCTTCCGTCAGCACAAGACCCCGCCCCCGGCGCTCGAACAGGGCATGGCCGAGTTGCGCCTCCAGCTTCTGGAGCTGCACCGACAGCGCTGACTGGGACACGTTGAGTTGCCCGGCCGCCCGGGTGAGCGATTCCGCGTGGGCCACGGCCCAAAAATAGCGCAAATGGTTGTAGTTTATGCCCATCACAATCATTCTGTTTTATCGATGAGTCTTATCTGTTAAATGAACTTTATTCATCAATCGTAATTAGGCAATGTGCGCACTGACCGGTTTTTCCATCGGAGATTGCCAATGCCTACACCTTTGTCGCTCCTTTTTTACGCGGCACCGTTGCTGCTGTGCCTGTCAGCCGTCACCGGCATGGTCGAGCGCGGACGCGCACCCGGCCGGGTCCTGGCCATCACGCGCATCGCCAATCTGGCAACGCTTGCCTCCGCCTTCGGCGCGCTGGCTCTGGCGATCCTGCATGGCGCAAGCGTCAGTCCACTGATCACCAGCGGTCCGCTGGAGCCCCTCGGCCTTGGTCTGTCCATCCGCATTGATGCGGTTTCGGTCACGTTGTTCCTGGTGGTGGCCCTTGTCGGCACGCTGGTGAGCGAATATGCGCGGACCTATCTGGACGGCGATCCGCGCCATGGCGCGTTCATGGGCCGGCTGTGCCTCACCCTGGCGAGCGTCCATCTGCTCATCCTGTCGGGCAATCTTTTCCAATTCGCCCTCGCCTGGATCGGCATGAGCGTGACCCTCCACGGTCTCCTGGTGTTCTATCCGGAGCGTGTTCAGGCGGTTCTCGCCGCCCGCAAGAAATTCATCTTTGCACGGATCGGCGACGTCCTTGTGCTCGTGGCCTTTTTCATGCTGGTGAACGCGGCCGGCACCGGCGATATCGGCACCCTGCTGACCATGGCGCGGGAGGGCGATCTTGCTCCCGGCATGGCCACGGCCGTTGCGGCCGTCTGCCTTGCCCTGGCGGCCCTGCTCAAATCGGCGCAGATCCCGACCCATGGCTGGCTGACGGAGGTTATGGAAACGCCTACACCGGTGTCCGCCCTGCTCCATGCGGGAATCGTCAATGCCGGCGGTTTCCTGATCATCCGCTTTGCCGATATCGCGGTGTTGCACACCCCCTCGCTCACGCTGCTCGCCATCGTCGGCGGCGCAACGGCCCTGTTCGGTTCCATCGTGATGCTGACGCAGACCAGTGTGAAGGTATCCCTCGCCTACTCAACCGTGGCGCAGATGGGGTTCATGTTGTTGCAATGTGGTCTTGGCGCCTTTTCCTCCGCCCTCGTCCATATCGTGGCGCACTCCCTTTATAAGGCCCATGCCTTCTTGTCCTCGGGCAGTGTCGTGGACTTGAAGCGGGCGGCCTGGACCCCGGGCGAAAACGACCACGCCCGCCCGGGCCTGCGCCTTATGCTCGGCCTGCTTCTGGCGCTGCCGCTCGCCATTGGTGTCGGGATCCTGTTTGGCCTCACGCCTGAGGAAAAGCCCGCCATCGTGGCTCTCGGCGCCATCCTGGTGCTGGGTCTCACTCACCTCCTCAGCGAAGGCCTCACGGGCCGCCCCAGCGCCATGGTCATCGGACGGACCATCGGGGCCGCCGTCCTCGTGTCGGTGCTCTACTTTGGCCTCCAGAAGGGTGCGCTTTTGTTGCTGGGCACGAGCGTTCCCGACGCCCCGGCCCAGGACGGCCTGTCGCTGGCGGTGCTGATTGTGGCGGTGGTGTCCTTCACGGCCGTGACCCTCGTTCAAGGGCTGGCGCTCGGCCGGCTGACCTCGCCCTTCTGGCGCGCGGCCTATGTGGCGGTCTCGAACGACCTCTACATCAACGCAGCCATCGACCACATGCTCGGCAGCCTGCGCAAACGCAACGGCAAGCCGGCCCCGACCCGCTGACCCTTTCCGTCTGACTTGGAGTTTGACCCATGGGACTTCACAGCCCGATTGATACCTCCGGCGGAGACGCAAGCAGCCGGTCCGCCCACATCCATGAAACGGCCCAGCGCGCCTGCGCGCGTGTCGCCCCGCTCTGGCCGCTGCAGCACTTCGTGGCCGTCAACCCCTATATGGGGCTTGCGGATAAGACCATGGCCGAGGCCAATCTGACCCTCGCCCGCGCCGGTGCCGGCCCCATTACGATGGACCGCGCCTTTTTCGCCCGCGCCCTGGAGAGCGGGCGGATCAGCGATGCCGATCTTGCGGCCGCCCTTGCCAGATCCGGCAGCAGCCTGACAGCGGTGGACATCAAGGCCGCCGCCCGGGGCCATGCCGCGCCCACGCCGGGGGCCCTTCCGACGGCGGCCGATATCGCCCTGGCCGTGCGCGGCGAGGACTGGCCCCGTTTTGTGGAAAACCGCATTTCGTCCCTGTCCGCCGGCCATTTCGACCGGGGACAGGCGGCCTGGCGTTGCCCGTGGAGCGATGCGGATCCCTACACGGCCTGGCATGCCATCGCCATCTTGAACCGCACGCCGGAAGTCATGGGCCTCAAAGGCACGCGCGACAGGGTCAAGCGTCTGCCCACGTCCTATATCGAGGCGCTGCCCGCGGCCATGGGCAAACTCGCCGTAACTGACAGTCTGTTGGAAGACTATCTGCTCCGCCTGTTGACAAGCATGGGCGGCTGGGCTGGCTATGCGCGCTATATCGGCTGGGACGCGGAACTGGCTGGCGGCAGCGACGAGACCCTGATTTCCCTGCTGACCGTGCGGGCCTGTTGGGAAACCCTGTTGATCGACGGCTTTGATCTGCATGACCGCTGGCAGGAGGCCTGGTCCCAGCGCCGCACATCCGGCGCCGACGCCCTGGGGCCGGATGCCTTCGAGATCGATATGGTGCTCCAGGCGGCCTATGAGGAAAACTGGCGGCGCACCCTGGTCCAGGCCCTCGCCCAGCCGAAGGCGGAGCGAAGGACGCAGCGCCCCAAGGTCCAGGCCGCGTTCTGTATTGATGTGCGCTCAGAGGTCTTCCGCCGCGCCTTCGAGAGCGTCGAACCCGAGGCCGAGACCATCGGATTTGCCGGCTTTTTTGGATTGCCCATCGAGTATGTGCCGCTTGGACTGACCAAGGGCGGCGCGCAGTGCCCCGTTTTGCTGACCCCAGCCTTCACGATCCGGGAGACCGTGGCCGGGGCCCAAGCGCGCGAGGTCGAACAGGCCCTGAACCTGCGCCGGCTGTGGCGCCGGGCCAACGCGGCCTGGAAATCCTTCAAACTGTCGGCGGTTTCCTCCTTTGCCTTTGTGGAAACCATCGGGATCAGCTTTGCCGGCAAGCTGGCCACGGACGGTCTCGGTCTGACGCGGCCCGTGCCCCATCCCCTGGAGGATGGCCTGTCGGACCGGACCAAGGCGCGCCTTGCGCCGGATCTGTCGCCGGCAGACCTTGAAGGACGCGCGAGCGGTCTGTCGGCGGAGGACCGGCTCACCCAGGCGGAGGCCATTCTGCGGGCCATGTCCATGACGGGTCCCTTTGCCCCGCTGGTGATTCTGGCCGGGCACGGATCGACCACGGTCAACAATCCGCACGCCACGGGCCTTGATTGCGGGGCCTGCGGCGGGCACACGGGCGAGGCCAACGCCCGGGTCGCGGCCATGGTGATGAACGATCCCGACGTGCGCGTGGGCCTGCGGGCCCGCGGCATCGATATTCCCGACGACACGGTCTTCCTGGGCGCGCTCCACGATACGACTACGGATGACATGACGCTGTATGATCGGGAAACCGTGCCGGCGAGCCATCACGGGGCCCTTGCGGACCTTGAGGGCCGCTTCGCCCAGGCCGCGTCCCTCGCCCGGGCCGAACGGGCCGCCATGATGACCCTGGACAGCGCCAAAGACGTGGATGGAGCCGTGCGGGCCCGCGCGCGGGACTGGAGCCAGGTGCGGCCCGAATGGGGTCTTGCCGGGTGCGCCGCTTTCATCGCCGCGCCGCGGCGGCACACGCAAGGTCTTGATCTTGATGGGCGCGTGTTCCTGCACTCCTATGACTGGGAGCAGGACCAGGGCTTCAAGATCCTTGAGCTGATCATGACCGCCCCCATGGTCGTGGCCAGCTGGATCAATCTGCAATATTACGGCTCGGTGGTCGATCCGCACACCTTCGGAAGCGGCAACAAGACCTTGCACAATGTCGTCGGGACCCTCGGGGTCCTGGAGGGCAACTCCGGCACCCTGCGCAGCGGGCTGCCCTGGCAATCGGTCCATGACGGGGAAAAGTTCATCCATGAACCCATGCGCCTTGCCGTCATGATCGCCGCGCCGACCGAGGCCATGACGGATGTGATCGCCCGCCACGGCCCGGTGCGTGATCTTTTGGACCATGGCTGGCTGCACCTGTACGCCCTCAACGAGGATGGATGCGTCAGCGAGCGGTACGCGGGCAATCTGGAGTGGACCGCCGCCGACGCGCCCGCGTGATCACAGACCCGGGGCATGGCTCAAGCTCTGGCCCCGGCCCGGGCCCCGGTTCTTGCGCGCCACTGGCCCGGGCGCGCGGCTGGCCCCGGGCGCGCGGCAGGCTTGGGCGCGCGGCTGGCCCGGCTCCGCGATTTATGATTGTTAGACCCCAGATCCCGTCGCCGGCACGCTCGGCGGCGGGCGTTTCCCTTGGGGCTTTGAGCAAAGACCTGGCCCCAACCCGGTCTTAAGCCGTTCGAGCGTCTCCTGATCCGGCCCCACGCGTGCCACAGGGGCGTACCGATCGGCACCGGACCAGCGGGTGAGGCAGACCATGGCAGACACGACAACGCGGCGCGGCATTGTTCTCGCCGGCGGCTCGGGAACCCGGCTCTATCCGCTCACCAAGGCGGCGAGCAAGCAACTCATGCCGGTTTATGACAAGCCGATGATCTACTATCCGATCTCGACCCTGATGCTGGCCGGGATCCGGGAGATTTTGATCATCACAACGCCGGAAGATCAGGACGCCTTCCGCCGCCTGCTCGGGGATGGCTCCGATTGGGGCCTTTCGTTCGACTATGCGGTGCAGCCGAGCCCGGACGGCCTCGCCCAGGCCTTTCTTATCGGTGAGGACTTCGTGAAGGACCGGCCCAGCGCCCTCGTGCTCGGCGACAACATTTTTTATGGCCAGGGCCTGCGCGAGCTGTTGCTGCGGGCGAATGCGCGCGAGGCCGGCGCGACCATTTTCGGCTATTCGGTCAAGGACCCGCAGCGCTACGGCGTCGTCTCCTTCGATGGGGACGGGCGCGCGGAGACCATTGAGGAAAAACCCTCCGCGCCCCGCTCGTCCTACGCCGTCACGGGCCTTTATTTCTATGACGAGACGGTGATCGACTGCGCCAAGCAGATCAAACCCTCCGCCCGGGGGGAACTGGAGATCACGGATCTCAACATGCTCTATCTCAAAGCCAATGCCCTGCATGTGGAGCATATGGGGCGCGGCTTTGCGTGGCTCGACACGGGCACTCACGCCTCGCTTCTGGAGGCGGCGAATTTCGTGGAAATCATCGAGGGCCGGCAGGGCCAAAAGATCTGCTGCCCCGAGGAAATCGCCTGGCGCCTGGGCTACATCACTTCCGCCGATCTGGAGCGGGTCGCCGCCCCCTTGCGCAAAAGCGGTTACGGCACTTACCTGCTCACGCTTCTCGACAATGAGAAAGTGAACCGGCCCCAGGCCCATACCCCTGTCCCGCACGCCCAGGTCCTATGAAACGCATCGAAACGGCCCTGCCCGACATCGCCCTTCTGGAGCCGCGCGTGTTTGGCGACGATCGGGGCTTCTTCTTTGAGGCCTGGAACAGCCGCACCTTTGCCGCCCTGGGGCTCGACCTGACCTTCGTGCAGGAAAACCACTCGCGCTCCGCCCGGGGCGTGTTGCGCGGGCTGCACTATCAGGTCGAGCAGGCGCAAGGGAAACTCGTGCGCGTGACCGCCGGCCGGCTCTATGATGTGGCCATCGACATTCGCCGCTCCTCGCCGACCTTCGGCAAATGGGTCGGGTTCGAGCTTTCGGCCGCCAACAAACGCATGGTCTGGATCCCGGAAGGCTTCGCCCACGGCTTCTTGAGCCTCGAGGACGGAACCGAATGCCTTTATAAGTGCACGTCCCATTACGCGCCGGAACACGAACGCTCCATACGCTGGGACGATAAGGACATCGGCATCGATTGGCCCCTGGAGGGCATGGGCGCGCCCGTCCTGTCCGGCAAGGACGCGGACGCGGCGGCCCTCGCCTCGGCGGACCTGTTCGACTGAGGGGAAGTGACATGAGCGTCCTGATTACGGGTGCCAGTGGCCAGGTGGGCCGCAATCTCCTCGCCCTCGCCCCAAAGGATCGCCCGGTGACCGGCGTCACGCGGGCTGATCTCGACATCACCGATGCGCCAGCCGTTGAGGCGATGGTCCAGGAGCTGCGCCCCACCCTGATGATCAATGCCGCCGCCTACACGGCCGTCGACGCCGCCGAGGCGGATACACAGGCGGCCGAGGCCATCAACACCGGCGCGGTCGGCACCCTGGCCGCCGCCGCCGCAGGGATCGGCTCACAGTTCGTGCACATCTCAACGGATTTCGTCTTCGACGGCCATGCCTCCAAGGCGTACGCGCCCGATGCGCCCACCAATCCCTTGAGCGCCTATGGGCGCACCAAACGCGACGGGGAACTTCGAGCCCTGGAGCATCATCCAAGTGCCCTCATTGTCCGGACGGCCTGGGTCTATGACGCCGAGGGGCGCAACTTTGTGCGCACCATGCTGCGCTTGATGGGCGAGCGGGAAGGCTTGCGCGTCGTCGCCGACCAGATTGGTACGCCGACGGCCGCCGCCAGTCTGGCGTCGGCCCTGTGGCGCCTGGCCGAGACGAACGCGGCTGGCATGGTTCACTATACGGATAGCGGCGTTGCGAGCTGGTACGACTTTGCCATCGCGATCCAGGAGGAGGCTGTCGCCGGCGGCCTCCTTGCCAAAGCAATCCCCATCGAGCCCATCGCAACGCGGGACTATCCGACCCCTGCCCCCCGGCCCGCCTTCAGCGTGCTCGATACGGCATCGGCAAGGGCCCATCTCGGCGGTGCGCCGGACCATTGGCGCGTCAGCCTGCGCCGCGTTCTGAAGGACATCGCGACCCATGGCTAAACTGCTCATCACCGGCGGCGCCGGCTTTATTGGTGCCAATTTCGCGCGGTTCTGGCGCCGGACCCGTCCCAATGACACGCTGGTCGTGCTCGATGCCCTTACCTATGCGGGCAACCGGGCGAGCCTTGAAGGCATCGACGGCCTTGACTTCGTGCAAGGCGACATCCGGGATTACGATCTTGTCCATCGTCTGCTTACGGAGCGAGACCTGGACACGCTCGTCCATTTCGCGGCCGAGAGTCATGTGGACCGCTCCATTCATGGTCCCGATGCCTTCATCGACACCAATGTGATCGGCACGCACACCCTTTTGAAGGCGGCCAAGGCCGCCTGGCTGGAGACGGGCAGCGGCCGCCCGCACCGGTTTCATCATGTTTCAACCGACGAGGTGTTCGGCTCGCTCGGACCGCGGGACCCGGCCTTCAGCGAGATCACACCTTACGCGCCGAACTCACCCTATTCGGCGAGCAAGGCGGGTTCGGACCATCTGGTGCGCGCCTATCAGCACACCTATCGCCTCCAGACCTCCACGAGCAATTGTTCGAATAATTACGGCCCCTATCAGTTCCCGGAAAAACTCATCCCCCTGTTCATCCTGAACGCGCTGGAGGGCAAGGCCCTTCCCATCTATGGTGATGGCATGAATGTGCGCGACTGGCTCCATGTGGAGGACCACTGCCACGGCATCGGACTGGTGCTGGACAAGGGACGCTCGGGCGAGACCTACTGCATTGGCGGCGGTGCGGAGATGACGAACCTGACCATGATCGATGCGATCTGTACCGGGATCGACGAAGCCTTCGCCGCAAACCCGGAGCTTGCCAAACGTTTTCCCAAGGCCCCGGCCGCCAAGGGGGAGGCCACGCGGAGCCTCAAGACCTTCGTCACCGATCGGCCGGGTCACGATCAGCGCTATGCCATTGATCCGAGCAAGGCCCAAAAGGAACTGGGCTACGCGCCGCAACACGACGTGAACGGCGGCCTTGCCCAGACCATCGACTGGTATCTGGCCCACGAGCCCTGGTGGCGCGCCGTGCAGGACGGCAGCTACCGGGACTGGGTGGACCGCAATTACGGCGCGCGGGGCGCGCCAAAGGTCAGTTGACCAGGGCCTCGATGCGGGAACGCGCCGTGCGGGCCTCACGCTTGGCGTAGTCCTTGTAGCGCCCGATGATCTCCTCACGCCGGCCACGCACTTCCTGGAGATGCTCGGCAATCAGGCCCGGCGACAGGGGATCTTTCACCACAAGGGCCTGTTCGAGTTGGGGATCGTCCCGGAACAGATGGCTGCTCGGCCCCACGAGGCAGGGCACACCCTGCTGGAAACTCTCCAACGGCAACATGGGTGAGCATTCCGACAGGGTCACATAGAGCGTCACAGCCGTTGAGCGCATCTCCTGGTACAGTTGCTGCTGGGGAAGGACTTCGGACCACAGGCGGGTGAACGGCAC
>CAYYTT010000033.1:0-28990 GCA_964474635.1 uncultured Alphaproteobacteria bacterium | reverse complement strand
GCACTGTCTTCGGGAGGCAGGGGCCCGCGGTTCGAATCCGCGCACTCCGACCACGACCCCGCACCCGGCCGCCCCGATTTCAGGAGGGCGCAATGGCCGGTATTCCTTTCCAACGCGAGTTCGATTTCGAATACGGCCGGTGCGACGCGCTCACACCGCTGATCCAACGCGTCATCGCGAACAATCCAGGGCCTTTCACCTTCACGGGCACCGGCACCTACATTGTCGGCACGGACAGTGTTGCCGTCATTGACCCGGGCCCCCTGCTGGACAGCCACCTGGAGGCGCTCAAGGCCGCGCTCGCGGGTAAAACCGTCAGCCATATCGTGATCACCCATACCCACAAGGATCACTCCCCCCTTGCCGCCCCCCTCCAGGCCTGGTGCGGGGCACCCACGCTGGGTTTCGGGCCCCACGGCGCGGGCCGGGTCCGTCCGGCCGAATCCGTGGGTGTCTCCCTTGACGAGGGCGGCGACATGGCCTTTTCCCCCGACGTGACACTGAAGGACGGGGATCTGATCGAGGGAGACGGCTGGACGCTCGAAGCGGTCTTCACGCCCGGACACACCTCAAACCACCTCAGTTTCGCCCTGCCCCAGGAAAACGCCCTCTTCTGCGGCGATCACATCATGGGCTGGTCGACCACGGTGGTGGCCCCGCCGGATGGGGACATGGGCAGCTATTTCGCCTCGCTGGACAAACTGCTGGCGCGCGCCGAGACCAGCCTGTGGCCGACCCATGGCGCGCCGATCCTGCCGCCCCAGCGCGAAGCGAAGGCCTTCATCGAGGCCTTCATCGCCCACCGGCGCGGCCGGGAGGACCAGATCCTCGCCGCGCTGGCCGCCGGCGACGCGGACATTCGCACCATGGTGCGCCGCATCTATGCCGATGTGGACCCGGGGCTGCACCCGGCGGCGGCCCTGTCCGTCCATGCCCATCTGATCCATCTGGTGGAGACGAACCGGGCCCGCTGCACCTCCGGCACGCCCAGCCTCGCGGCGTCCTACGCGCCCGCAGGCTAACGGCGTTCCGGCGCCGGAGGATCTCGATGGACCGGCTCAGCGCCATGACCGTGTTTCGCAAGGTCGTCGAGGCCGAGGGTTTTGCCGCCGCTGGGCGCGCCCTCGGCCTGTCGACGGCGGCCGTCAGCAAGCAGGTCCGCGCGCTTGAAGACCATCTTGACACCCGCCTGTTGCAGCGGACCACCCGGCAGGTCAGCCTGACGGACGCTGGCCGCGCGTATTTTGAGCGCTGCGTCACGCTTCTCGATGAGCTTGAGACCTTGGAGCGGGACACGCGCGACCGCAGCGGGGAGCCCAATGGCCTCATTCGCCTCAACGCGCCCCTTGATTTCGCGACCTGTCACCTGTCGCAGGTCCTGGCGGACTTTCTGGCCCGCCATCCCAGGATCGACATCGATCTGGCCATGTCGGACCGCATGGTCGATCCCATCGCGGCCGGTTTCGATCTGACGGTTCGTCTGTCGGCGGAGCTTGAGGATTCTTCCCTGGTCATGCACCGGCTGGGGCTGGACCGGCTCCATCTGGTGGCCGCGCCGGCCTATCTGGACCGCCACGGCCCCGTGGAGCGGGTGGAAGACCTGCCCGCACACACCTTGCTGGCCTATTCCCTGCCGGTTCCGGTGCGTCACTGGCGCCTGCGTCCGCCGGATGCGGACACGCCGGTCACGATACGGATCGCGCCGCGACTGTCGGCGGACAATGGCATGCTGCTGGCGCGGGCCGCGCGGGAAGGTCTGGGCATTGCCCTGCTGCCCGCCTTTCTGGTGCGGCCGGATCTCGACGACGGCCAGCTTGTGCGCGTTCTTGACGACGTGGACGCGGGCACCTTGACGATTGCCGCCATGTCAGCGCCGGGGCGCCGCCTCAGCCCACCGGTCCGCAGCCTGATCGATCATATATCCCACTCGCTGCGCGCCTTGCGTTGAGGCGCACGCGGCCAGTTCCGGTTGCAAATCCATTTCAGGTCGCGGAACTCGTCCGGCGTCAAGACGGGTGCGGGCGGCACCTCGCCCAGCGGCGCAGATTTTGCGCGCACCGTCTCGGCCCGGTCCCTGGAAGCCGGATGGGTCATCAGCCAGCTGATCGTCTGGCCATCGGCGCCCTTTGCCGCGCGCTCCAGAAAGCTCGCCAAGGCGCGCGGGTCAAGCCCGGCCGCCTCCATGATGCGGATGGCTCCCTCGTCGGCATCGCGTTCATGGGCCCGGGAGTGGCGCGTGCTGATCAGGGTGCGGCCGATGAGGAACTCCACGGGACGCTCCCCCACCCCGCCGAACAGGAAATTCAGCAAAAGCGCCGTGGCGCCGCGCTCGATGATGGTCCGGCTCGGATGTCGGGCCTCCAGATGGCGCATCTCGTGCGCGATGACGGCGGCGATTTCATCCGGATGGCGCGCTTCTTCGATAGCGGCCTTGTGCACCACGATGCGCCCCCCCGGCAGGGCGTAGGCGTTCACCACGGGCACATCGACCACGGTGACCCGCACATCCAAATCGATGGCCATATGGGGGCGCAGGCGCGCAACGATCTTGTCGAAGGCCTTGCGGGCGGCGGCCGCCTTGGTGCCCGGCGCGGGACGGGGCACATCGGGTCCGGCGCAGCGGATCTGATCGCGCGAGCGGCCCAGCGCCCGGGCATAGTCGATCACCCGTGCCGCCTCCACCCGCGCGCCCAACCGGTTCTGCCAGTCATCGGGCAAGGATTGCGCGATTACGCCCGACAAGAGGGGGATCACGAGGAAAAAGATCGCTCCGAAGGCGCCCATGATGACGGCAAACAGGCCGAGCACGGACCGCAAGGGTCTCTGGTCGTAGAACGCCTCCCGCGCGAGCGCGGGCCGCGCGATCCGCAGGGCCTCAAGAAGGTCCGGCCCGTGCAACACGAGGCGGCCCATGTGCCCTGCGCAGCGCAGGCGCACATCGCCGCTGGCAAAACTGCCCCCCGCCACGACAAGCCCTTCGATGGGCCAGGCGGCCAAAGGCTCCGTCGCGGGAAGACGCGGCTCCGCAGTGCCGGCGTCCGGCGCGGCGGTCAGCACCAGGGTCTCGCCCTCAAGACGCGCCTGCACCGTTTGTCCGGTGGCGGAGCGCCCATCGTAAAAGAGGCCCATGCCCCGCAGCGCCGGATTGAACCGGGCGGGCTGGACGGGTCCAGGCGGCAGGGCCGAGGACGGGGGACGGCCGGTTGGATCGCTCATGTCACCAGTCCCCCAGGCCATAGGCCTCAGCGAGGCCCTCATGGGGTCGCACGCCCGTCCCGTCGAGGGGCAGGTCCGATGCCTGTTCAATCCGGTCCAGGGCCTCAGGGTTGTGGATCGTCAGGCTGCGCCCGACCATGGCCATCAAGGGGGCCCGGATGCCCAGATTGAGAATATGGGAAATGCCGTAGGACGCGACGAAGATGATGCTCAGGGCAAAGATGACCAGGGCTAGCGTGGCCAGCAATGTTGCCCCGCCCGACATGACCTTTTGCGGAAAATCTCCTAAAAAACTAAACAACAGATAGACCGCGATGGCCGAGCCGATGGTGTAGCCGATCTGGCCCAACATGCCCGGCGCCAGAATGTTCAGCACATGGTCTGTGCGCAGATCGGACGTGAACCGCGCCCCGCCAATCTCTGTTTTGGAGGCAAAATAGCGGAACTCGGCAACGCGGTAATGGACGAACGCGAAGAAAAACAGGATGGCCGACGTCGCGAGCGCCAATGCCCAGAGGGCCGGCGGCACGGCATAGATGTCAGACCACGGCGCGGCCACGGGCTGGGTGTTCATATCCGTCGCCAGATCCGTGACGGCGTCATAGAGGCTGAGCCAGATCCCGCCGCCGATCAGTGCGCCCGTCAAAAGCAGGCCGCTCCCCCAGGCCGGCAGCCAGCGGACGACAAGATCCCGTCCCCGCGGCTCGAAGGCGATCCGCTGCGCCCCAACGAGCGTGTGCCCTACCCGGTAGCGGGCCGTCCAGACATTGCGCCAGGGATAGGCAAAGCCAAGGGTCAGCAAGGTCGCCAGCAATCCGGCGAGCCACAGGCCCAGATAGTCGAGCGATGAGCCATCCTGGCCCAAATGGATGCCGCGCCACACCGTACGGGTGAGCCGGTAGCCGCGGGCCCGGTAAAAGGCAACGGGCAGCAAAAGGGGCACCAGGGCAAAGGGGGCAAAGCCAATCAGCGCGAGCGTGGAGTCGGATGTGAACACCTGCACGCTAGCCACATAAAACGCGCCGAAGACCGTGCCCATGGCGCCAAAAATGATGCAAAAGCCGGCGAACAACTCGACGCCCCGGCCGTGATACTCAAAGGCGGAGCCGGCCAGGACCGTCTGGTGCCAGAAATACTGCCGCAGCCGCGTGCGCGCCCAGAACCGATAAAGCCCGAGGGTCACAAAGGTCGCCAACGTGTTCGTGAGGATCATCAAGGCCAGGGTGTTGCGGTCTTCCTGGAATTCCACAAGGCCCGACAGGCATTCGGGCCGCGCGGCGCCCGCGCCCGCCTCCTCGGAGGCCCGCTCACTGGTCTGCTGCTGTGCCATGGACATGGTCATCGTCCGCCAAAACCCCGTGCCTGTCGCCGGTCTTGCCCGTTTCCGGGGATACCGGCCGCCACCACTCACCGGTGTCACCGTAACGCCGAGGAGGGGGCGAAACCAAGCCGGCAGCGGCGCGGCCGGATGGCCCCTTTGCGCCGGGGCTTGGCCTTTTGGGGCATTGCCCTCACCCTGGGGAGCAGCACGCCGCGGATCGAACAGGAGAAGGGCCTGGCCATGGAAACGCGCGAGGGGACACGGCCAAACCGGCGCCCTGGCGAGGCATGCCGCCCGGGCGCCTTGAACCGTCCTTTTTGCGCCGGACTGGCCTTTTGCGCCGGACTGGCTGGCGTTCTGTCACTGTGGTGCGGCGGGACCGGGGTCCCCGCGAGCGCCCAGGCCACACTGCCGGGACCGTCCCACAGTCCGGCCGTCGCGGTCGCAAGCCCGCGCCCTGCCCCTTTGGAACGCTATCGATGGGTCAAGCGGCCCGTTCTGCTTTTTGCACCGGATCATGTGGGGGCCGACCGGGACATCCAGCTTGCCCTCCTTGAGGGCGCACGCGAAGGGCTGGCAGACCGCGACATCGTGGTGATCGAGGTGCTGCCTTACGTCGTGCTTGTCGACGGGCAGGTGATGAGCGCGCTCGACCCGACGCATCTTCGCAACGCCTACGAGATTGCCCCAGCCGATTTCGTGGTCATTCTTGTCGGCAAGGACGGGGACGAAAAACTCCGCTCAACGAGCCCGATCGCACCCGATAACCTGTTCTCCCTGATCGACGCCATGCCCATGCGCCGGCAGGAAATGAAGCGGTCCCCCACCCTTTGAGACCGCCCATGGTCGCGCCGTGCCTCAGGCGCGCTCTTTCAGACGGCTGAGGAAGGCCCGGATGCGCTTGGCGTTGGCGCCGAGATCGCTGATCCCGACCCGGGATTTGGAGCGCACATCGACGCGCACGGCATCATTCGGTTGTTGCGTGATACGCACCACGATGTCGTCGGTGAACCCGAACCAGAAACTGGTTTGGGTGGCTTCCATCCGGCCCACTTGGACCGGTGCGCCGTCGCTCGGCCGCGCCTCCGTGATGACGGTCCAGCCCAGATCCCGGGCGACGGACTTGGCATCGTTGAGCACGGCGCCCACGGACGTTGCGTTCAAGACCAGGGGCTGAATGTCAGGATAGGCCTGTTTTTGCTGGGCCGCGACCTCACCGCCGTCATCGACATATTCGGGCGGATTGACCGCACCGTCCTGGGCCCGACGCTCCAGCAGCGCCTGGAACAGCGGTGGATTGTCCGTGTCCGTGGTGATGTCGTGGATGGGCGGGGGCACGTCCATGCCCTTTGCCAGATCCGGGGCGAAACGGGCGACCACCAGCGGCCCCGCGATCGGCCCGATCTGCACGAGGAGCGCAAGCCCCACCACACCGCCGAAAAGGGGGCCAAACAGGCCTGGCCGGGGCTTCAGCACAAAAGACAGCAGGATGAACAACAAGGCGAACAGGACGGCGACGACCGCCAGAACGAGCGCCGCGGGAATGGTCAACAGGGCGGGCAGCAGCTCCACCACGTCCTGGCGGTAAAGAAGGGGGCCCACCATCGCCAGAATGATGGCCAGAAGGCCCGAGAAAAAAGCGATCCGGCCGAACCAGACCAAAACGCCCGACGGGCGGGCCTGATCCCCCGCCCCACTGCGATCTGCTGCCATTGTCTTTCCTTTCAAAGCCATCGGCGAGCGGGCCAGATGTCCCCCCTCCCGCCAATTCACGCAAAGCTTGGCGCGGGCCGCCCTCACCGGCCGCCCGCCGCTCCCCTTAGCCGGCGTCCTTCGCCGTGGGCAGAACATAGTCCTTGAAGCGGTCGCGCAACTCGACCTTCTGGATCTTGCCCGTGGCCGTGTGCGGAATGTCTTCCACGAGGGCCACATCGTCCGGCATCCACCATTTCGCGATCTTGTCCGACAGGTAGTCGAGCACTTCTTCCTTGGTCGGTTTTTCGCCATCCTTGGGAACGATCACGAGCAAGGGGCGCTCATCCCATTTGGGATGCGGCAGGCCGATCACGGCCGCCTCGGCCACCTTGGGGTGCCCCACGGCCAGGTTTTCGATTTCGATGGAGGAAATCCACTCTCCGCCGGACTTGATCACGTCCTTGGCCCGGTCGGTGATCTGCATGAAGCCATGGCCGTCGATGGTGGCCACGTCGCCGGTGTCGAAAAAGCCTTCCCCATCGAGAATATCGCCGCCGTCACCGCGCAGATAAGCCGCCGAGACCGCCGGGCCGCGCACCATGAGGCGCCCGAAAGTCTTGCCATCCCAAGGCAGTTCCGCGCCGGCATCGTCCACGATCTTCATCTCGACGGTATAGGGCACCCGGCCCTGCTTGCAGCGCAGGTCGAGCTGATCTTCCCAGGGCAGCGCGTCCATGCCGAATTTCGGCTGGGACAACGTACCCATGGGGCTCATTTCGGTCATGCCCCAGGCATGCAGCACATCGACATTGTAGCGCTTCTTGAAGGTGTCGATCATGCTGCGCGGCGCGGCGGACCCGCCGATGATGACCCGGCGCAAGTGGTCGAGCGGCTTGTTGGTCTGCTCAAGATATTGCAGCAGCATCAGCCAGATCGTCGGCACGGCGGCCGTGATGGAAATCTGTTCCTGGTCGAGAAGTTCGTAAATGGCCTCCCCGTCCATGCGCGCGCCGGGCAGAACGAGCTTCGTGCCCGCGGACGGGGCCCCGAAAATGATGGCCCAGGCGTTGGCGTGGAACATGGGCACGACGGGCAGCACATTGTCCGTGCTCTTCATGCCGATGCCATCGGCGTTGTTGACTGCAAGCGTGTGCAGAACATTCGACCGGTGAGAATACACAACGCCCTTGGGGTTTCCAGTCGTGCCCGAAGTGTAGCAAATGCCGGCGGCCGTGTTCTCATCGAATTGCGGCCAGACGAAATCGGGCGACTGCCCCTCCACCCAGTCCTCATAGCAGATGGCGTTGGGCAGGCTCGTGTCGGGCATGTGATCGCGATCGGTGAGGATCACGAAGGCCTTGATCCGGGCGATGTCGTCCTTGATGGCCTCCAGGATCTTCACGAAGGTCGTGTCCACGAACATCACGTCGTCTTCGGCGTGATTGATGATGTAGGCGATCTGGGCCGGAAACAGGCGCGGGTTCACCGTGTGGCACACGGCGCCCATGCCCATGGCGCCGTACCAGATTTCCGCATGGCGATGGGTGTTCCAGGCCAGGGTCGCGATCCGGTCGCCGAGCTTTACGCCCATATCGGTCAGACCATTGGCCACCCGGCGCGCCCGGACATGCAGGTCGCGGTAGGTGTAGCGGTGGATCGGGCCCTCAAGTGTCCGGGTCACGATCTCACGTTCGCCGTGATTGCGCGCCGCATGGTCGAGGATGGTGTGAATGAGCAGGGGCCAGTCCTGCATGAGTCCAAACATGGGTCGCTCCCGCCTGGGGCCTTTCGAGCACGTTCGAAGGCCGTGTTGATTGGTCCGAATGGCCGGCATTCGGCGTTCATTTGCTGAAGAAACTGTAGTGCGCGCGCCCTTGCGGGCCAAGCGCTCCGCCGCTACCGGCTCAACTGGCGGGCAGGCCGAGGATCTCCAAAAGGCGCAACCGGTTGGCCGCGCGGTCTGCGCCGCTGTCCATGCGGGTCCAGGCCATGGCGCCGAGGTCGTAGTCCAACTGGGCGCGCAGGGTGTCCTCGGTCGCATCGGACGCGTCGCCGCGCCGGCCCCGGATCCGCGCCGCCATGATGGCCGGATCGGCCTCAAGCCATGCGCCCGTAAACAGGACTCCGGCTTTGGCCGCCACACGCTCTGCGGCGTCGCGTTCTGCGGGCCTCGCGAAAACCGCGTCCATGATCACGCTCAGACCCGAGCGCAGGGCCGTGGCGGCCTCCTCCGCGAGCATTTCGTAAACCATGGCGCTGACCTGCGGCTGATAGGCCTCGCTGGGCAGCGGCTCGCTCGCGCGGACCCCGAAGGCGCGTTTGCGGATCTCGTCGCTGCGCAGAATGACGGCCCCCGCCGGACCCGGCAGCGCATCGGCGCAATCGCGCGCCACCGTCGATTTGCCCGATCCCGACAGGCCGCCCAGCGCCACCAGGCGCGTTCCCGTGGGCGCGCTCAAGCGCTCGGCGAGGGCAAGATAGGCCCGGGCCTCCCGGATCGCCGTAGCGATGGCCGTTTCGGACAGACCGTCCGCCGCCGCGCCGCGGATTTGCGCGACACACACATGGGCCCGGATCGCTGCCCGCAGGCCCAGATAGAGGGGCAGCGCCGCGAGCCCGGTCAGGGCGGCGGAGAAATCGGCCCGGTCAAGGCCGCCAAGATAGGCATTGAACACCCGATTGCCGAAATCGCGCCGCCCGCGACGGGCGCAGTCCATCAGGAGGAAACTGAGGTCATAGAGGGTGTCCTGACAGGCGATGGTGTCATTGAACTCAATGCAGTCGAACAGGACCGGACGCCCGTCCAGCACGACGATATTGGCCGTATGCAGATCGCCGTGGCACAGGCGCACATACCCGGCCCGGGCCCGCTCTTCGAGCCGGCCGACCAACTCGGCCAGGAGCGTCCGGGCCCGCGCCTCGTAGCGGTCGACCGCGTCCCGGTCGAGAACCGGGCCGATCCCGTCCCTCAGGTGCCCCGTGATGTTGTCCACGACGCCTTCCAGACTGCGCGCCCACCCCTGTGTGAGGCAGGGGCCGAGACTGGCATGGAGATCCCGAATCGCAAGACCGAGGGGGGCCGCGAGGCCTTCTGAAGGCAGAGCAAGACCGGGCTCAGGCTCAAGCCAATTGCGCAGCAGGGCGTCCTGGGGGAAGCGGACCATTTCAAGCAGCCATTCCACCGGCTTACCGCGCCCCTCCAGGACAAGGCGGCCATCGGTCTCCATGGTCACGGGCAGGACCCGCCGATAGAGATCCGGCGCGGTCCGCTTATTGAGACGATGCTCTTTTTCGAGCATGGCGCGGCGGTTGGCGAGGCCCACAAAGTTGAGATAGCCAAGGGCCGTCGCCTTTTTCATTTTGTAGGCACAATGACCGACCAGAAACACCACGGCGATATGGGTCTCGATCACCTCCACATCGGCCGGTTTGACACCGAAAGGCGCTCCCGACTGGAGGGCCTGGCGCACCCGCATCTGGTCCGCCCGCTCCGCGCCCGCCGCATCGCCGGACGCTCCGCCGGTCGTTTCGTCCGCCCCCGTCATTGGCTCCTCCCCCTTGCCAGTGCGGTGCCTCACCGTCGTCCGTCAGGGAAACAGGCGGCAGGTCGTCCAGGCTGCCCCGTCTTTTTCAAACACGAGACGATCATGCAGACGGTAGGGTTGATCCTGCCAAAACTCCATCCGGACCGGCGTCAAGGCGTAGCCCGACCAATGGGGCGGACGGGGCACCGCGCTGCCGTCGAAACGCTGCTCGGTTTCAGCAACGGCGCTTTTTAAATCTCCGCGTTGGCCGAGCGTCTGGGACTGGCGTGACGCCCAGGCACCGATCTGGCTGCCGCGCGGGCGCGTGGCGAAATAGGCGTCGGCTTCCGCGTCGGAGACCTGCTCCACGGCGCCGCGCAGACGCACCTGACGGGCAAGGCTTTTCCAGTGGAAACACAGGGCCGCCCTGCCCTGGTCGGCAAGCTGGCAACCCTTGATGCTCAACGTGTTGGTATAAAAAACGAACTGGCCGTCTCGCAGCCCTTTGAGCAGTACGATGCGCGCATCCGGCATACCATGGGCGTCCACGGTGGCGAGGGTCATCGCGTTGGCATCGGCCGGCTCGCTGCCCTCGGCCTCCTTCAACCATTGATTGAACAACGCAAAGGGGTCCTCGCCCTCAATGAGGCTTTCGGCGCGCACGCTCTCGGTGGCGGGTCGCGGCTGCGGATCGGCCATGGGCTGGAAACTCCTCGGATGCACCCGTTGTCCGGCACGCCCCCGGGGCAAGATCGGGCGCCGCAACACCGGGAAAAAGGCGACAGATTTCGATAATTCCATTATAGGGACTTGCGGGGTATGTGCACGGATTATGGCGGGCCGGATGCGTGAAATGCTGGCGTGGGCGGATAAGCCGCTCCCGAGGGGACGAGGATCGGCACGGCGCTGGGCCGAGACACCGGGGTGGCCGGGCTTGGGCGATTTTCATCGAACGCACGGGTCTCGCCGACAGGGACAAAAAGGGCGCCCTTGCGCACGTACACGCCTTGTCGCGCTGGCCGCGGCCTGCTGGCTTCCCCTTGCGGCCATGGCCCAAAATACGCCAGCACCGGACACACTGGCACCGGACACACTGGCACCGGTTGAGAACGCCCAGGCCGAAACGGCTCGTGGGCAAGCCGACGGTGCGCCGACGGACTTCGACCGGGCCGTCGCGGCCTATGATGCCGGGGACTATGCGGCGGCCTTTGCCCTATTCCAGCGGCTCGGCAATCGCGGCGATGTTTCGGCCCTGCGCAATGTGGGCCACATGCTGCGCAAGGGCCTCGGCGTGCCCCAGAACCTGAAGGCCGCGCGCCAGGCCTATCGGCGCGCCGCGGATATCGGGCACACGGCCGCCATGGCCAATTTGGGCCTGATGATCCTCAATGGCGAAGGCGGCCCCGCCGATGCCCGCACGGCCACTCGATGGTTCTACCGCGGGGCCCGGGCCGCCAATCCCCAAGCCCAATTCCTTTTGGCACGTCAACTTGAGGCCGGCGAAGGGGTCACGCGGGATCGCACGGCCGCCCTCGCCTATTACCTTGCCGCCGCGCGCCAGGGCCAAGAGGACGCGCAGGTCGCCGCCGACCGCCTCGCCGCCAATGGCATCGTGTTGCCCGCCTTCGCGGCCCGCCCCGCGGGCGCGGATGGGGCACGGGAGCAAGCGCCGGCCTCAAATTCGCCGCGGAAAGACATCAACACCCTGTTAAAGGGAACAGGTCTTGACGCGGCGGACCCTCCGCCCGGAGGCCTTGATTGACGGCAGGTTGCAAAGCAGGTCGGTATGGGCGCCGCTCTGGGGGATCGGGTCGCCACCAGCCAGTCCACGGGTCCTCGCACCTGCGAGCCGCGCCCCGGTCTGCAGAGCACTGGTCTGCCGGGCAATGGCGAGCATGCACAAACGGTTTTCAACGGAACGATGATGAACTTGGGCGATGATAGGCCCGGCGGCGCCCTTGGACGCGGCGACGCCTTGAGCGGGGTGAGTGAATGCGAGATCCGTACGAAGTTCTAGGAATCCGCGCCAGTGCGAGCGATGCGGAGGTCAAGAGCGCGTACCGGCTTCTGGCAAAACGGTTTCACCCGGACGTGGATCCGGGTAATGCCGCCACCGCCGAGCGCTTTAAGGAAGTCACCGCGGCCTACGAGTTCCTAAAGGACCCGATCCGCCGGCGCCGCTTCGACCGGGGCGAAATCGATGCCTCGGGCGCCCTGCGACGCCGCTCGGCGCGCCCGCGCTACCGGGACCGGTCGGGCACCGCCGGCAGTGCGCGCCCCAGCGGGACCGCCAATGGCTCGACGCACCGGCCCGAGACACGGGCGCGGCGTGAGGACGGCGCTGCCGGTCGCAACGGCGCCAATGGGTCAGGAACATCCGGAACAGGATCGTCCGGTGGGCTAGGATCGTCTGGAGGATCTGGGTCGTCCGGAGGATCTGGGTCATCCGGGCGCAGCCGGTCCTTTCCGGGCGACAATGGCGCGGAGACCGAAGAAGCCGTCCGGTCGCGCTACCAGGAAATTTTCGCGGATTTTTTCAGCAATTTGCGCGAGCGCAAGGGCGAGAGCGAGGGCGGCTCCCTCGATCAGGCCTACCGCACGACGGTGAGTTTCGAGGAAGCAGCCCTTGGCACCCGCCGACGCCTGCGCCTGTCGGGCGACCGCACCGTTGAGGTGCGCATTCCCGCCGGCGTGCGCGATGGTCAGCAGATCCGCCTTAAAGGCATGGGCCGAACCGAGGGCTCCAAATCGGGCGACGCGCTGCTCGCCGTCGATGTGACGGCCCACAAGACCTTCCGCCGCGAAGACAACGACATCCACATCACGCTGCCGGTAAGCCTTGTGGAGGCGGTGCTCGGCGCCAAGGTGCGCGTCCCCACCCTGAAAGGCGCCGTTGCCCTCACCATTCCGCCCGGCTCCAACACAGGCACGACCCTGCGCCTGAAGGGCCGGGGCATCCAGCCGGAAAAAGCCAATCTGGCGGGCGATCAGCTCGTAACCTTGCAGATCGTCCTGCCTGAGGATCCGCCGCGCGACTTCGTCAAGACCATCCGCAAATGGGCCGACCGGTGGCCCGGCAATGTTCGGGCCCATTTGGAAGACGAGTGAAGGCCGGCCAACGGACTTGCACTCTTGCGAAGGAGGTCCGGTTTGCGGCAAAAGCTGGTGTAAGATTACCAGATCTTAAGTTGGCTTGAGGCGATGGCCCCGGGGCCAAGCCTTCATCGTGGCCATCCGTGTCCGGCACAAAACATCTTCGTTCGCGGACCATTGGGCCAAAAGTGCCCATGGGCAGGCAAGACGCGAAGATGCCGGCCGCATCGTCTTGAAGGAATGCACATGCTGACTCGCGCCGCCAAAGCCGCTTTCTACCGGGTCGCTGGACCGGCCATGTGGGTCAACGGCCACGTGCACAAGGCCATCCGCGCGCCCCGTACCGGAGATTTGAAGCTGCATCTGGGACCGGGACGGAAGAATTATCTTCCCGGATGGGTCAATCTCGATGCCAATGTCTGGAGCGGAAAAGCGGATGTCTGGGCCGATCTGCGCAATCCCCTGCCGTTCCACGACAATAGTGCGCTTGCCGCCTACAGCCATCACATGATCGAGCATTTGCCCAATCTGAGCGCGCATTTCCAAGATGTCTTCAGAACACTTCGTTCCGGAGGGGTCTACCGTGTGGGCGGGCCGAACGCGGATACCGCGATGCGGGAATACATCGCCGGCAATACGGCGTGGTTCAGTTCCTGGCCGGACGATCGGCGCTCCGTCGGCGGACGGTTGGAAAATTTCCTCATGTGCCGCGGCGAACACCTGACGCTTTTAACGCCAAGCTTCTTAAGGGAATTGCTGGAAGACGCGGGCTTTGTCGAGATCGAGGATCATGTGCCGAGCCAAACCACCGGGGCGCCCGATTTGTTTGGCGACTGCCTGGCAAAGGAGCGGGCGGAAGACGCCGAAACCGGACGCACACTGATCCTTGAGGCGCGCAAAGCGTAACACGGCCGTCGAGAAATCCGGACCCCGGTGCCCGCTCTCACAGCAGACCCAGTTCCCTCAACTCGGCCTGGAGGGCGGGCGGCATGTCGGAAAAGCCCGTGCTGCCGTCGCAGTCGCGCGGAGCGTCCTTGGGTGCAAGGTAGCGCCAGCCCTGGAAGGGACGCCGGGGCACGGCCTCTACGGCAACAAGGTCCGGATCCATGAGCAGATCGCAGCGCTGGATGCCATCGGCGTCCGTGAAGGGCCGGATATCGCGCAGCCGCTGGCGCACCTGCACGAACCCCTTGATCACCCAGTAGAGCGACCCGCCGTCCAGCACCTCATCGCGGCGCTTTGGGATCATGCGCGTGGTGTGCGCGATCTCGCCGACCGCGCGCAGGCGCCCGGCCTGCCAACGCCCCAGGCTCTCGACGCTTTCCGCGCCGACCGCCAATTTCAACAGATGAACAGTCATGGAGCCTGATGTAGCCGGCGGTGAAGCCGAGGCCAGTGCGATGGGCGCCCGTGGTCAGGCATCCTCGTCCTCGACGCTGCCGTCGTCCTTGCCCTGATCATCGGAGACGTCCTGCACCTGCGGCGCCCCCTCCTCGTCTGGCTCCGCGCCGCTCGGCTCGGCGCTGGCGCTCTCGGCGCCGAGCGGTTCGCGGGCGCCGTCTTCTGTCCCAACGGCCTCGTTTGCCCCAACGGCCTTGTCGGCCATGTCCGGGGACACGGCTTGCGTGTCGGGGTTCGCGACCGGGGTGCGTTTGACGGGCGTTGCCTCAAGGATGCGCACGGTCACGCTTTCCTCGAACCCACTGAACATGGCGCTGCCCGCCACGGCCGTCCTGCTTTCCTCAAGCAGGGGCAGGCCATCCACGATCCGGTAGGTCGCAATCTGCTCAAAGCTCGTAATGCGCGCCGCGAAGTTCGGCTTGAAGGACTCCGGCGCGAAAAGACGCACCGACTCGATCCAGGGCGCGCTGGCATCCGCTCCGGCCCCGGATTTGCGCACCGTCAGTTCGCCGCGCAGCTTTTCCATGAAACTGGCCGCCCGGCCCCGGCCGCCTTCCGGCGGCGCCACTGGCTGGAAGCGGTAGACCATGGTGCGCGCTTCTTCGCGGGCCAGGACGATGTCCGTCCCCAGCGCCGCCGAGAGATTTTCATAACCCAATACTTCCGCGCCGCGACCGGCCGCGCGGATGCCCTCGACGATCTCCAAAACATCGTCCGACGCCGTTTCCACAGGGGGTTTAACGAGGCGCCAGGGCCCCTCGTCGAGGGCCGGATCATGGCGCAGCACGATTTCTCCGTCGCCATTGGACAGGGCCTGGGTGAAGGCCCAATCGCTTTGCCCGATCGGTGCGCCTGATTTTAGCGCCTCGACGATCAGCGCCGGTCGCTGGGCCGCGACGGCTTGCTCGGTTTCGGCTGGCTCGGGCGCGTCCTGGGCAAACGCCGGCGTGCGCGAGACGTCGAAAAGGATAACCAGCGCAAGGACCGCGGCCGCAAACCCGAACCGCCCCGACAAAGTGGATCGCATCGTCATCTCGGTTCCTTTCTTAAAGGCCGGTCGTAAAGATCTGGTCTTAAAGTCCGGTCCTGAAGGCCGGATCGCGCCCCTGCCGGCATCACCCGGTCAGGCGTTCTCTGGCAAGGCCAGCGTGACCACGAGGGCGCCCTCGTCCACTTGATCACCCGGTGCCACGGACAGACTTTCGACGGTGCCGTCCGCGCCTGCACTCAAGGTGTGTTCCATTTTCATTGCCTCAAGAACCACCAGCGGTTGGCCCCGCCGCACGGTGTCTCCCGCGGCGGCGTGGACGGCCAGGATTTTGCCCGGCATGGGGGCCGTGATCCGTGCGGCGCCGGACCCATCGGCCAAGGTCCGGTCCAGGGGATCCTCCAGTGTGACCTCCCGAACCTGCCCTTCCGCCATGATCACGATTCGCGTGCCCAAGCGAAGAACGCCAATGCAGGCGTGCCGATCGTCAAGCACCACCGACAGGCGATCCGGCGCCACCAGGCTGGCCCGGCCTTGCACCGTGGTCTCGCCGATTTCCAGCGTCTTAACCGGCCCGCCATGGACCACCGTGACCGCGAAGGGGTCCTCGCCGGAAAAGCGCAAGATTTCCCGGGCCGGAGTACCCACGCGCCAGCCGTCAAGGGCGTCCCAGGGCGAATGCGGCTCGCTCAAGGCGGCGCCGTGCGACCGCGCGCGGGCCTCGCGCTCGGCCAGGACATAAAGCGCCGCCAGGGCCATCACGTCGGTCGAGGGTGGCCCCGGGCGGGGCACGAGATCTTCCAGGTGGCGATCGATGAAGCCGGTATCGATCCGGGCATCCCGAAAGGCCGTGTGGGAGGCGATCTCAGCCAGGAACCCGGCATTGGTGCCGAGCCCGGCCACTTCAACGCCGCGCAAAGCCCGCGCGAGGCGTCGCAGGGCCTGATCGCGGTTTTCCCCCCAGGCGATGATCTTGGCGATCATGGGATCGTAATGGATGCTGACCGCATCGCCCTCGCGCACACCGGTATCGACCCGGAGCGTATCGTCCGGATCGGGCAAACGCAGCCGATGCAATGTGCCCGTGGAGGGTAAGAACCCCCTTGAGGGATTTTCCGCATAAAGACGGGCCTCGACACTGTGGCCGGCGAGGCGCACCTGATCCTGGGTCAGCGGCAGGGGCTCGCCGGAGGCCACACGGATCTGCCACTCCACAAGATCAAGCCCGGTGATCATTTCCGTCACCGGATGCTCCACTTGAAGACGGGTGTTCATCTCCATGAAGAAGAAACCGTCCTCGCGCAGCCCCGCCGATCCGTCGGCGATGAACTCCACCGTGCCAGCACCCTCATAGCCAATCGCCTTCGCCGCCTCGACCGCCGCGCGGCCCATGGCGGCCCGCACCGGCTCGCTCATGCCCGGAGCGGGCGCTTCTTCGATGACTTTCTGGTGGCGGCGCTGCAGTGAGCAATCCCGTTCAAACAAGTGCACCGCGTTGCCCTGACCATCGGCGAAGACCTGGATTTCCACATGGCGCGGCGCGGTGACGAAACGTTCGATCAGCACACGGTCTTCACCGAAGGCGGCCGCGGCCTCGCGCTTGGCCGAGACCAGCGCTGCCTCAAAGTCCTCCGGCCGGTTGACCCGGCGCATGCCCTTGCCCCCACCGCCCGCGACGGCCTTGATCAACAGCGGATAGCCCACCTTGGCGGCGGCATCGACGAGATGGGCAGGGTCCTGATTGGCACCCAGATAGCCCGGCACGACGGGCACGCCGGCCTTTGACATGATCTCCTTGGCCCGGTCCTTCAGACCCATGGCGCGGATCGCCTCGGGCGGCGGACCGACAAAGATCAGCCCGGCGGCCGCGACCGCCTCGGCGAACGCGGCGTTTTCCGACAAAAAGCCATAGCCCGGATGGATGGCCTGCGCCCCCGCCTTCACCGCGGTTTGGATCAGAACCTCGCCGCGCAGATAGCTTTCGGCGGCCGGCGCGGGGCCGATCGCATAGGCCTCATCGGCCGCGTCCACCTGGGCGGACCGGGCGTCGGCTTCGGAATAGACGGCAACGGTGGTCAGGCCCATGCGCCGCGCCGTGCGGATGATCCGGCAGGCGATTTCCCCGCGATTTGCGATCAGCAGCCGGTCGACCATGGCCGCCCTCCCGTGCCTGTTGTTTGGTTATGGTTTCGGTTCTCGAAGGGGGATAGCACGCGGCCGGCTTGGCTGCCACGCGTGCTCAGGTCTCGGTGAGGAGGGCTTTAAGATCGGCAATGGCAGGCACGGGGCCATGATCGGGATACTCCCATGGCCCCTTGGCGCGGTTGAGCCAGGACGCGCGGAAGCCGAACCGGGCGGCGCCGGCCGCGTCCCAGGCATTGCTGGATACGAACTGGATGTCGCCGGGCGCCTTGCACAGGTGGGTCTGCGCAATCTGGTAGGCCCGGGGCGACGGCTTGTAGATCCGCGCGGCGTCCACGGAGAGCACCGTGTCGAAAAGCGGCGTCATGGCCCGCCCGGCCAGGGCCCGGGACAGCATGTCCGGAGCGCCATTGGACAGGATGAGCAGCGGCACGCCCCGGTCCTTGAGCGCGGTCAACACCGCTTCGACTTCGGGGAAGGGATCAAGGCGGGTATAGGCTTGCAGAAGCGGGGCCCGCACGGCATCCGGCTCGGGCACCCCGCCAAGATGCAGCGCCGTATCGAGGGCCCGCTCCGTCAGAGTCCAGAAATCCGTATAAGTCTCCGACAGACTGGCCGCCCAGGCATATTCGAGCTGGCGCGTGCGCCACAGCAGGGAGACCAGATCCGTCCGATCGCCAAGCAGCGCCCGATTGTGCCCCGCCGCCGAATGGACATCGAGAAGCGTTCCATACAAGTCGAAAATGATTGCCATGGCGGATCCTGACGCATGCGCAAAGGGCCGGGGCCTACGCCCGAAACCCTAAACGCGAAGGCGCCCGGCGCCAAAACCCTTAGCGGCCAGCCGCAACCAGCAATGGCGCATCGTCGATGGTCTCAAGACCGAACAGGCCCTCGCGCTCCCGCTCGACCGGCGGGGCGAGACGGCGCGGCGGGCCGGCACGCAAGCGCTGCGTATTGATCTCATGCTGGATCGCAAGGCGCAGATCCGGGCTTAAAACGCCGCCGAGCCGGTCATCCACCGGCATCCAGGTGCGTCCCGCCAGGGCCAGCCGAAAGCTGTCCGGCACGGGCGTGTCGTCGAACAGGAGCGGCAGGACGGGCCGCCCGCGCCGGCTGGCCGCCAGAACCTCCCGCAGGGCCCTTTCGGAACGGAACGTGCCCGGTGTGCCCAGCAGCAAAATCAGATCGGCATCTTCTGCGGCACGCACCCCCGGCGCGGCCCAACGCAGATGACCGGAGCCGAGGCCCGGGTTTTGCGG
Source organism: uncultured Alphaproteobacteria bacterium (assembly GCA_964474635.1). Classification (GTDB taxonomy): domain Bacteria; phylum Pseudomonadota; class Alphaproteobacteria; order JAJFIK01; family JAJFIK01; genus CAYUYV01. Next base: position 10,348 of record CAYYTT010000033.1, on the reverse strand, counting down.
CACGATCAACCCGACGCTGCGCAAATCGAGGGTGAGAACATCGGCTTCCCGGACATCGGTCGCATCATGGATCAGCGCCACGCGCTTGGCACCCGGTGCGGCGTTGGCCACGCCGCCCGATTTGCGCACGCTGAGCAGGCCGCCGGCGGCGAACATGCCCAACGCGCCGAACCAGCCGGCAACGCCGGCCAGGACCGATATGCCCAGGGCCACCACCAGCGGGATCCAGCCTTCAGGCCCGGCCTGCACCAGGGCCTCCGCCCACACGCGCGAGCCCACGGCGGAGCCGATCATGCCCGATGCGGCAATGGCCGCCATGGTGCCCAGGCTCGTCGCGCCGCCGGTCAGAAGCGCAATGGCGTTCCACAAATCCGCCCGGCGTTCGCCCCAAGGGCCATCGTCAGGGCCCAGGCAAGGTTCCTGGCGGCGTTCCAGGGTCCGGTCACACAGCTCGCGCAAGTCCTCCAGCGGCTCTGACGAGCCATTCTCGACCCAGCGGGCCAGGGACAGGCACGGCAAATCGCGCAGGCCCGGCGGCAGGCTCGATCTACCGTAAGGACCGCCCGGACCGTCCAGGTCGGGGCCATCGATGCTGGCAAGGACAAGGCTGCCGGCGCGCAGTGCCGCAATGCTCTCGGACAAAAGCCCCGCGTCCCCGTGTTGCGGGCGCCAGGCCGTTTGCGCGCTGGTCTGCGACCACAAGGCGATGAGGATATCGGCCTCGCTGTCCCGTTCTTCCCCCTCTCCGGTCTCGCCCTGAAAACGGGCCGCCAGACCAAGATCGCGCAAGGACCGCTCCAAACGGCGGGCCGTGTCGGCGTCCTGGGGCGCGGCACGAATGACGATAAGGCTCATCATGAACTCCGGATCGGTTACAACTCTTTCATGAGAATAGCACGACACCCGTCAAAATAGTCCTTAAACTGAAGAGACCCTTGAGGCGGTTCTGTGGCCAATTCTGGCACAATCGTCTTGATCCGGGACCGGTCCAGTGATCCGACCAAGGTGCGTGATCCAACCAAAGTGTATGATCCGAAGGGGGTCAGGTGCACACGGATGACCTCGCGAGAGGGAAGGCAGACACATGGGGCGGCACGCATGCCTCATTTCGACACTTCCGGCCGACACTTCCAGTCGCAAATCGCTCCGAAACACGCCCCGCGCCGGGCGGCGTCTTGCTTGGTCCCGGCGCAGAACTGTCCAGCGACACATCAACCATGCGTCCGGAAATAATTTGTCCGCTTCTTTTGTCGAGACCCGCTTGGGTATCAAACGGGGCGCATTCGTGGTGGGCGGGCCTTGCGTTATGCCTGGCCCGCATCGGCCATGAATTTGGCCAGGGCCTCTTCGGCGGTCAGGCGCGGGGCATCGTCCTTGAAGTCGTAGTAGGACGGCTTCTGATCCGCGAAAATGTGTTCGCTGACCGGGCCGAGCGACGCCTTGTCTTCAAGTGTCCCGGCCGTTACCGTGAAGGAACTGCCGTCCTTCAGCCTCCAGAACATGGCGCTGCCGCATTTGGAGCAGCTGCCCCGTTCGGCCCACTCGGAGCTGGCAAACCAGCGCACGGGCCCGTCATTGACGGTCACCCCATCCTTGAACGTGATCCCAAGAAAGGGCCCGCCGCTCCAGCGGGCGCAATCGGAACAATGACACACATGCACCGAGCCCGGATCGCCATGGCCGGTAAAGGTAACATCTCCACAAAGGCAGCGTCCTGTCATGGTCACGGATCCACTCCTTCACTCTCAAGATAATCCGTATCCCGCTTCGCTTAGGACTGGACGGTCCAGGAGGGCTTACGCCGCCCCAGGAAGGCCGCCAACCCCTCCTGCCCTTCTTCGCTGGAGCGCCTGTCGGCGATGCGCCGCGCCGTATCGCTGCGCAGGCTGCCGTCAATTTCGCGCCACATCACGTCATGCACCAGTTTTTTCGCGTCCCGCACGGCGCCCGGCGCACCCCGGAAGATCTGCGCGACAAGGCGTTCTTCCTCCTGGGCCATGGCTTCTTCGTCCTCGACGACGAAATGCACGAGCCCCATCCGTTCGGCATAATCCGCATCGAAACTTTCGCCCGTGACGAACAATGCCCTTGCCCAACGTGGGCCGATGGCTTCAATCACATAAGGAGAAATCGTCGCCGGTGTGAGGCCAAGATGGGCCTCGGAAAAGCGGAAGGTCGCCCCCTTCACCGCAATCGCCAGGTCGCATGCCGCCACGAGGCCAAGACCGCCGCCCACGGCCGCACCATTGACGAGCGCAAGGGTGGGCTGGGGCAGCGTGTAGAGGTTGTGCAGCATCTCCGCAAGGGCCGCAGCATCTTCCATATTATCCGCATGGGTATAATGGGCGGCCGATTTCATCCATTCCAGATCGGCGCCGGCCGAAAAGCTACGCCCTGCGCCCTTAATGAGCACACAGCGCAGACCGTCCTGCCCCTTCAGCTCTTTGAACAACTCGTTGAGGCGCTCGATCACGTCGGCGTTGAAGGAATTGTGTTTCTCGGGCCGGTTCAGGGTGACGATGCCAACACCGGCGCGGGTGGCATCGAACAGGACGGGGGGGTGTTCAGTCATGGTTTGAGCCCTTTTCTTTGACATGGGCGATGAGATGGCGGGCCGAGACGAGGCAGGCTTCGGTCATGTTCTCCACCGCGTCGAGGGCTTCGGGATCGATGCGCACAAGCTGCCCTTCGCTACACGCAACTGAGTCCTCCTCGATATCGAGCGCGCCAAAACAGTAGATCTTCAAGGTTGTTGGGCCCTGGAAGGTCCGATAAAAATTCAGCAAGTGAATAAGCTGCGTGGGCTGAAGATCGATATTGAGTTCTTCCTTGATTTCGCGGATGGCCGCCTCCTCAGGCGTCTCGCCCGCCTCCGCGCCGCCGCCAAAGGTGCCGATCTGGCCCGGATTGGCGATGCCCGGGATGTTGTCGCGCAGTTGGAGCAGCAGCGAGCCTGACCGGCCCCACAATACAACGCCGGCGTAGAACGCCGGAACCTCGCGCGGCAGGGGCGGCAGATCGCCCTTGTCGCGTGTGCTGTAAATTTCCTTGACCGTCTGCGTCATGGGCTCGCCCCCGTTTTTTCCCGCGGCGCGCGCTTGTGTGTGCGCCGGCGCAGCTTCGCCACCGGGCCGCCGGACCGCAAGCCCCAAGGTGATGCCCGCCAAGGTTTAGTGCGCCTGTCGCGCTGCAAACTGTCCGTGTTTTGGGTACAATTGCGCAAATGGGTTAGGGTGCGCCAGCGGCGGGGGCGCCTGCGCCCCTGTCCGAAATAAGCGACTTGAATCAATAACTTCCCATCAGAGGAGACCTCCATGGGACGGACAATACTGTCTTGCGCGACCGGCGCGATGCTGGGCCTAGGGGCCTTGCTGTTCGCCGCGCCGGCCCCAGTCGACGCGGCGCCGACCGAGGCGGCCAAGGTCGACATCAACTTTGAAAAATTTACCCTGCCCAACGGCCTGCGGGTGGTCGTCCACGAGGATCGCAAGGCGCCCGTCGTTGCGGTCAGCGTGTGGTACCACGTGGGATCGAAGAACGAGCCCAAGGGCCAGTCCGGTTTTGCCCACCTGTTCGAGCACCTGATGTTCAACGGGACGGAAAACTACGACGACGAATGGTTCGGTCCGCTTACGGAAGTGGGGGCCACGGACCTGAATGGCACAACGTCCTTTGACCGCACCAATTACTTCCAGACCGTGCCGACCACGGCGCTTGACCGCATCCTGTGGATGGAATCGGATCGGATGGGCCACCTGCTCGGCGCCGTTACCCAGGACAAGCTCGACGAGCAGCGCGACGTGGTGAAGAACGAAAAGCGCCAGGGCGACAACCGGCCCTATGGCAAAGTGTTCTACGCCATCCTGGAACGTCTGTTCCCGTACGATCATCCCTACAACCACAGTGTCATTGGGTCCATGGATGACCTGAACGCCGCCTCCCTTGAGGACGTCCAGGAGTGGTTCCGCACTTATTATGGCCCGGACAATGCCGTTCTGGTGCTGGCCGGCGACATCGACGCGGAAACGGCGCGGCCCATGGTGGAGAAGTATTTCGGCGACATCCAAGCCGGACCGCCCCTGCGCCAGCCCAAGGCCATCGTGCCCACCCGCGAGGCCAACATCTATGAGACCATGCAGGACCGGGTGCCCCAGACGCGCATCTATCGTCTGTGGACGGTGCCGGGCCGCACGACGAAAACGGCCCGGGAGCTTGAGGTCACGGGCCGCGTGCTCGGCGATGGCAAGAACTCGCGGCTCTACAAGCGGCTCGTTTACGATCTGCAGATCGCCACGGATGTGAATGTCTATCTCTATGATCTGGAGATTTCGAATATCCTCGGCATTACGGTAGATGTGAAAGACGGGGAGACCGTCGAGCGCGTCTCCGCTGAGATCGACGCCGTGCTGGCCGACTATCTGAAAGACGGTCCGAGGAAAGACGAAGTCGAACTCGTCAAGACCAAGACCATCGCGGACACGGTGCGCGGACTTGAAAAAGTCGGCGGCTTCGGCGGCAAGGCCGTCACCCTTGCGCAAGGTGAGCTTTACGCGGGCGATCCGGGCTTTTACCAGACGGAACTCGACCGCATCGCCGCCTCAACGCCGGCCTCGACGCTCAGCGCCGCGCGCAAGTGGATGAAGACGGGCTTTTATCAGCTTACGGTCGAACCCTTCAAAGAGTATACCACCAGCGGCGGCGGCGCCGACCGCTCCGCCCTTCCGGGTGTCGACAGCACGCCCGATCTGACCTTCCCGGCAGTGGAGGAAGCGAGCCTCAAGAACGGCCTCAAGGTCGTCTTCGCCCGCCGCGCCACGATCCCGGTCGTGGACATGTCGCTCCAGTTCGATGCCGGCTACGCGGCCGACCAGGGCGGCACGCTGGGCACGGCGAGTTTCGCCATGGCCATGCTGGAAGAGGGCACAAAGTCAAAGAGCGCTCTCGAGCTTGCAGCCGCCGCGGAACGTCTTGGGGCGGAACTGTCCACGGCATCCAATGTGGACGTCTCCATCGCCCGCCTGTCCGCGCTCACTGAAAATCTCGACCAGAGCGTGGGCCTGATGGCCGAAATGGTCCGCGAGCCGGCCTTCAGCCAGGAGGAAATCGACCGGCGTCGCCAGCGCTGGCTGGCCGGCATCCGCCAGGAACAGGCCAATCCCATCTCGATTGCCCTGCGCCTCTTGCCGCCGCTCATGTATGGCGACGGCCACGCCTATGGTGTGCCCTTTACCGGGACGGGTACGGAAGCGTCCATCTCCTCGCTGTCCCGTGAGGATCTCGTGACGTTCCACGCCAACTGGATCCGCCCGGACAACGGCGTTTTGTTCGTGGTCGGCGACACCACGCTCGAGGATCTGATGCCGATCCTTGAGAAGCATCTCGGTGCGTGGAAAACCAACCGCCGGGCCCGCCCGCGCAAGAACATCGCGCCGGTGTCCATCCCCGACACGCCGCGGGTGATCATCGTGGACCGTCCGGGATCACCCCAGTCCATGATCCTCGCCGGCCATGTTGCGCCCCCATCGGGCGATGAGCAGAACATCGCCATCGAGGCCATGAACGAGGTCCTCGGCGGCGATTTCAATGCCCGGGTCAATATGAACCTGCGGGAGGAAAAGGGCTGGTCCTACGGCGCGCGCACGATCCTGTTCGGGGCAAAGGCCCAGCGGCCCTTCGTGATCTACGCACCGGTGCAGACCGACAAGACGGCCGAATCCCTCGCCGAACTCGTTCGGGAGCTGAAGGAGATCAAGGACAAGCGTCCGGCCACCCAGAAAGAACTCACCCGGGTCATGCTCAACAACACCCGGTCCCTGCCGGGCCAGTACGAGACATCCGGCGATGTTCTGGGCTCCCTGGCGTCGAGCCACCGGTACGGCCGGCCCTTCGATTATCCGACCACCCTGCCGGATGCGTACAAGGCGCTTGACCTGAAGACGATCTCGGCCATGGCCGACCGGGTGCTGAAACCCTCCGGCGTGGTGTGGCTGGTGGTTGGCGACCGGTCCAAGATCGAGGAGCCCCTGAAGGCCCTTAAGATCGCCGACATCGAAACCATGGATGTGAACGGCAACCTGGTGAAGTGACGCGCGCTCGTCACCCCACGCTGTAAAACAAAAGCCAAGAAGGGCGGACACGGTCATTGCGTGTCCGCCCTTCGCCTAATTCGTACGGTTCTTATTTATTGTTGATACTGACTATCGTCAGGCCCTTGTATCAGGCGCTGGCAGCACGCAGCTCGCTGATCGGGTGGCTGGACTGCTCACCCTTGTCCCAAGCAACCGTAGCCATGTCGCCATCGATCTCGACGACGCGGCCGGTGTCGAATTCGGACGAACCGGGCTCACCGGCTTCAACGCGGGAATCGACGGCGATGTCTTGACGATCGGTCATGGTTAACCTCCTGAGTTTAAGATCCCCACACCGACAGTCCGAACAGGTCCGAACAGAAAGTCGATCATCCGTTCACCACCGGCATGGGTCACAAGCGCCTTTTCGCGACGCCGCGCGCATTGGCACTCACGCCCCAGGGCAGATCAAGTTACAGCATTGAAGGATTTACAACCTGGTCAGGTATGACGCCGCCTTAAGCGCAACACATCTAAGATTACACGCAAAAAGACACACTATCTGACAGTCGCACTAAAATTTGTGACAAAGCTGTGAGAGATCGGGCGCCCTCGCCCGCCAAATCGCCATGACGCGCCGCAACGGGTCGGACCGGTCGGCCGCCCGGGCCTGCCGCCGTTCAGCGCCGGGCCCGCGCGCAAGGGGCCGCCCCGGACTGGCGCCGGGCCGGCAAATCTGAAATCACAAGGTCACCCGCACGCGTGTCTTTCGTGCAGCCCGTCACAGGCCCCGCGGCACCCCAGCCGAGGCGACGCCCCGAGCCAAAAGGCCAGACCCATGTGCCCATCCGATCCGGCAACCGCACCCGACGCCCCGTCCGGCCTGCCAAACCAAGACACGCCCCCTTCGGACCCGCCCGCGCCGGGCGCGCCGGGCGCGCAGATCCCTGAGGATCGCCGCCGCATCGAAGCGCTATTGTCGGTTATGGCGGATTTGCGCCATCCCGATCACGGCTGTGCCTGGGACCGGGAGCAAACCTTCAACACCATCGCGCCCTACACCATCGAAGAGGCCTATGAGGTCGCCGACGCCATCCGCGAGCAGGACACCGTCGGCATCAAGGACGAGCTTGGCGATCTTTTGCTTCAAGTGGTCTTCCATTCGGCCATCGCCCAGGACCAGGGGGCCTTCACGTTCGCCGACGTGGTCGAGGCCATCTGTGACAAGATGATCCGCCGGCACCCCCATGTTTTCGGATCGCACGCCGAGCGCGCCGGCGGCCCCGTGCATGGCACCTGGGAGGCCCAGAAGGCGGAGGAACGGGCGGCCTCCGCCGCACGGCGCGGCCAGGACATAAGCGGCGTGCTCGACGATGTGCCCCTGGCCCTGCCCGCGCTGCTGCGGTCGGAAAAGCTGCAAAAGCGTGTCGCCCGGGTGGGCTTCGATTGGGACGATGCGGACGGCGTACTCGCCAAGGTCGTCGAGGAAGCCGGTGAACTGGCCGAGGAAGTCGAACAGGGCGGTACGCAGGCACGCATCGCCGAGGAGTATGGCGATCTTCTCTTTGTGATGGTCAGCCTGGGGCGCAAACTCGGGCTCGATGCCGAAACGGCCCTGCGCGATGCCAATGCCAAATTCGAGCGGCGTTTCCGGGCCATGGAACGCTTTGCCCGGGAGCGCGGGAGCGAGATCGCCACCGGTTCCGTGCCGCCCGAAACGCTAGACGACCTGTGGCAACTGGCCAAACGCGAAGAAAAAGCCGGCGACTGACGATTAAGACCGCGAGCCCAATCGGGGACAAGCCGCGCGCCCCGTCGCAGCCCTAGGCGGGTTCGCCTGACCAGAGGATATCGCGCACCGGGTGCCACTGGTCGGCCTTGGCCACGGCGAGCAGACCCACCTGGTCGCGAATGTCGGGCCGATAGTCCACATCGTCGAGAAAGGCCACACGCCCGCCCGCTTCGCTGACAATCAGTGCGCCCATGGCATGGTCCCAGGATTTGGTGCGCCAGAAAAACGCCAGATCGAGATCGCCGCGCGCCAGGTGCACATAGGTCTGCCCGGCGCAGTAAAATTCCCGGTTGGAGCGGAAGACCGACAGGCGCGGGCGCACGAGGCGTCCCTTTTCCTTGGGCATATAACGCACATGGACCGAGGCCCGCATCCGCATGGGCTCCGTCAGGGTCGAGGGCGTGAAGGGGGTCCCGTCAAGACGCGCGCCGGCCCCGAGTTCGGCCACGGCCATGGCATCGTCCACGGGCAGATAGATCCAGCCGGCCACGGTCTGTCCGCCGCGCACCAGCGCCACCATGACGCAAAACACATCCGTGCCCCGCGCAAAATTCGCCGTGCCATCGACCGGGTCGATCACCCAGACATAGCCATCCTCCTGCAGCCGGTCGAGGATGCCTTCGTCCCCCGCGACAGCCTCCTCGCCCACCACGAGGGAACCGGGCAACAGAGCGCTCAGGCCCTCGGTCAGGCGTCGCTCGGTCGCGAGATCGGCTTGCGTGACCTGGTCGCCCGGGCCCTTTTCGAAGATTTCGTCACTGCTGAGATTGCGCCAGCGCGGCATGACCTCTTCGCCCGCCACGGTGCGGATCAGGGTACTGACCGCGTCCATATCCACCGGTCTTCCCATCACGGCCCCTCTCCTTTGCGTCTGTGCGCGCCATCCGTCAGTCGGCCGCCATACTGATCACTTTTGGGGCCTCGCCCCCGTCGGCGGGGGCCGCGCCGTCAAGCCATTGGCGCAGGCGCCCCAGCGCCTTATCGTCGAGCCCGACACGCAAACGGACCTGCCCGTCGGGCCGGTCGTCCCGCTCCAGGATCTGCGTGTTGCGGTGCAGCCAGGCGAGCCCCGCCCCGTCCCAACCAGGCAGTTCCAGGTCGACCACGGTTCGCCGATCACTCAGCATACGGTCGACCAGTGCGAGGAAGCCCGTAATGCCGTCGCCAGTGACGGCCGAAAGAACGCAGGACGCCCTGCCGGGATTGCCCACGTCATCCCCCTCAAGGTCCGTGCGCCGTTCAAGCGCCTCGCGGTGCTCAAGGGCAAGCAGATCGGCCTTGTTATGGACCGTGATGCGCGGGCGCCCATCTTCCTCCCCAATGCCGAGTTCGGCCAGCACCGCCAGCACATCCTGGGCTTCCCGGTCCCCCTGCGCGCTCGCGGCATCGCGCACATGGACCACGAGATCGGCCTCAAGGACTTCTTCGAGGGTGGCGCGGAAGGCCGCGACCAGCGTCGTCGGCAGATCGGAAATGAAGCCAACCGTGTCGGACAGGATGACCTGGCGTCCCGAGGGCAAAGTCATGGCCCGCATGGTCGGATCAAGGGTCGCGAACAGCATGTCCTTGGCCAGAACATCCGCCTCCGTGATCCGATTGAACAGTGTCGACTTGCCGGCATTGGTGTAACCGACCAGCGCGATGATGGGATAGGGCACCTTTTTGCGCCCGGCGCGATGGAGCTGGCGGGTGCGGGTCACGGTCTCAAGCTGCCGGCGGATCTTTGTGATCCGGTCCTGGAGCACGCGCCGGTCCGATTCGATCTGGGTTTCACCCGGTCCGCCGAGAAAGCCGCGGCCCCCGCGCTGGCGCTCCAGGTGGGTCCAGGACCGCACGAGCCGGCTTTTTTGATAAAGCATATGCGCCAGTTCAACCTGGAGCGTGCCCTCGCGGGTGCGCGCACGATCGCCAAAAATCTCCAGGATCAGACCGGTCCGGTCGAGCACCTTGGCGTTCCAGGCCCGCTCCAGATTGCGCTGCTGGGTCGGGGTCACGGCCGCATCGACGACCACAAGCACAATGTCTTCGGCCAGAACGCGCTCTTTAATGGTCTCGACCTGGCCTGCACCGAACAGGCTTGAGGAGCGTTGGCCAGACAGGGGCACCGTCTGCGCACCAACGATCTCCAGCGCAATCGCCCGGGCAAGCCCAACCGCCTCTTCAAGGCGGCTTTCCGGATCCCGGTCCGTGCCGGGCATGTCGGTTTTCAAGTAAGGCTCAAGCACCAGGGCGCGCGTTGGCGCCGCGTCCCGCGCGGCGCTGTAGCGATGGGAGTCCTTGCGGCTGAATTCTGGTGTTTCGTCCGCGTCACCGTTCACGATCTTTGCCCTCGTCCGCCGACAGACGCAGCGGCCCCTCGGCCGCGGCTCACTGCACTTCGGCGGCAGCGTCCGGTTCGGCCTCGAAAAGCTGAACCGGCTGGGACGGCATCACGGTGGAGATCGCGTGCTTGTAGACCAATTGGGAATGACCGTCGCGGCGCAGCAGG